>JALYRR010000013.1:0-16231 GCA_030855265.1 Bacteroidota bacterium | reverse complement strand
CATGAGTTGAGATGAATTCCAATTCTTTTAACGGTTCTCGACTCCGCTCGAACTGACATTAATAATTAACATTGATCTCTGATTGTGACGAGTGGGTGGTTTGATAGATTTGCTCGAGAAAGAAAAAGAGAACTAAAGAACAAATAAATAATTAGAGTAAAAAAAACGCCCGCTAAATTAATTAGCGGGCGTTTCTTTTATAAATGTTGTTTAATTATAGCTGATCGAAACATAGCCGGTTTGAATGAAGACCTCATCTTTATTGTAAATGGAAAATTTATATTTACCATCCTTGTAGAATGTATATTTAAAATCCGACCACTCCCAGTTCTCTTTCACCTCAAATCGAACGGTTTCTACAAACTCCTTGTATCCATCCCCTTTCCATACATCCACAATGATCTCTGACGTTTTTAATGGCTTCAGATGATCCACCAACACATATATATAACCTCCGGCAGAAGCTGAAATGTTAAAAACAGAAGAAGGTGTTTTCGCAAACCCTTTATCATCTACACTTTCGCAGAAAATTATTTTCGCTTCGGTATAATAATCGGACGTTAGTTTAGTCCCTTCCGTTTTAGCGGACGCAACTTCTCCTTCTTTGATTTGAATAGTAACATATTCTGTTGCGAGGGATTTTGTTCCATCCATGAAAGTGACTTTGTACTCCCCTGCTTCGGTAAATTTATAGTCGTAAATCACCCAGGATTTGTATTTATCCGGTATCAGATTATTGGTTGAATATTCCTTGTATTCCTTTCCAGTAAGCTTATCCACATATATATTCAAAGATCCGGCAGTTATATTCGCACCGTCATTCTGATACAGAAAATACACCATTCCACCGCTGGATTTAATGTTCCAGACACTTGATGTTTTTACAGGCTCACCGGTCGCGGTATAATCTTCGCAAAAATAAATTCGCTTTTGTGAATAACTGAAAGCCACAGTGAGAAGGCATATCAGTAGTAGGAGTGATTTTTTTATCATTTTAAATTTGTTTTAATTCTAAATTATCTGTTTCGGGTAACAGTGATCGTATTTCCTTTGGAGTAATCAAACTTCCAGTCCTTTTCAAAGATCCGAGGCAAATATCTTTTATAAAGATTGATTCTGGAGGTTAACTTATCATCAGCTTCAGTATCCTTTGCCAGTCCGGTAAATTCGTAAGCCACCATTTTGGGATGTTCACCCATGAACATTTTCACCACACTTACAATGGTGGTCATAACCCTGTAAAGCTCACCTTTGTTGGTTACTGTGTATTCTTCCCCTTCATATTCATCATTTGTAACACCAAAAACAATGGTAGCATGTAGGATATTATCCTGCCTGCGTCCAAAACGAACCTCGTAATTTATTCCACTGTCTGTTGTAAAGTAATAGACACCCGCTGTGCTGATCGCCGGGGAAATAATCCTGTATTCTTCAACAAAACCGCCTGCCATAACTGTTATCTGATTTCTGAAGGTTAAAAATATGAATTATTTCTGTATCCAAGCCTTTTTAATCCTCAGGTGGTAAGATTTTGGGAACAAAGAATTTCACACTGATTATCAAATATTTACCTCAAGGAAATTCTCCTCAGGTTATCTTTCTTATTTGTAAATTTACCTTCTATCAAAAGATAATTATGAAGATTCAATTTAAAATAAATGCTACCGTAAAAGCTCCTGAAGTGATTGAAGTATTTAAGAGTTCCGGTATTGAACGTCCTGTTGAAGATCCTGCAAGGATCCAACTGATGCTTGACAACTCGAACCTCGTTATTACGGCATGGGACGGCATTGAACTGATTGGAATCGCGCGTTCCGTAACAGACTTTAATTATTGTTGCTATCTATCGGATCTTGCAGTTAAAAAGGAACACCAGCGGACCGGGCTGGGTAAAAAACTCATTGAACTTACACAAGACACTATTGGAGAGCAATGTATGTTGCTCCTTTTGTCAGCACCAACCGCCATGGAATACTATCCGAAAACCGGATTTACAAAATCTGAAAACGCCTTCATTATTAACAGAAGCGAATGAGAACTCTTTTATTAATTCCTCTTCTCATTTGCAGTTTTTTATCTGCCGCGCAGGATATAAAAGTGTTGAAATTAGCTGATCTTGAAAAAAGAATCCGCAACACTTCTGATACAACTTACATTGTAAATTTTTGGGCTACCTGGTGTGTGCCTTGCGTAAAAGAACTGCCGGATTTCGACAGTATTCATAAAAGTTTTGGTGATAAAAAAGTCAAGGTATTGCTTGTGAGCCTTGATTTCAAAGAAGACATTCAAAGCAAGCTAATCCCGTTTATTCAATCAAAAAAAATTGTTTCCCAGATCGTTTTACTTGACGAAGTAAATGGAAATTATTTTATCCCAAAAATATCAACCCTATGGAGCGGCGCCATTCCCGCCACACTCATCTTAAACAATGCAAAAAAAGCGGATCATTTTTTTGAAAAAAAACTTGATTACCAATTCCTAAAAAACGAGATAGAACTTATTCAACAATCTGAAACTAAATGAAAGTAAAACCGGTTAATCTATTATTGCTTATTGCCGCCACGGGTGTATTTGTCTATGCTTTTTTTATTCATGACTCCGACAAGCCCGCCCGCTATCTTCCTGTTTTCGGAGATAAACAATATGAATCGAAGAATGGCAAAACCGACACTTCTTACCATACGATCCCTGATTTCAGTTTTATAAACCAGGATGGAAAAAGCATCAGCCAGAAAGATTTCCAGGGAAGCATATATGTCACGGATTTCTTTTTCACCACTTGCAAAAGCATTTGCCCAGTAATGAGCAATAACATGGAACAGGTATATGAAAAGTTCAAAGGCAATCCTGCTGTTAAATTTTTGTCGCATACCGTTGATCCGGAGGTGGACACAGTTGAACAACTGAAAAGATATGCCATCCAGCATCATGCAGATGCATCTCAATGGATGTTTGTAACAGGCGACAAGAAAGAATTGTATGCGATCGCCAGAAACGGATATTTGCTGAATGCAGAACAAGGAGACGGTGGTCCGGATGATTTTATTCATACTCAGAATTTTGCCTTGATCGATAAAGACAAGCGGATCAGGGGATTTTATGACGGCACGGATTCAAGCAACACCTACCAACTGATAAAAGACATTGAGTTGCTCCTTGCAGAATACCGCTACAAGGAAAAGAAATAAAAAAAAATGCGCCTAACGAAGGCGCATTTTTTTTTATATTATTTTTAAATCTTACTCAACTCGTTTAATCGTACAGCCAACAGATTTTGTTGAAGTTGTTTTAACCGGTTTTCCGGTACCAACTGCGAATAAGGCTTCTCTCAGATATAATTCTTTTGCATCAGCCGCATCTTTGATGTTGTCATCAATTGCACCGCGATAAACGAGTCCGTTTTTATCAAACAGGAAACACTGAGGTGTGCGTGTTGCACCAAACGCATCAGCAACTTGTGAATTCTTGTCGACCACATAATTAGCTTTGTAACCCTGTGCGGTAGCATATTTTTTCATTTCTTCGAAAGAATCATCAGCAGAGCGCTGAGCTTCATTGGAATTCACTATTACGATACCGATTTTAAAACGCAGAGCAATGGAAGTGATGTCCTTGATCCGGTTTTCTGCCAGTTTTACGTATGGACATGTATTGCAGGAAAAGATAACCAACAATCCGTTTTCAAGTTTAGCATCTGCCAGGGAAATTTCCTTTCCGGAAACATCCATCATCTTCACATCAGATTTAGGGATGGCAGCACCCAATTCAAGTTCAGGGTTGGTAACAGGTTTAAATGCGGTGGTTCCGACAATTGCTAGAGCCGCAAGAGAAAGAATTGTGATCGCTTTTTTCATTTTTATTAGTTTTTGTTTTAACACAACATAAACTTACAAAAATCCATCCATAATTCAATTATTTCTGATCAAATCTTTATAAACGAACTTCTCTTGAAGAGATTCGAAAGGCCGGTATACATAATAAACATACCCATTGCGGATCTTCAACCTGTCAGCCGAGCGATGAATCAACTTAAATGAACCGGTTAATTTACCTGTTTGCAGATCAATTTCCTTCAGGTAAGTGAATCCTGAGCGTTGATAAACCGCATACACTTTTCCGGTTTCTTTGTCCGCGATCAGTTTGTTCTTCCATTCTTTCCATTTAACAGGATGATGATAATTCACTGGAACCGAATCTACAAGCGCCAGTTGTTTATTGTATTTCAGGATTGCATTGGAACAATGATCGAAAATCATAGCCGTATCCCTGATTATATACAAAGGTGAATACAAAGGTGTATAAAAAACGCTGCTTGTTAATCCGCTTATGTTTGCTGCCACACGATGCTTATCCACACCATAATAATCAGCAAGATTTCTCGCCTGCAGTCTTTCCTTTGGCTTCAAAAAATAATATTCCATGTTGTAACCATGAAGAATTTCAGCATCGGAAACTGTTTTCACTTTTGTAAGAACACTATCCGTCCTGTTATAGGCATAATAACTGAACTGAGGATAATCCGGCTGAAAGTCGGAGAAATAAACACTGTTTTCAATTGTATCGACGCAAGGCATTACTAGCGCCCGAAAATCTCCGGCCGGCAAGGAGATGAGACCGATTTTATCACCATCAATTTTCACCCGATAAATATGTTCCTTGCACATCACATTGATATAACCCATGTAATCTTTATAGAGTTCCCGTGCTACATCAGGAATACGGAAAGATGAAAGTACTTTTTGAGAAGCATCTACCAGTCGGATCGTTTTATCCTCTTCTTTTTTGTCAAAGGTTAATATGATCAACCGGTCATCAGAAAACTCAAAATCGCAGACACTGTATTTCCAGGTTCCGAACACGGTGTCGGGATCACGGTTGCCCAAAACAGTGATTTCTTTAAGATCGATAGCTGTTTGAGCATTGATCAGGATAATCTGGGATAAGATAAACAGAGTGAGTACATAACGCATTTTGCCTCCTTTTCAGGATAAGACGCAAACCGCTAAAAATTGCATAAATTAGCAATACGAATGCATTACGATTATTACAAAATATTAGAAATCCAGCGTTCAGCATCACTGGATGATATTAAAAAAGCTTACCGTCTCAAAGCGAAGCTGGTGCATCCGGATGTAAATAATTCTCCAAAAGCGAATGAAGTGTTTGCTGTAGTCAATGAAGCCTATGAGATTCTGACAGATGAACGTAAGCGTTATATCCACGACATCAAACTCAACTATGTAGATGCCAACCGTGCTGAAGCTGAGCGAAAGAAACATTATTACGGTTCTTCCGTAAAAAATGATGTAAGGTCCGCTGAGTTCCAATACGACTCGAGCAGTTCCAAAGGGGCATATAAAAATCAGTCGGACGAAGAATTTTACAAACGTTCTCCATTTATTTACAATATGTTTTTTGCAAGCGGAATGTTTGTGGGCTTCCTCATCATATCTGTTACAACAGCAGGAACCATAAGATCCTATTGGCCTGCACCCTTCTTCCTCATCAACATCCCGGGCATAATCCTTGTTCGTGAAGGCTGGCGGGGAATGATGGGAAAACGCACAATGATCAGCGACCTCATTAAAAAATTTAGAAAATAAAACACCTTCGCTTAGTTAAATAGAATTTATGAAGAGCGAAAAAAGCGCGACAAAGGAAAATTATCATTCAGCCGAAGAGGTTATTCTGGTGTACAGTGGGGAAGATTATTTTGATCGGCTTAAAGATCTCATCCAGAGCGCAAAGTCCACGATCCACTTCCAGACCTATATTTTTGATGAAGATTCCACTGGAATTCTGATCGCGGATGAACTTAAAAATGCCGCGAAACGTGGAGTTAGTATCCACTTACTGATCGATGCTTTCGGTTCAGGAAAACTGACAGATGAGTTTCAACAGGCACTGATAGATTCCGGGATTCACCTGAGAATGTTCGAGCCGTTTTTTTCCAAAAACACATTCCATCTCGGCAGGAGAATGCATCATAAGATCATTGTTTCCGACCAGAAAACTGCCTTGATTGGCGGGATCAACATTGCTGACAAATACAGGGGAAGCGCCACAGAACCAGCCTGGTTGGATTATGCAATTTTGATCCGTGGAGAAATTAGCAGAGAAGCCGAACGAATTTGTTTCAGACTATTGAATCGAAAATTCAGTAATGAAACTATTGAAAGCTCCATTCCGGCAGTTAAAGAGCCGATGGTTCGTTTCCGCTCCAACGATAGATTACGGGGAAGGAACCAGGTTTCAAGGAGTTATTTTGAAGCTTTCAGACAGGCGGAAAAATCGATTACACTCGTCTCGAGTTATTTCCTTCCGGGAAAAAAGATCCGGAGAGCATTGAAACAGGCTGCATCAAGGGGAATCAAAGTCACAATTATTCTTGCAGGCAAAAGTGATGCTCCTCTGTTGAGAAGAGCCAGTTATTATTTATACAGTTCTTTACTCAAACGCGGAGTGGAGCTTTATGAATGGCAACCATCGGTATTGCATGGGAAACTTGCAATGGTTGATGGGAAATGGGCAACCATTGGTTCGTTCAACCTGAATCACCTGAGTGCGTTGAGCAGCATTGAAATGAATGTTGACGTAATAGATTCAAATTTTGCAGAAAAGATACGGCTCCATATTGAGGAAATAAAAAACACCGGGTGTAAAAAAATATCATCCACAGATTTTATCGAAAAAAATGGAGTGTTTAGCCGTTTACTGAATGCCGGAGCCTATTTAATTTCAAGAACAGGGATGAGAAGTCTCGCCTTGTTTCCCTGGATTTTCGGAGGTGGCAAAAATAAAGACATTTAAAAAGGGAGCTATCCGGTTTTAACAGATGTGCTCCCTTTTTCTATTTTATAAAGAAATAACTATCCCACTTTATACATCCAGTTATGTCTGTCTTCCGCTCTACCTCTGCGGATGTTCTCCAATTCCTGAGCAACACGGTTCGAGAAGATACGACCTGATACAGAAGGTAAAACATAATCCTTTCCTTCAAAACCTATTGTGGAGATATGTGCAATAGTTGCAGCAGTTCCTGTTCCGAATGCCTCTTCCAACGTTCCGCGTTTATGAGCGTCGAGCACTTCATCGATGCTGATCTTACGTTCCTGAACTTTCATTTTCCAGTCACGTGCAAGAGTAAGCACACTGTCGCGTGTAATTCCTGCGAGGATGGTATCACCCACAGGTGGTGTAATCAAAACATCATCAATCACGATCATAAGGTTCATCGTTCCGGATTCCTCAAGGTAACGGTGATTACGGGCATCCGTCCAGATAATCTGCTGATAACCTCTTTGCTGTGCTAATTTTGTTGGAAATAAAGAACGTCCATAATTTCCTGAAGCCTTTACATACCCCACTCCGCCTTCCACTGCGCGAATGTAGGTGGTTTCAACAAGCACCTTTACCGGTTCATTGTAATATCTTCCTGCAGGTGAAGTAATGATATAAAAACGATAATTGTCAGATGGTTTTACTCCAATGAATTCATCCGTTCCGATAATGAATGGACGGATATATAACGAAGCACCTTCTGCATCCGGCACCCAATCCTTATCCATTTTCACGAGCTGACTTAATCCAGCCATGAATAATTCCTGAGGAATGCTCGGCATAGCCATGCGTTCTGCAGAAATATTAATCCGCTTATGATTGTCAAGAGGTCTGAACAAAAACACTTCGCCTTTATCATTTCTATAGGCTTTCATTCCTTCGAAGATCGCCTGTCCATAATGCAGGGCAGAAGAAGATGGACTCATTGGTACAGGACCGTATGGGATTATATTGGCGTCGCCCCAAACATTGTCTTTGTAATCAGCAAGGAACATGTGATCCGAAAAAAGCTTTCCGAAGGTGATGTTATTATAATCCAGTTCATTGATCCTTGAATTTGCGATCTTCTGAACTTTAATATCAAATGTTTCTGTTGTTACCATCAGGTTCTTGTGTTATGTATTTTATAAAAATAAGCATTAAATTGAATTAACACCAAGACCTCAATATTAAATTTAGACGAATATTCAATGAAGAGGTATGAATTTCAGGAAGATGACGAATTACGCCTATTGGACGGAAATAATCTAGCGGAACTTGATCTTCCTGGCAGCAAAAAAACACATCCGCAATAAGATCCATCCATGCCTGAATCTGGAGATGTTTGTTCGGCCATAGGTCCGCTCACGGTATCTGACGGGCACTTCAACGATATTCAAATTCAACTTATGGGCTCCGAAAAGCAAATCGAAATCTCCAAAAGGATCGAAATCTCCAAAATAGCTCCGATTGGCGGCAAGCAGTTCATAATCTTTTTTGAACAAGACCTTGGTGCCACACAATGTATCTTTTAACCGCTGATCAAGTAACCAGGTAAAAACAGAACTAAAAAATTTGTTACCAAGTAAATTAAGGAACCTCATCGCCTCTTTTTCCATTGGATAAACGAGTCTGGAGCCATTGATAAAATCGCCCTTTCCTGTGGCGATGGCATTGTAAAACTTGGAAAGCTCCCTGGGTGCAACAGTAAGATCAGCATCAAGGATCATAAGAATATCTCCATCTGCCATTTCAAAACCTTTTCTCACTGCATCATTTTTTCCTTTTCCTTCTGTTTTCAGGATCCTTATGGAATGTGTGGATGCATATTTTTCCTGAACCTTTTTTATCTGTTCCCAGGTATCATCTGTTGAATTGCTTTCTACGAAAATGATTTCAGTTTTACTGCCAAGTTTAGGCATCCTCAGCACTGCATTTTCGATGTTACCGCTTTCGTTGCAAGCAGGAATCACTACAGAAACAGAAAATGCTTCTTTGAACTTTTCTTCATTACTCTCTAAAACCGGACGAGCGAAAACAAAATTATTGAGGCACAACAAACGAAAAAATGGAAATTTCGCGATGAAATTATTTAATAATTCAGCCAGCAATGGAATGTAAACCGGCAGGATCATTCTTCGTGAATTCCTGTAAGATTCAAATCCGGATAACTTTAATAAATCCCGGATTTCCGGCAAACTTAACCAGTTCTGAACAGGTGTTCTGGTTTTTAGTCCGATCATTTCGCTGAATTTCAGGACAGGTTCCCAAAGAAAATTATAATATGTAACAATGATTTTGGTATTGGGATGACAAACTTTATGAAGCCTTGAAAACACTATCTGTATATCATCGAGGTAACCGATCAGGTTGGAGAGAATGATCAGATCATACTTTTCATTCATCTGCAAATCTTCGGCAGCCATAACACGAAGATCCAAATCAGGAAATTGATTTTTTCCCTGATAAATCATCTCCTCGCTGAAATCTATTCCTGTTTTACGTTTCGCTTTTATCGTATTCAATAACTCACCTGTTCCGCATCCGATCTCCAGCACAGAAAGACCGTCATGTGAAAAATAATTACAGTATTTGGTAATATCATTCCAATAGTATGAACGGGCAGCGCGTTGTTTTATACGGCGCGTGGCAAGACGATTAAAATATTCCTTTTTCGGGTAGTTCACAATTTACCGGGTCTGATGATCATCAATGCTAAAGATACGAAAGTAAGATGAGCTGCCGGAAGCCTCGGTGGCCCGGATGATAAACGGTGGCTTTTCTCCGATGGACAACATTTTTCCATTCAATGCCTGCAAGGTAATTTTATTATCGTCGATTATCGTCATTTTAAATTTTTCAGTCTCGCCTGCAAAGGTCGCATCCGCAACAACAATATCGTGCTCATGCGGTTTGTGTGAAAGGTATTTTCCGTTTGACGCTTTTATCGAAATCATATCTCCGGAGCGTTCAATATAAAATTGCTCCTCTTTACCGATCTCATTAAAATAACATGTAAGTACAAAATCCGCCTGAATGCTGCTTGAAACATATAGGAGATTGCTTCCACGAAAATACACTGATTTGGACGACGGATAATTTTTAATGAACTCATTCGAATATTCAATCTGAGACAGTCCCGCAATTCTTCGCTGCCAGTTATATGGTTTCAGATGATCCCGCCATCCCGGACTTTCTTTGGTTTGCATAAATCCAATAAAATAAGATTCCCTTGACATATCATCATAATGTATCAACTCGTTTTTGTATTGCCAGGTCTGGAAAAGATTCAGGGCAAGAAAAAGAAAAAGAGCAATTGCGCCCAGGATTCTGAAGAATCTGCCAGAGTTAAAAGCAACTGTAAACCCTGCAGCAAGGGGAATTGCTAAAAATGAATAATAGTCAATCATAGGACGTAATCCCCATGAAATCCCATAGCTCCAGGCCCACCAGGAGGAAAGGAGGAAGACCGTAAGCGTCAAAAGAATAACCGACGACCAGAAAAAATCTTTGTGCTTTTTGAAGAGGTAAACAAAACCAATGATTGAGAAAATGAGGACTGGTGAATAGACGAACAATCCTTTACGGAAACTGAACAGGAAAGCAAACATCTGAGGGCTGCTAAAAACAAAGTGTTCATCTACATATACATCGAACAGCCAGTTGCCAGTAGCCATTTTCCAGTATGCCAGTTGAACGAATGCGATCAGAAAAGTAATTCCGGCAGCAGCTATAATTAATTTCCATTGTGGTTTAAGAAAGTCAAGGAATGCTTTCATACCTCCTTTTGCAAGGAAGCCATGGATCAAAAAATAAACGATCACCGTAATTGCCAAAGGCCTTATCAGTATGCTACATCCAAGAGCCAACGCAAAGCCAACTAAAAATTTGCTTCGGCCTTCTTTCAGCCAGTTCAGGAAATTATAGATGCAAATACATAACAATGAAAAAGAAACAGTATGTGGCATAAAACCTTCGAAAGTAGAATACCACAATAAGTTTGTTCCGAGTACAATCGCCAATAAAGTGATCGCAGTAACCTTGTCCGAAAAATAATCAAGCAGAATTTTTCTGAGGTACAACAATCCAATCAGCAGACAGATGAGAACGCCAATGCTGATCGCGTTCTGGTAAGTCATTGAATACCCTTCCGCCACTGCACCGGTGGACTTTGCGATGATATGGCCGGCAATGAAAAAAGGAGACATCATCACACTCCATCCAGCAGGATGTTTGATCAGTTTTTTATTTCCTTCGATACGGTAGAACCAAACCTTGTTTTTGTAATACTCCGGATTTTTGTCAATGTATTTCAGCTGAAGATCCTGATGAATCAGGGCGGCAGGCAGATAAGTGTAATAACTCGGTGAATCAAGGGTAACCCTGTTCTTCTTCCACAATCCGAAATAAAAGAAAACAGAAAGGATCACAACAAAGATTAAAATGATGGAGACGTTGCTGTATCTGTTTTGATTGTTCAATAGCATCTCAGGCAGGAATAAGAATCAGCAGAAAATTTTTCATCTTCTAAAAATTTAATACGCACCATTACGCTTTCGCATGAACCACTCAAGGCTGAGAAGGGCGAGAAGAATAAAAAAGATCCATTTCAGATTAATGAGATCATTTAATTTTTTCTCAGAATAGGAAACGGATTTGATATCCTCACGCAGATTTAATTTATCTGTGAGTGTCTCCATTCCGGCCGGATAAATCATTTCTCCGCGGTGTTTTTGTGCAAGGCTGAATAACAACTGATGATCCGCAACAATATTCGTGAGTTCCACCTGCAGAGCGCTTACACTGAATTCGCCCTTCTGAGAATAAAGGCGGGAACCTACTTTCACTTTGGCTTCGTATTTATATTCACCAACCGGCATCATACCTGCATTGAGGCGATAGGCATTTGTGGTTTTACTGAAGGAATACGGAAACTTTTTACCCGCTGAATTCGTGAAAACAATGTTCACTTCGGGCTCGTTCAATAATTCGTAACTTTCATTGTAAACTTCTGCAGTAAATTCAATAGGTTCATTCTCCTGGAAATTGCTCTTCCCGATTACTTTGAAAAAACTTTTATCCACTTTTACAGATAAATACTGAACCGTTTTGGAGATGAGCTCATCAAACAACTGATGATTTCCATGGGCCGCGAAATCCTGCAATCTCCATTTCCAGATCCCTTCTCCGGCTAATACAGCAACTTTATTTTCACCGACAGAATTAAAAAATAACAAAGGAGTTTTGGTATCTACTATTCCAATCCGTTGGTATAAGAGGACATTGCTGCTATTGTCTGCCTGAAACATTCCGAAAGGTGATACAATTGCCGGGAAGTCACGAATCGCATCGCTCAGTTCATCGCTGATACTGAACAACGGAAAGTTCTTTTCAAGAATAGGTTCCACTTCGTTTGTCCGTTGCACAGCTGATTGTAACGAAAGGTCACTTCTTAACAAGGCAGATGCTCCGGAGATCGACCATACCGGAATATTCGATGTTTTTATTTCCGCTAAAACTCTGGATGCGGAATTTCTTTGTCCGGGAAGCTGATGCAGAATGATCAGATTATACTTCTTCAGAGGCTTATCGAAATTATCAATTGAAAAACTTTCCACTTCGTAGTTGCGATTACCTTCGATCGACAATTTAATTGCAGCAACATCCGGATGTGGCGCATCAGCCAGGATCAGGATTTTCTGGCGGGCATCTAATACATCAATAAAAACATCTTTTACATTGTTAGCCAAGGTCACTTCATCGCTCTGACCGCTGATACGAATTGTATAATGTTGAAGTCCGGCCGCTTTTGCTTCCAGGAGAACAGGAATGGTTTCCAGGTAGGAATCCGATTTAAATATCAGCTGTTTACTAAAAAGAGTTGCTCCCCCTTTACTTACTGTTAATGTGGATGATTTGCCATTTAATTGTTTAGCCGAAATCACTACTTCCAGAGGAAATTCATTGCCAAGGTAAGCGAGTCTGTTATGTTCAACTTTTGAAACAACCGCATCTTTTTTTATGGTTGTGTCACCCAAAGCAATTGTATATACAGGAATATTGAGTTTTTCAGAAGAATAAACAGGATGAGAACCTTTGTTAAATAAACCATCGCTGGCAAGAATGATCGCGCCGACATTCCTGTTGCTGTAGCGGGTTTCAATCTCATTGAAGACACCGGATATATCGGTTTGCTTGCCATCAAAAGCCAATGAATCCGGAGTAGAGAGATCTTTGAAATCATCAGCAAAGGAATACATCCGCACTTCGAATTTATCTTCCAGCGCTGCGATCAAAGCGCTTAACTTTTCTTTATACTCTTTTTTGTAATAGGCAGAATCCTTACCTGCGATAAGGGATTCAGAATTATCCTGTGCGACAATGATCACCGGCTTTTCTACATTGCGGTTCACAGTTCTGATTAATGGGGAGAGCAGGAGAAAGCAGAGGATAGTGATGGCCAGGAAACGGAATGCTGACATTGAACGAATGATCCAAACAGAAATCTCATTAAATTTTTTTTCCTTGCGATAAAGGACAAAGGAGTACAAGGCGCCTGCAAGGACACAAAACAATACAAACCACCAGGGGTAATCAATAATCAGATTCATTTAAACGATACCGTATTTTTGAATAAGTGAATCAAGAAAAGCGAATAACGAATCAAGCGAATAGCGAATCTATGTGTAATCGAATAACGAATCAAGCGAATAACGAATTTAAGCGAATAACTAATCTAGTTAGAACCGAATAAGGAATTATATGAATATTCGAAACCAAGTTTAAGTGAATTTCTATTAATGAAATCATAAGGCATTTGGGTTGATCAATCTTTTGCATCTTACTCCTTCAGATCCAAAATTGATCAGGATTGCTAACTTTTGATTCGTTGCTTTTAAATATTCAACGGTCTGATCCATATGTGCTTTTGAATAAGCATCATTCCTTTTTATCTCAATAATAATTTTTCCTTCTACAATAAAATCCAGGTAACGCGTACCTAATAATTCACTTTTATATTTGATCTCACATTGAACCTGCTCCTGAAAAGAAAGCGATGCCTCTTTAAATGCATGGGAAAGAGCTTTCTGATAGATAATTTCTTTAAACCCGTACCCGATTTCGTTATGAACTGAAAAAGCGCAACCAATAATCTTAAAACTTAACTCCGGATAAAGGAGATCTTTTCTTTTTAACTCATACATAATCTGTTTCGTTTTTTCGAAATGTTATGAGAGCCGTAAAATTTATCTTAATAGGTGGTAAGCCCTAATTCGTAATTCGTATAATTCGCATTCGATTAAGTAAGCATTCCCCCACACACATTCAGGGTTTGACCGGTAATATAAGCGCTCATATCAGAAGCAAGAAAAACGGTGGCATTAGCGACATCGTCGGAAGTCCCACCTCTTTTCAATGGAATAGAATCTCTCCAGCCTTCAACCACTTTCTGATCAAGGGCATCCGTCATTTCAGTTTCAATGAAACCCGGGGCTATCGCATTGCTGCGGATGTTACGGGAACCTAATTCAAGTGCCACTGATTTTGTAAAACCAATAATTCCGGCTTTAGATGCGGCATAGTTTGATTGTCCAGCATTCCCTTTCACTCCAACCACAGAACTCATGTTGATGATAGAGCCTTTGCGCTGTTTGAGCATTGGTTTCTGAACAGCCTTAGTAAGATTAAATACCGATTTTAAATTGGCATTCATCACTTCATCCCATTGTTGTTCGCTCATACGCATCAGTAACGTATCACGGGTAATTCCGGCATTGTTTACAAGGATATCCACGGTTCCGAAATCGGCCACAACGGAAGTCACCAACTCTTCAGCTGCTTTAAAATCACCGGCATCGGAACGATATCCTTTAGCTTTTACACCGAAGGCTTCCAGTTCTTTTTCGAGAGCCTGCCCTTTTTCAACAGATGATAAATAAGTGAATGCGACGCTGGCACCCTGCTCCGCAAATTTCAGAGCGATACCACGACCTATTCCTCTTGATGCTCCTGTGATCAATGCGATCTTACCTTCCAGTAATTTCATAGCTATTATTTTTAAAATTGCTTTTTCCTCTTGTTCCAAAGATAGGGAAATGTTTTTATGCGTATAAAGAATCTGAATGAATTGCATGTTCCAATCCATCATCCCATAAATAAAAAAACACCAAGAGTTTTTCTTCTCTTAGTGTCTTTGTTTCTTTTAATGAATTTTTAATCTACACGATTTGCATGATGATGCGGACTCGCTTTTCTGGTTTCATCAGCCAGGGCTTTCGCCATTGCAATTCCAATATCGGCAGGAGAATCAACAACAATGATCCCGCATTCGCGCATAATTTTCTTTTTTGCTTCTGCAGTGTCATCGTCCCCTCCTACAATAGCTCCTGCATGGCCCATTGTTCTTCCTTTCGGAGCTGTTTCACCCGCGATAAATCCGACTACCGGCTTCCTGTTTCCATCTGCTTTCACCCAACGTGCAGCATCTGCCTCCAGATTGCCACCGATCTCTCCGATCATAATGATTCCATGAGTTTCAGGGTCATTCATTAATAGTTCAACTGCTTGTTTAGTGGTTGTTCCAATGATAGGATCTCCACCAATACCAATGGCAGTTGTAATACCAAGACCTGCTTTTACAGTCTGGTCAGATGCTTCATAAGTAAGCGTACCTGATTTGGAAACGATCCCTACATTCCCTTTTTTGAAAACGAAACCGGGCATGATGCCTACTTTCGCTTCATCTGCGGAGATCACACCCGGACAATTCGGTCCGATCAATCTGCAATCTTTTCCTTTAAGATATTCCTTAACAGAGATCATATCCTTTACCGGGATGCCTTCTGTGATGCAAATAATCACTTTGATACCACCTTCAGCTGATTCCATGATCGCATCTGCCGCAAATGCAGGCGGTACGAAAATGATGGAAACATCTGCACCGGCTTTTTCAACAGCTTCTTTCACTGTATTGAATACAGGACGGTCTAAATGGGTTGAACCGCCTTTCCCCGGTGTTACTCCGCCTACTACATTGGTTCCATACTCGATCATTTGTCCGGCATGAAAAGTACCTTCTGTGCCTGTAAAGCCCTGAACAATGACTCTTGATTGTTTGTTAACTAATACGCTCATATATCTAAGGTTGAATTGTGAATTAGAGAATTAAAATTGAGGTGCTAAAGTAAGTATTTTAGTTTAAAGAAAAAACAGATTAGGTGATGAAGTGATAATGTGAAGGGTGAAGGGTGATTGGTGAATGGTGATTGGTGATTGGTGATGAAGTGATAATGTGAAGAGTGAAGAGGGAAGGGTGAACAGAGAAGGGTGAAGAGGGAAGGGTGAACAGAGAAGAGTGAAGAGGGAAGGGTGAACAGAGAAGGGTGAAGAGGGAAGGGTGAACAGAGAAGGG
>JALYRR010000146.1:610-9705 GCA_030855265.1 Bacteroidota bacterium | reverse complement strand
CCGCAATTGGAAGGAGTGGAAGAGGTAGTAAGTGCAATTCCGGTAACGGTGATACAAAATGAAAAAGTCTGAGATCCGTTATAAGGACAATTATCATCCACAACCGTAACAGTGAAACAATGCGGAGCGCCACTGATATCAGCAACACCAGGCGTCCAGCTGAAAGTTCCGGTAGGACGCGAGCCAGTTGATGATGTAAAAGCACCTGCTGCAATTCCGCTGTTCCAGGCAAGAGAAACATTCTGAGCTGTATCGGTATCGAATGAGCTGATGGTAAAATTGATGGGAACACCGGCGCAGGCTGTAAGTGTATATGTTCCGGTATTATTGATCCCGTTCACGTAAGGATTGTTATTGGTGCAGGTGACAGTACGAAGCTGAACATCGCGCATCACACTTCCAACGCGTTCTCCTGCTCTCCACTCTTCTACAAGAATTGCGAAAACAGTAACCTGTAACGAAGTCGGATTCATACACATATCTCCGGTAACATTGCTGAATGTAACAGCCGGCGAAGAAGCGAGAGGTTGAGCAGCGGTATAAGGTGCGATATAAGTTACGGTAGTGGCAGGGCCGGTAAGGGGAGCGATGAGTGTGTATGACAATGAATCGCCATCCACATCGAAAGATCCGTTGTTAAAACAATACGGCTGTCCGACACATACAAATGGAATCGGATCATTGGAAAAAGTAGGAGAACTGTTGCAGGGGAAATTCAGATTATCAAGGTTGGCTTCCACATAAATATTTTCCGCAGAAGGATTCATGATGGTTCCGATGGATGCATTCCTGCAGCAGAGACTGAAGCTGAACACCCAATCATCGCAATTGCCCGGCAGAGTAACCACTCCTCTGTAAATGTATTCTTGTACACCGGGATAAGTTCCGCCGGCACATTCAGAATTCATCGCACTGCAGATAGGTGAAACATCCATTCCGGTTCCGGGGATCTGGTTCAGGGTGATGTTAAAATTCTGTCCGCAATTGGCAGAAGCAAGATTAATGGATGCCGTGACTGGAGCTGCAACACCGGCACAATCGCGGTAGAAGGACAAAGAAATCTGGTATTGGTTTCCGCCAAGACATTGATAGGTAATGTCGGCGCTTTGGGCATGTGAAGCAAAAGCTTCGTTTCGCGATTGAACAGACAGGATGAGGAGACTGATCCAAAAGAAAACTCTGAAATTAGTATGCGTGTTCATTACACACCTCCGTTTCTTTAAAAATAGCGTTAAACAATAAATTAAGAACTACATCGTTAAACGCCGCGATGAATGGAAGGGTTTCAGATTTTATCGAAATAAAAATATATTGCCAAAGACAGATCCTCGGAGAGACAATGAGAGAAAGGAAAAGAAAAGTTATGCACGCATAATATTAATCCGGTGCATTTGCAGGGAGTGAATACTTATTTAATTTTGGGGTAGCAATCAGACTCTAACCCCTATTATTACTACATCGTCCACCTGTTCAAGCTCACGTTTCCATGAGTCAAAACGCTCTTCGATTACTTGCTTTTGGTTCTCCGGAGAAAGGCTGTGAATCTCCTTCAGGAGCTCTTTCAACTGGTTATATTTGAACTTTTTCCCCTTCGGACCACCAAATTGATCCGCATACCCGTCGCTATATAAATAAACTGTATCTCCTTTTTCAAGCTGGATGGTGTGGTTGGTATATTCATCCACTTTCCCATCTATGTTCACGCCAATTGGAAATTTGTCGGCCTTGATTTCATGAAAAACTCCTTTGCTGAAATAATACAGTGAATTAAAAGCACCTGCATACTGCAGCTCATTTGTTTTTAAATTCAATGAACAAAGCGAAAGATCCATTCCATCTTTTACTCCTTTTCCTTCTTCCGACTGACGAAGTGTTTTTGTTACACCATGATCAAGATGCTTGAGAATTTCAGAAGGAATGCTGAGCTTCATTTCATTCACAGCCTGTGTGAGCAAGTTAAATCCGACTACCGACATCAAGGCTCCCGGTACTCCATGGCCAGTGCAATCCACCGCTGCAAAACAGATCACATCCTCACGCTGTTCCACCCAATAAAAATCTCCACTCACAATATCTTTCGGACGATAAAAAATAAAACTTTCCGGCAACAGTTTCTGCCAATGATCCTGCGGCGGCAAAATGGATTCCTGAATGCGCTTCGCATAATTGATACTGTCAGTGATTTCCTTTTTCTGCAAAGCCATTTCCGAATTGCGGTGCTCCAGCATTGTATTTGCTTTCCGTTTGATCTGGTAACGGTTGTACAACAAAACAGACAATGTGATCACGAGTAAAATGGCAACAACCATGATCCACATCCATAATTTATTTTTGTTCAGCTCCAGCGTTTGAATTTCATTGTTCTTGGTCGCCAGCTCTAGTTCTTTTTGTTTCTTCTCCGTTTCATACTGCGTTTGCAGTTCATTCATTTGTTTTGAGTTCTCCGAATTCAGGATCGAATCTTTCATCTTAATAAACAGGAGCTGATACTCATATGCTTTTTCAAATTTATTCTGCTTCGCATAAATGCTGGTGATCAACTCATACCCATGTTTGATCAACGCATTCAATCCATTTTCTTTTGCTATACCAAGAGCCTTCTCTGCGAATGAAAGTGCGGCAGGATACTTCTCCCGGTAAAAATTATTTGAACTAAGGCTGTAAAGTGTGATCGTGAGGTAATACTTATCGTCCAGACTTTCCTGAATTTTTAGTGCATCTTCAAAATAACCCAGGGCGCGATCATACTCTTTTTTGTCCTCGTACACCGAACCTATGTTGTTCAATGTCATGGCAACTCCGGAAAGGTCTTCTGCCTTTTTTCTTTCTACAAGCGCCAGTTGATTGTACTCAAGACTTTTATCAAGTTCGCCTTTCAGCTTATATACCAATCCGATATTATGAAGCGAACTGCCGATTCCGCGCAAATTTTTAATTTCTCTTTTAATCTTTAATGCTTTCTCGTGATATGACAGCGCGTCATCATACTTTTTTTGCTCCTGGAAAATAAGCGCGATGTTATTCAGTAAACTTGCCTGGAGCTTTTTGTTATCCGATTTTTCCATCAGCTTCATCGAACGGAAATAATGATCCAGCGCGTTTTTATAATCTGCGCGGTCGTGATGGACAAGTCCGATGTTATTCAGAACAATAGCGATCCGCTCATCCTTTTTTAATCCTTCTGCAATGATCAGCGCTTTGTCATAATAGAACAAAGCGGAATCATATTTATTGGAATAATAATACGCAAGCCCCATCATCATCTGGGCATTCATTTTTCCCGGTTCGTATTTCAGTTTAACTGCAAGGTCATTCGCATCAGTGGCATATTTAAAGGCGTGTTGAAAATCATCCCATTTCTCCTCATTCGCAAGTTCATTGAGGATCTTCACTCTTAATGTGTCCTGTCCTGTTTTGGAAAGGGCTGTCTTCAAACTATCCACGATGGCGGATGAATTTTGTCCTGACGCCTTAAGAATAAACAAGCTACAGAAAATTAAAAAAGCGGTCCTGAAAATATTTTTCATTTTAAAATAAAATTAATGTTCTGCTTTAAACTCTGATTCCGATTACAAGCATATCATCCACCTGCTCCAGATTGCCCTGCCAGCCTTCGATGGTTGTCTTCAACTGCTCACCCTGCTTTTCCATTGGAAGTTGATGTATTACCACAAGGAGCTGATGGAAACGTTTCACCATAAACTTCTTACCCTTCTCTCCTCCGAATTGATCTGCATATCCATCACTGCTCATGTAGAAGCAATCATTCTTTTTTAGTTGAAGAACCTGGTTGGTAAAACTTCTGTCCTCTTCCATTTTTTCTCCACCAATAGAAATTTTATCGGGCTTAATCTCAGTGAGCACGCCATCACGAATGTGAAACAAAGGTCTGTTGGCTCCGGCATATTGCATGGTATCGACACCTTCTTCAAAAACACAAATCATCATGTCCATTCCATCTCTCGCCTCATTGGAAGCATGATCCTGTTTCAGTGATTGTCTTACACGTTCATGAAGAAGATTGAGAATGAAGGAAGGCTGTTCGATTCCTTTTTCATTTACGATCTCATTCAGCAATGTATTTCCGATCAAGCTCATAAATGCACCCGGTACGCCATGACCTGTACAATCCACACATGCAATGATCTTTTTATTTCCACGATGAGCATACCAGAAAAAATCCCCGCTCACTACATCACGCGGTTTGAATAATATGAAAGAATCAGCGAAGGCTTTTTTTATTTCATCACGAACAGGAAGGATAGCCTCCTGAATACGTTTCGCGTAATTTATACTTGATTTAATATCGTTGTAAGCTTCTTCAATAAGAGTTCTCTTGACCTCGATCTCTTGTTTCTGTAAAAGGATTTCCGTATTAAACGCAGCCAGTTGTTTGTTCGCTTTTTTCTTTAATCTGTTGGATCTGTATACGATGAAGACGATCACCAGCAGCAATACAATTCCCGCAACAGCCATCACAATTACTCGCTTGAAACGTTCATTGGTGAGTTCCTGCTGAAGATCCGCTTCTTTCTGTTTGCTTTCAAACTGGTAATTCATCTGCAGCTCCGTGAGCTTCCTGGCATTGTCCTGGTTATAAACTGAATCATTGAATACGCTGTACAATTTAAAATTTTCGTAAGCTTTCTGGTAGTCTTTCGTTTCCTCATAGAGTCGGGCAAGTGACCCATGGATCTCGATCAGGTCGAGAGTTGAATTCGCATCCTGTGCAAGAGGTAATACTTTATTAAAATACAATAGGGATTTATCATATTGTTTAAGATTCAGGTAGTCAACAGCAATGGCCGTATAACAAATAATGATTCCCTGAACATCACCCACTTCCTCAAAAATAGCTGCCGCTTCAAATTGCAAAGGCATCCCGCGTTCGTAGTCGCCCATGTCGGCGTACACATTGCCCATGTTTCCTAATGTTCCTGCATAGAGGTTGCGCGAACCATGGGTAAGGCAATATATTTTTACCTTTTCATACATGTCGAGCGCTTCCTTATAACGCTTGTTATAGTAATGATTGTTTGCGAGGTACGTATAGGTGTTGATCAGCATGGAAGTATCCTTCATTGCTTCGGAAATACGCGCTGATTCATTGAGGTACTTCATAGCGTATTCCTGATTGTTTCCATCAGAATAAACCGCACCCAGCATTAATGATGCTTCAGAAATGAATTCATTGTCTTGTAATTCCCCTGCCATTTTCAAACCCGACAGAAGATTCTCGACCGCCTTTGCGCTATTGCCCATCAGCAAATACGCTTTCCCTGCAAAGATCAGGTTCTCACATTCTAGGGTACGGTTGTTAAGTTCTTTGGCGAGGGCAGTTGATTTAGTAAAAAGACTCAATGCTTTAGCGGGATCACCAAGATCCATTTCCTTCACTCCCCAAAAACTGTATAAATCACTCAACTCCTGTTTCATTCCCAGAGCTTTCAATTGCAAGGCAGTTTTTGCATACATGGGCATTGCGAGATCATTTTCTTCTTTATTGGAAGTAACGATCGCAACCAACATACTTAAGCGGGCAGTTGTTTTTGGGGTCTTAATTACTTCTTCCAATTTTCTGCATTCGGCGAGATAGATTTCTGCTTCCGCAAGCTGATGTGGAGAATTGGAAAGCAGCACAAGTCGGTAATACCCTTCAAATTTTTTCAAAGGATCACTCGTGTCGGCAATAAATTTCCGGATGCTATCCACTTCTACCGAAGCGCGAATAAGCGTTGGAAAATAGATGATGATAAAAAATAGTATGAGGGCTTTCTTGCTCAAATTTTTGTTCCGCGTTTTTTCGCAATGCGAAGATAGTTCAAAGGAATTTAGAACGTTTTCTTTGCTTATACTTTAATACCAATGAGTAAAATATCATCTACCTGTTCCAGATTCCCCTGCCATTCTGAAAGTGTTTTTTCAAAAATCCGCTTTTGTTCTTCCATAGAGTGATGATGGTTGGCCAGCAACAATTCCTGAAGCTGACGGTATTTGAATTTCTTTCCTTTTTCTCCTCCAAACTGATCGGCATACCCGTCAGTAAATGTGTAAACGATATCGCCTTTTCTCAATCCGAGTGTATGCAGTGTGAATGGTTTTAACTCATCGTAATGTGCGCCTACAGGAATTTTATCAGGCTTAAATTCGATCAGTTCATTTTTCCTGATTACCCAAAGCGGGTTGTTGGAACAAGCGAATCTCATCCACATCCCTTTCATATCAAACACGCAAAGAACTGCATCCATTCCATCCCGGCTCGCAGTTTCCGCACCTTCGGGATTCAGTGAAGAAATGATTCGTTCTCTCACATGATCAAGCACCCTATCCGGTGAACTGATCTTTTTTTCCGCAACCGCTTCATTCAGGTAAGTAATATTCAGCAAGCTCATAAATGCACCCGGAACCCCATGTCCCGTGCAATCCGCCGTGATCAGCATCAGTTTATTATCGATGACGTTAGCCCAGTAAAAATCCCCGCTGACAATGTCTTTTGGTTTGTATAGTATAAAATATTCCGGCAAAAATTTCTGAAGAAGGCTGTCGCTGGCAAGAAGAGCTCCCTGGATCCGTTTCGCATAATGGATACTATCCGTCACTTCCTTGCTCTTCATCTGGATCATATCGCGGTGCTTTTCCACCTCTTCTTTCTGCGCGAAAATGATCTGATTTGCTTTTTGTTTTCCACGATATCCGATCACCACTACCACAATGATGACAACAAACAAGGCGATTGCGATGTAGAGCGTTCTCGTTTTTGCAGCCTGTTCATCCAGCTTAGCTGTTTGGATCTCGCTTTCTTTGTTCAGGTTGTCGATCTGCAACTGTTTTTTTTCCGTCTGGTATTTTGCTTCCATTTCCGTGACAACACGGGTGCTGCTTTCATTAAAAATGCTGTCCTTCAAATTCACATTTTTCTGATAGTACAGATAAGCCTGCTCGAAATTTCGTTGTGTTAAATAGATATCAGAGATCATTTTATAACAATGTCTGATCAGATCTGCGTATTTTATTTTTTCTGCAAGAACAACTCCGCGTAAAAAATAATCAAGAGCTTTTTTCTGGTCGCCCATTTTCAGATAGACTTCCCCCATGTTGACCAAATTGATGGCGATGTTACTTGTGTCCTGCATTTGTGTGCGAAGCGCAAGGCCTCTTTCGAGGTATTGTATGGCGACAGGAAATTGTTTCTGATCTGAATATAGTTCTGCAAGAAAATTCAGGCTATATGCTTCTCCTCTCTGATTACCCATTAAAATATAAAGATCCAGTGCACGCGTGAGCATACTCACAGCAGTATCTGTTTCTCCCTGCATCATACGCAATAAGCCACGATCGTTCAGCGCACCTGCAATACCAGCTGTATCACCGATTGAAACCGCAAGCAAATACGCTTTATCAAATTGTTTGCTTGCAGAAACAAGGTTATTCAGTTTCTTATAAAATGTGCCGTACAAATTGTAAACAGAAAGAAGCACATCATTGTACTTTTCCTTTTCGGCGATCGTAAGAGAATTCTGATAGTTAACGAGTGCAGACGGATAAACACCTTTCGAGTAATAAGCAAAGCCTTTATTTTTATACGCTTCGGCAAGTGCATGTTTATTATTCCCGCTCTTCGACAAAAAAACAACCGAATCGGAATAAATTATAGAGCTATCATAATTAGAACTCAATGTCCGGTACGAATGCTTCAGTAGAAGGTCAATCTGATTTTGTCCAACCGAAAAGGTAGTAGTGAACAACAACAATAACAGGTAAGCGTAATTTCTTCTCTTCATTTCTTCAATGCTTAAATTTTTTATTCCACTGCACTTTCCAGAAGCATTACTGTTCCGGCATCAGCATCTATTTCTGCAAGAGCTCCCAGAGGTAGTGTAAACTTATTTTCTATGTGGCCGATCATCGCTCCGTAAAAGGCCGGAATTCCAAGAGGTTTGAGATGTTGCTCCAAAACCTGTTCATAGGTAAATGCCTTTTGAGGTTCTTCCGCCAGACACTTCACACATTTCCCGATCACAATTCCTGAAATCATTTCCATTACTCCGGCGAGTTTTAATTGTGTCAGCATCCTGTCGATCCGATACGGTTCTTCCTTCACCTCTTCAAGAAAAAGAATTTTGTCTTTCCAGGAGGGAAGAAATTCTGACCCCATCATACTTGCCACTACACTTAGATTTCCGCCTATCAGAATTCCTTTTGCTTTTCCACCACATATAGTAACAGGATTATCCTCCACCTTGCCTGTTGAACTGTATAGTACTTTTTCTTTTTCAATTAACAGCTTCTTAAAATAACCGACAGTAAAATCATTCCATCCGCTGTTTCCGACGGGACCGTGAAATGTGATCAATCCCGCCTTTGCATTCAACGCAATCAGGAGTGAAGTGATATCGCTGAAACCAAGAATGACTTTCGGATTTTTCCTGATCAGATCATAATCCAGTTTGTCAAGGATCCTTGCACAGCCCCATCCGCCTTTCATACAGAAGATACCTTTAATTTCTTTGTCGGCAAAAAGTTCATTCAGTTCTTTCGCACGAAAAACATCATCACCGGCAAAATATCCATAGCGGCTAATGAGAGTCTCTCCGCGTTTTACTTTAAAACCTAATTCGGATATTATGGAAATAAATTTTTCTGTTTGAACATCATCCCAAACAGCTCCTGCCGGAGAAGAGATCGCTATCGTATCGCCGGGCTTCAATGCCGCTGGTTTTACCGTTTCCGGAATTGCCGGTGTTCCTGTATTGTTTCCCGACAGTCCTGTCAAAGGAATCGCAACAGCACTCAAGCCTGCCAGTTTTAAAAATCTCCTTCGCTCGTTTTCCATTCCACTACACTTTAATTCCGATGATCAGAATATCATCCACCTGCTCCAGCGTTCCCCTCCATGATTCGATTGTTGAATCAAGAATTTCCTTTTGTTCCGCAAGCGGCTTTAAATGAATGTCGATGAGCAATTGTTCAAGAGGTTTGTATTTGAATTTTTTGCCTTTAGGCCCTCCAAACTGATCGGCAAAACCATCCGTAAAAATATAGATCAGGTCATCCTTTTGTAGTTCCCATTCATGATTTGTGAACTGTTGTAATTC
>JALYRR010000146.1:0-600 GCA_030855265.1 Bacteroidota bacterium | reverse complement strand
CGCCCACTGGAAATTTATTCCCGTTGATCTGAATAAGTTCTTTGTTGCGGATGATCCACAAAGGATTGTTAGCACCGGAAAACTCCATGGTTCTTTTTGTGTAATTGATGCTAACCATGGCAATATCCATTCCGTCGCGCACTGTAGCTTCCTCCGGATCCTGATTCAGTTTTCTGGACAATTGCCTGTTTGTTTCATTCAGCACCAGTGCAGGTTTCGAAAGCCCCAGCACATTCACAGCTTGTGTGAGGATATTGTGTCCGACGATACTCATGAACGCTCCCGGCACTCCATGACCTGTACAATCCGCGGCTGCGATCAGAATCTGATGGCCCCATTGTTCGATCCAGTAAAAATCACCGCTGACAATCGCCTTTGGTTTATAAAGTACGAATGATTCAGGGAGCAATTGTTTAATGAAAGAATCAGGAGGAAGAATCGCTTCCTGGATACGCTTCGCATAATGAATGCTATCTGTAATGTCTTTGTTTTTTTGTCCGATCTCGGAATAGGCTTCCTGCAATTTTTCTTTTTCTTCGTGAAGTTCTTTGGTACGGATGGTCACCTGCTTTTCCAGAATTTTCTGTGAACGTTTTAAAC
>JALYRR010000145.1 GCA_030855265.1 Bacteroidota bacterium | reverse complement strand
GTTTTATTGATGACGTATTGATGATTCTCATCCACCTCCACAGTCACCTGCTGTTTGGCAAGCTGCTCCGCCGTTTTGGAGCTTGGCAATGTAAGTTTCAATACACTTGGGTTGGCAAGTGTTGATATGATCAGGAAGAATAACAAGAGGAAGAACATGATATCGTTCAGCGATTCCGTGCTTACTTCGGCTCCTTCTCTATGTCTGCGTTTTAGTTTCATTCGGTTCAGATTTAGAAAAAGAAATTATCGTGTAGGCTCTTGTAAAAGGTCGATGAAATCAACCGAAGCTGTTTCCATTTTGTTGATCGTTTTATCAAGCATTGCATTCAGAATATAATATCCGATAAAGGCCATAAGTCCGATCACCAATCCGGAAGCACTTGTGATCATCTTCTGGTAAAGACCGGAAGAGATAACCCCGATGCTGATATTGTCAGTTAAGGATATGTCATAGAAGATCTTGATAACTCCGGCGATGGTTCCAACGAATCCAAGGATCGGAGCGATGCGACCGATAAGACTCAGTACACTCAGATTTTTCTCGAGTCGGTTGATCTCCAGTTTACCAACACTTTCCATTGATTCTTCAATTTCTTTGATCGGCTTCCCGATGCGGGACACTCCTTTTTCCACCATTCTTGCGGCAGGCGCAGTGGTGTTGCGGCACAATGCTTTTGCGGCATCCAGATTTCCATTGTGGATATAATCCTTGATGTTATTCATAAAATTGCGATCCATTTTTCCTGCTTTGGAAAGTGTCATCAATCTTTCGAAAAAGAAATAGATGGTAAGAATGGAAAGAATTCCCATTGGAATCATGATCACTCCGCCTTTCATGATTAGGTCGAGCAACGACAATGAAGCCTGTGGTGGTGTGATCACAGTACCTGCAGGAACCTGGGAAACCTGAGCGGCTGCCTGATTTAAAGTATCCGTAACAGCTACGGGGATCTGAAGCAAAATGGAATAGAGCATATTATTGGATTTTAATTTATATGAATTATAAGATGAGCTGCTACAAAAAAGCAATCACGGGCTTTTCCCGCGATTGCTAAATTACCTTTTGAAATGGTCGTTTTTTTTAGGTGCTGCTGAACTTATAAACACGGCAGTGTTTATTTAATCCTGAATTTAACAGGTAAATTCAACACCACACGTCGTGGTAAGCCTTGCTCATCTTTTCCTGCGATCCACTTCGGCATGCCCTTAATCACACGTGCAGCTTCCTGCTCACAACCATCTCCAATACCTCTAAGAACTTTAACATTACTTACACTTCCGTCTTTTTCAATTATAAATGAAAGGTGAACAGTTCCTTCTGTATTATTTTCTACCGCAATGGAAGGATAGTTCAAATGAGAAGAAACATATCTTGTTATGCCACCTTCAAAATCAGGCATTTTGTGGGCAATAAATATCGCCTCTTCTTTCTTTTCTCCTCCACCGTTGCCGGTCGGCCCTTCCGTTTTTACTGGACCGGAAGCAACTGAGTCCGTTCCTTTTTCATTTCCGCCCGGATTAATGACTGCTAGATCATTGCCTTTAATGCTGTCGTTTACTTTTCTATCTACAACTTCCGGATTGATATTATCGGAAAATAATTTCGGTTTATCAGGCGGAGCAACATCATCCTTTTTTTTCACCACGTCATCCAGCTTTTCATCCGGAGTAATGCTTATACTTGCTGTATCCCATAGTTGAAGAGGACTTCCATTCATTTTCGGAATCAGGTTACCGGCATTCCATTTCACTGCCACGATCACCAGTGTACCAAAAAAAACGGATGCAAGAAAGAGGGCAACCGTCATGTTATTATTTTGTGCTTTACGAAGTACATAGGCTCCGTATTGTTTGTTTCTGTTTTCGAAAACCAGCTCGTTGAAGTTTTCGTTGGAGTTGAAGGTAGCATTCATATCTGTGAAGTTTTGGTTAGGTTTCTGATCTGAAGGTGCTGAACGGTTTGAAAATCCATAACGGTTAAAAAACCGATGTGTTTTCAGCCGAAGCAGGGGATCAAAAAAGCCTGAACCTTTTTGTACTTAACAGCGAATGGAAAATTAATGCTTGGGGATGTGCTTCTTTTCGACATTAACGGGTACCCCGATTTAATTATTGTGCAGATAAAAAAATCTGATTAGGTTGATTCCCGAAATTCCCCAAATTTCCCCAATAAAATAGCCCAGAAATTTTTTGTTAATATTTTTCTGTTTGAGAAGAATTTTTCTGAAATTTGTATAAATAAGAATCAGAGAGGATTCTTGCTGAACAAGGATCCTGTAAAAAAACAAATTTTCATTTAGAATGAAAAAGCCTGATAATGTAAAGAAGGGTGTAGTTAAAAAACCCGCAGAAAAAGGAAAGGAATCCGGAGAGCTTCGGAAGCCCACCAAATTAAAACCTTTGAAAGAAAAGGAAAAAAAGAACTGGAAGAACAATCTGGAAGAAGAGGATGAGGACTTTTCTGTGGAAGATGATATCGGACTGGATGATTCCTTTGCCGACGATGAAGAAGATGATTACTTCGACGATAAATTTTAATTTGATTAGTGAATCGGCTCCGGCCGATTTTTTTATTTCAGCAATTCCCCGTTACAAATCGTTCCACCGCAATTATCCGCATACGCTCCTGTTACGCTCTTTAGGCAGTTCACTTCATTGCGCCACCTCAAGACGCCAAGAAATGCAAAGATCAGCGCCTCCTTAAATTCAATCGTTTTTTTATCGGGCAGGGAAACCGAATGAATCGTATTTGCCGCAATACGTTTCATCAGGAATGAATTGTAAGCACCTCCACCTGTAACCAGTAATTTTCCTTTCGGTTTATTTTCCAGCGAGCGCCCGATCTGAACAGCGATGTGTTCACAGAAGGTGCGCAAAAGATCCTGATCCGATAACTCATATTGATCCAACATAGGACGAATGTTCTTAATCACCCATTCCTTCCCGAGTGATTTTGGACTATCCGGTATGGACTTATAAAAACCGAACTGGTTCAATTCATTTAAGAGGTACTGGCTGATCATTCCTTCGGAAGCCATTTCTCCGTCTTTGTCAAAGCTATTTCCAGTTCGTTCTGCAATTTCATTCATCACAATATTGACAGGACAAATATCATAGGCAATGCGACGGCCTTTGTGTTCGTAAGATACATTAGCGAAACCGCCTAAATTCAGGCAATACTCATAATCAGAAAAAAGCAGCTTATCACCAATAGGAACCAATGGAGCACCTTGTCCGCCCATGGACACATCCAATGAACGGAAATCAAAAACGACCGGTAGCCTGCAACGTGAAGCGAGTGCGGTCCCTGAACCAACCTGAACGGTGAATCGTTTTTCAGGCTGATGAAAAATAGTATGTCCGTGTGATGCAACAAAATCGGGGCTGCAATTGTATCTTACTATAAAATCAGAAACCCGTTGTCCGAGATAGAACCCATATTCAGCATCTGTTTGAACGAAGCTCAGGGCATCGGTGTTTTCCAGCGAAAGGAGGCGTTGTTTCCATTCTTCCGCGTAGGGAATTGTGTCGGCCTGCAGGATTTCATGGGACCATGCCCCGGAATCAAAGGTAAAGCGGCAGTAGGCAATGTCCAATCCATCAAGTGAAGTACCTGACATTAGGCCGATCACATGGTATTCCTGAGGCTGGTTATTTGTCATAAACAATTAGTAAATTTTAAATATAAAATTTACATTTGCAATTCGCCGGTTTTTCACCGACAATATTCAAAAATAATTTATTTTTTAACATAACCCTAGATACCCGATGTTATTTAACCTGACTGAAGAACACCTGATGATACAGAAGGCAGCCCGTGATTTTGCAAACGACGTTTTAAAGCCGGGTGTGATCGAACGTGATGAACAGCAGAAATTCCCTGCCGATGAGATCAAACAGATGGGCGAACTGGGCTTCATGGGAATGATGGTGGATACGAAATACGGTGGTGGCGGAATGGATGCCATTTCTTATGTTCTTGCGATGGAAGAAATTTCCAAAGTGGATGCATCCTGCTCAGTAGTTATGTCGGTAAACAATTCACTTGTTTGCTGGGGATTGGAAAAGTTCGGAACGGAAGAACAAAAACAGAAATTCCTAGTGCCTTTGGCTAAAGGCGAGATCATCGGTGCATTCTGTCTTTCGGAGCCGGAAGCAGGAAGTGATGCTACTTCGCAAAAAACAACTGCGATCGATAAAGGTGATCACTATTTATTAAACGGAACAAAAAACTGGATCACCAACGGAAGTTCTGCCTCTGTTTATCTGGTGATTGCTCAAACGGATATCGACAAAGGACATCGCGGGATCAATGCCGTGATCGTTGAAAGAGGAATGGAAGGTTTTGTGATCGGGCCGAAGGAAAATAAACTTGGGATCCGAGGATCAGATACACATTCATTGATGTTCACGGATGTAAAAATCCCAAAGGCAAACCGCATCGGTGACGATGGATTCGGATTTAAATTCGCAATGCAGGTATTGTCCGGAGGTCGCATCGGAATTGCGTCACAGGCATTGGGCATTGCCTCAGGAGCTTATGAACTTGCACTTGCGTATTCTAAAGAACGTAAAGCTTTCGGAAAAACCATCAACCAGCATCAGGCGATTCAGTTTAAGCTCGCTGATATGGCAACCCTAATTGAAGCAGCACGATTGCTTTGCATCAAAGCTGCCTGGATGAAGGATCAGCACATGAACTTCGACAGAGCCAGTGCAATGGCAAAAGTTTTTGCTTCGAAAGTAGCCATGGATACAACCATTGAAGCAATTCAGATTCACGGAGGATATGGCTTCGTAAAAGAGTACCATGTTGAGCGTTTGATGCGCGATGCGAAGATCACTCAGATCTATGAAGGAACTACGGAAGTACAGAAGATCGTTATTTCAAGATCTTTATTGGCGTAGTTAATTTAAAGTTGGAAAGTTCAACGTTTCAAAGTTCTTGATACTGCTGGTGTTTAGCACTGCGGGCTACTATTTCAATCTTCCGGGAAAAGTTAATTAGAATCGTCATTGCTAGGCCTCTTCGCAGAAAGGCCCGTGGCAATCCTTCCCAACGTTCTCGATACCTGCCTACCGGCAGGCAGGCAATTTTGCGAAAAGCGAAATCAATCGAACTGACCCCGCACTGTAGACACATTAGTTTTCCAAACATCCCTCTGCGTCCTCTGCGACTCTGCGAGAAACCCATCTTTGCGTGCTTTGCGGCTTTGCGCGAAACCTTTTTATCATTTAACTGTTATTCCACCCACGTTCTCAATACCAGCCTACCGGCAGGCAGCCAATTTCGCGAAAAGCGAAATCACTCGAACTTACCCCGCACTGTAGACACATTAGTTTTCCAAACATCCCTCTTCGTCCTCTGCGACTCTGCGAGAAACCCTTTTTTGCATTCCCTTATTCAACAATCAACATTCACCACTTATGTCTAAGATTGCCACGGTCGCGAAAAACTCCCTCGCAATGACGGGTGCAATTAGCAATCATTTTAGAAATAGATCTGCGGTTCTCCTTTTTTTTCATTTTTCTAAGCGGTGAAAGCCACATTATCACATTTTCAAATGAGCACATTGCCACATTAAGTTATCTTCAAATGATCATTCCCCTCAATAAAACCTACACGCTTCTTTTTCACGAAAGGATATTTCCAGCCAATCATTAAATGTTCGCCTTTACCGACATAACTCAACGAGAACGCTGCCCATAAAACAATCGGCAACAGAGCATAAAACAAAGGATATAACCAGAATGAGCCCAATGTAAAAATGACAGGCTGATATGGATCGCCGTTTTCAAGAAGAACCGGGATTTCCTTTTTTTCCGCTATGGCTGCATTCTCTCTGCCACGGCAACGGTAAACTTTATCCTTCCATGTGTATTCAACAATCGGGAAATAGCGGTGTTGTTCTCCTTCATCATCCAATAAATAACCGATCAACTTCCCTGATGCTTTTTCAGAGCCGATGATATAATCTAATCGATTGATGAAATAGAAAATGAAAATGAACCCTAAGCCCAACAGAAAACAATTGATCTTATTTAGCTTTATCATGGGTTTTAATTATAAAACTTCGGCTACTTTCTCGAGCTGAATGCCACGGGAACCTTTTATGAGGATGGTGGAATTGTGAATGGGATTTTCTTTCAGGTAAGTCATCACCTCAACACTCGTCCCAAAACACCTGGCATTAATGCTTTTTCCCGCTTCCATGAAAAAAGGTCCGGCAAGAATCACATTATTAATTTCTAATTTATGAAGCAGATCCACAATCACTTTGTGCTCTTTTTCACTTTCAGTTCCCAACTCCAGCATATCACCAAGGATGACCATTTTATCCGGACGATCCATCTGAGAAAAATTTTCAATGGCCGCTTTCATACTGGAAGGGTTCGCGTTGTAAGCATCCAGAAGAAGAAGATTGCGGTTTGTCTGAACAACCTGCGAGCGGTTGTTTGAAGGAACATATTGCTCCAGACCTTTTCGGATCTCTGATTCAGAAACGCCGAAATGATCACCAATACAAGCTGCTGCTAGGATATTCTCAAAATTATATTTTCCGATCAGCTGAGTATGAATGCTCTCCTTCTCCTCCATCGACTGATTGTCGGATTTCGATTTGCATTTTAGTTTTACGAAAGGATTGCTCTCCAGAAACTCACCGGTGTAATCCACTTGCTTACCTGTGCCGAATGTTATTTGTTTCGCTTCAAGAGCCAGTTTAACAAGCAGATCATTATCAGCATTCACAAATAGCACAGCACCTTTTTGAATGATGTAACGGAACAATTCATTCTTTGCTTTGATCACGCCAAGTTCTCCACCAAAGCCTTCCAGATGTGCCTTACCGATGTTCGTGATCATACCAAAATCCGGTTCCGCGATCTCGCAGAGTTTTTCAATTTCACCCTGATGATTGGCGCCCATTTCTACGATAGCGATTTCATGTTCGGAGGTAATTTTCAGTAACGTAAGCGGAACTCCAATGTGATTATTCAAATTTCCTTTTGTTGCAAGCACCTTGTATTTTTGCGAAAGCACGGCGTTCAACAATTCTTTGGAAGTTGTTTTTCCATTGCTTCCTGTAATGCTGATAACAGGGATGGTTAATTTTTTACGATGATAGTTGGCTAATTCCTGAAGAGCAGTTAGAACATCTTCAACGAGAAAAAAATGCTCATCCGGGTTCCCGTCTGCACCCGCTTTCAGGTATTCCGCTTCGTCTATCACCGCCAGTGAGCAACCGCTTTCAAGTGCCTGCTTTGCAAATTTATTTCCGTTGAAATTTTCTCCCTTGAGTGCAAAAAAGATCGCGCCCTGTTTTATCTCACGTGTATCGGTGCAAACAGAAGGGTGTTTTAAAAAATGGGAATAGAGCGTTTCGATCATAATTTTTTCTTCAGTTCAGCCGGAATTATACAAACAGGAATAGGATCAATTTTATGTTTATTTGCGCGGTGACGTTGCGTATAAATTTCCATCACAGCCCTTTCTCTTTCGCTGGCACCGCTCATGTCATTCTTGTTTTCCAAAGATTTCATCGCCCACTCCAGCTCATCATAGCTTGCACCGATCTGATCTTCATCACTTCTGTCATCTGCAAACAAACCATCCGTTGGTTTCGCAACCTGAATCGAACGTAAAATCCCCAACTCGGCAGCTAAGGCAAACACTTCGGATTTTATCAGATCCGCGATCGGACTTAAATCAACACCTCCATCACCATACTTTGTAAAAAAGCCGATCCCGAAATCTTCCACTTTATTTCCAGTTCCGGCAACAAGCATTTTATGATGACCTGCAAAAGCGTATAGTGTCGTCATTCTTAATCGTGCTCTTGTATTGGCCATTGTCAGCCAGTCACGAACATTTTCCGGAAATGATGCGCTGAGAGTTTCAAAGGGTTGTGTGAGCTCAACTTCGTGTGATGATACATTTTTGAATTTTTCTTTGAGCCAGGTAATGTGCTCATTTCCGCGGTCATATTCTCTTTTCTGCTGATGGATAGGCATGTTCAGGCAGATCACATTTTTGCCCGTCATTGCGCAAAGGGTGGATGTCAGAGCGGAATCAATTCCCCCGGAAATTCCAATTACAAAGCCGGAGGTTCTGCTTGACTCACTGTATTCTTTCAGCCAGTTAACAATATGACTGATTACTTCCTTGTTCTTCATCCTCTCACTATTAAAAAAATCCCGATCCCGAATGTGTTCGGAACCGGGACTTGTTCTTTTTAAATTTGTTTAGAATAAAACACCGATCGTAAGGACAACAGCATTAGATTTAATAGATTGTGGCATTTTGCTAACCGTTGGTACACCATTAGCGTCATTGGTTTGTTTTCCTAAATAATTGGAATCACTCTTTACAACGTTGGTGAAACCAAGATTATAATTCAACCCGAATATCAGAGAGGTGCTTCCAGATAAATTCATTTCCGCACCTCCGCCAAAATTCAGGGCCGCAGTATAAAAGCTCATGTCCTTTGTAATATCAACATTTGACTTTGTATCTGTTGCACCATAGTTCATTGCATCAAGAACAGTAACTTTATCTGTTGCTTTCGCTTTCCAGCGAAAAGAGGAATTTACACCGAACTGTCCAAAGTAAGTCATGGTTCCGATCTCTTTGGTTTTAAGTTTTAGGGCAAGAGGGACTGTAATATAAGTCGCTTTGTACTGACGCTCATTCAGCTGATAATGAGTATGGGACGAAGGATTCGGAGGAAAAGTAGTGTATTCAATAATTTCATCATCCGGATTGTTGTAATAATAGTTTACAGTATTTGCCCCGTTTGTATTGTAGCCCCCATTGTTATATTTAATTTTTCCACCATCCATATCAATCTGAATTCCTGTTTGAAGTGAAGCAACCTTTGCAAGACGGAATTCGAGGATCAATCCACCGCCGAATTTTACACCTGCACCATTTCCCGACATGATCTTTCCTTCCGGCTTATACCAATTTACCGATGGAGTGATTTTCAACCCGAAACGGAAATTCTTCAATTCATTCTCTTCTCCATCCTGTGCAACCGAAGCCTGCGCAAACAGGGCCAATGCAGTTATTGTAAGTATCTTCTTCATTTTTTTTATATTTTTGAGTTTTAAATAATGTGGTATCTAATTTTTCTCCTTACAATATTAAGTATAATTTTTTCAATATGAAAAACACAGTATATGGTATTGTATTCCTTTTCTTCATTTTCCTTTGTTCCTGTGAAAACGATCGGTTGAAGGTGGATGTGAGTGAAACAGGACCGGAACAGATCTTCGTAAAAAGGCTGGAACAGGATCTGTTTAAAATGGACACTTCCAGGGTGGTTGAGGAATCCGAAAAACTCCAGAAGAAATACGGAAATTTTTATCCTGCCTTCATCTCGAGAATCATTAACAATGGCGGTTTGAACGATTCTTCCTATGCTTTCAGGATCACTCAGTTCATCAGCGACAGAGATATGCGGGAGGCCTATGAGGATATTCAGAAAAAATACCCCGATACAAAAGCACTGGAAGCTGAAATGGCCAACGCTTTCCGTCATTTCAAATACTATTTCCCTGATAAAAAACTTCCGCAAATAGTGACAATGATGTCGGGATTCAATCAATCCATTGTTCCCCTCGACAGCACACTGGCCATTGGTTTGGAAATGTACCTCGGTAAGGACGATCCCTTTTACCAGATGCTGCAGATGCCCCGGTATAAAACCAATTTCATGAATAAGGAGAATGTGGTTCCGGATGCCATCAG
>JALYRR010000308.1 GCA_030855265.1 Bacteroidota bacterium | reverse complement strand
CCAATAAGAAAAACTTGAAAAGATAATTTTAATAACAAATCCCGGGGAGTCTGACCATACGAAAATATTCTTTGTAATATGGGTCCCAAACTGTTTAAAATAGGGGATATCAGCAGCATAAATTAAAAAGCAAAGAAGAAAGGTTATGCAAAGATACCATTTGAATATCTGAGGTAGTTTATTATTCCTTAATTGGAAATACTCCCTGATAAAACAGAGGAGTAGGAAGGGTGATATAAAATAACAGATAATAACAAGGTCGAAGTTAACTCCATAAAGAAGTGCCCTGCTGAACAGAAACAGGCTTTCATCAGTTTCAGGGACTGAAGCTCGATTAAAGACTATGAAGCAAATTCGGAAAATTGTAAAGATACTGAGTGCGGCAAGCATTACCTGCAGGACAGGAAAATACGTAGAAAGGTATTTTTTAAACCGTTGCAATTATTTCCTCAGAAGTTTATCCAGATAAAAAGTCCCGAATGGAACGAGGGATAATAGAAATGCGAGCCCTGCTTTTTTAATACTCCATTTGTATTCCAGAGTGGCTATCAGCAATACAACACAGAACGCTACAAACAACACCCCGTGGATCATTCCGACATACTTAACAGCCAATGGCATGTTCGCGAAATACTTCAATGGCATAGCAATAAAAAGTAAGATCAGGTAAGAGATTCCTTCAATAAATCCGATTTTTAAAACTAGATTAAGTGTACGATCGTTTGTCATTTTCAAAATTTTATAGTTGAAATATTATGTGAAGATATGTATTCTATTAATCTACATTGTCTTCATTGATGGATGCTTCTTCTGTTTTGCTGGAACCTTCAAGCATTTGATTAATCACTGCGATTTCTGCTGGTGTCAGGTATCTCCATCTTCCAGATAACAATCCATCCAGGGTAACATTCATGATGCGCGTTCTTTTAAGACGGGTAACATTGTAACCCAAGGCTTCACACATGCGCCGGATCTGCCGGTTGAGCCCTTGTGTGAGGATGATCCTGAAGAGGTTTTTGTCCATTTTCTCTACGAAACACTTTTTGGTTACTGTTTCCAGAATCGCTACTCCATTACTCATTTTCTGAATGAAATCGTTAGTAACCGGCTGATCAACTGTTACGTAGTATTCCTTTTCATGATTGTTCCCTGCACGTAAAATTTTATTTACAATATCGCCGTCGTTGGTAAGGAAAATCAAACCTTCTGAGGGTTTGTCAAGGCGGCCAATAGGAAAAATGCGTTTCTGATGTTTGATAAAGTCGATTATGTTGTCCTTGTCCTTGAGATCGGTTGTGCTTGTAATTCCCTGCGGCTTATGAAATGCAATATAAATGGGCGTTTCTTTGGTTTTCAATGGTTTTCCATCAATCGAGATGACATCAGCATCAGAAACTTTTGTTCCGAGCTCAGGCTTATTACCATTTACCAGTACACGTCCTTCTTCAATGAGTTTATCGGCTTCCCTTCTTGAGCAGGTTCCTGTTTCAGCAATGAACTTATTGAGGCGTGTAAGCATTTAGTTTAGAATGTGGATTTATTTCCCCCGAGGTTATTTATTATCCCCGGAGATTTTTCAGAATTTGGCTTAGAAGGCTTTATTCATCGCCGATGCAAAACTACTTAATTTTTGGTAAGATATTTTATACTGATTTGGTAATTAAAATCAATATTAAACCAAAAAACACACATCATGGGAAATTTACTTTACATCGTAGCAGTTATTTTAATTATCGCCTGGGCGATCGGATTTTTAGGATTCAACGCACCTGGAATTATTCATGTATTACTTGTAATTGCGGTAATTGCAGTTCTGTTGCGATTGATCCGTGGTAATGGAACAAGAGTTTAATATTCATTTAAAAAAGAGAAATCATGACACATAGCAGCAAATTGATCCTGAAAGGATCCTGGAATGAAGTAAAAGGTAAGATCAAGAAAGAATATGCAGATCTTACAGATGATGATCTGATGTACGATGAAGGTCAGGATGATCAACTACTTGGACGAATCCAGAAAAAAATCGGAAAAACCAAACAGGAAGTGAAAGCCTGGATTGAAAGTTTATAAGAAAATCAAATCAGTTGCCATTATTGCGCTATTCAAAATTAGCGGATATAGTGGCAACTTCATTAATTAACAATTAAAAACATAAAAAAGATGAGACCAGGATCAAAAGTAATTTTAGGTGTATTAGCAGGTGTTGCTATCGGCACCTTAGTAGGTGTTTTGATGGCTCCTGATAAAGGAACTGTAACACAAAGAAAACTTTCAAAAAGAGGACGCAGAATGTCCAAAGACTTGAAAAGCAAAATGAATGAATTGATGGATACGCTTAACGACAAGTACGATGATCTGAAGGAAAGTGCCGGAGATTATGCTGAAAGAGGGGCCGAAAGAGGCAAAGAATATGTTGAAAGAGGAAAGGAATATATTGACAAAGGAAAAGAGAAATATTCTTCTCTGAAAGATGAAGTAAAGAGATATATGTAATCAGTTTTTCCTGTTAAGGAATTGAATTGAATCAAATATAAACTATGAATAGCAGATCGTCCGGAGAGGATGAATCTGCTATTCGTTTTTTATGCCTTTGCTTTAAATTTATTAATTGCCTGAATTGTGAATTCTGAAAGCACAAGCTTTCCGCTGATTTCTGCGCGTTCTACAAGTAGCGTATCCCATTTTTCGGTTCCTTTCCAGAAGATTTCTTTTAATGATTTCATTGCTTCAGGATTTGAAGTAGAGAGTTTATCAGTCAGGTTTTTTATCGCTGCATCCATCAGTTCTGCGGAGCTGAATACCTCTGCATACAAGCCTTTCTCCCGGGCCCATGCGGCAGTTTGAAATTCTGTTGCATTAATCGTCATGGATGTAAAAGCGGAAGACCCTATTTTCCTTTCTACAGCCGGTCCAACCACAAATGGTCCGATGCCTACTGCTAGTTCACTAAGTTTTACCGAAGCAGAATCTAGTGCAAGCGTATAATCGGCGGCACTTGCAATGCCCACACCACCACCTACAGCTTTTCCCTGCACGCGCGCGATTACAAACTTTGGTGCTTTGCGGATAGCATTAATAACC
>JALYRR010000012.1:26526-30740 GCA_030855265.1 Bacteroidota bacterium | reverse complement strand
TCATACTTCAGGCGGATCAAAATCCATTTATTTTTCTTCAACTTCTGGTACCGGCGGTCCTGCCGATGTGGTTTTGCCTTTCGGCGGAGTGATCACTTCAGGTGTTTTTACTTTCTCTTCCTGGTTCAAAGTACCCGCTGCTAAAACAGCTTACTTTAATTTTCAGGGTGGAAGTACTATTGCTGCTACAGGAAATATTTATTCTCTTGATGTATTCATGAATGCGGACGGAAGCATGGATTTCCAGAATGCAGGTACAAGCAAGTTAATGACTACGTACCCTCAGGGTGCATGGTACGAACTGGAGATCGTTGCTAACTTAAGCACAAACAACTGGTCAGTTCTTGTTGACGGTGTTTTGAAAGGCTCTTTCTCTTCTACAGAAAATAAAGTTTCCTTCCTTGATATTTATCCTGCAAATGCTCAGGCTCAGTTTTGGGTAGATGATGTTCATTATGATGTTGCACCTTATACCATTCCATCTATCAACGGCGCTGTTGCTGTTGTGAATGTTACAAATGGCCTTGTTGGACAATCTCAGAATCCTACAGTTGAAGTTAAGAATGCAGGAATGAACACGATCACTTCTTTCGATCTTACTTTTAACAACAACGGAACGCCTGCTACTCAGAATATAACAGGAGTAAGCATTGCAGCTGGTGCAAGTTATATTGTAAATATTCCAGCCATCACACTAGTTGCTGGTTCTAACACTTACACCGCTACTATTAGCAATGTAAACGGTGCCGGAGCTGATGGTGATAACCTGGATGATTCTAAATTTGTTTCTTTCACTCCAGTGGCTCCTGCTGCCGGAAAGATGGTTGCAGCTGAAGAAGGAACTGGTACATGGTGCGGATGGTGCCCAAGAGGTGCTGTTTTCATGGATATGATGGACACGAAATACAGCGGTTATTTTGCTCCTATCGCAGTTCACAATGCAGATCCAATGACGGATGCAACGTATGATGCTGCTATGGGTGCATTGATTGGCGGGTATCCAAGTGCATTGGTTGACAGGTTGCCTGAGATTGATCCGGGTGCACTTGAGCCAAGTTTCCTTAACAGGATCGTTATTGCTCCAAAAGGATTTTTGGTAAACGGTGCTAATTACAATACTACAACTCGTGTGTTGAATGTTTCTCTTACAACAACAATGCAGGTGAATATTACAGGGAATTACAAAATTGCCTGTGTTCTTACTGAAGATGCTGTTACTGGAACTGCAAGCGGTTATGCTCAGACAAACTATTACGCAGGTGGTGGAAATGGTGTTATGGGTGGATATGAATTGTTATCAAGCCCTGTACCTGCTGCTTCAATGGTGTATGATCACGTTGCAAGAGCAATTGCTCCAAGCTTCGCCGGATTATCAAGCGCGTTTGGAACTAGCGCTGCATCAGGTGCCGTGTTCACTCATAATTTCTCTTTCACTCTTCCTTCAACATGGGATGAAAATGAGATCCACATCATCGGATTATTTATTGACCCATCCGGGAAAGTAGATAATGCTTCTTCTACTTCAATTACTGAAGCCGTTACAAATGGTTTTGTGACTGCAACAAGTGGAGTAGGCGTTACGGAACTTGGTGGTCCGGATGCTCAGTTCAACCTGTATCCAAACCCTACAACTGGTGGTTCTGCATTAACTGTGGTTCTTGAGAAAGATTCTGAAGTTTCTTTAGCAGTTTATCAGGTGAACGGTGCATTGATCGCGAGAAAAGATTATGGCCAGTTAAATGGTGCTGTAACTCTTCCTATTGAAATCGGTAAGTATGATGCAGGTATGTATTTTGTTCATGTTACTGTAAACGGAACTACTTCTGTTTTGAAACTGATCAGAGAATAATTTCTTCTTATAATTTAAAAAGCGCCTCTGATAAAATATCGGAGGCGCTTTTTTTATTTGTTTGGTTTAGATTATAATCCGGATTCTACACAATGGATCAATGAGTGGATCACTTTAATGTGGATCTCCTGTGCACGGTCAGCGTACTTGCTGTGAGGCGCACGAATCTCCACATCACTGAGTCCGGCCAGGTTTCCTCCATCCTTCCCCGTGAGGGAAATAATAATCATTCCTTTTTCTTTTGCAGCTGCGGCAGCTTTCAGAATGTTCGGAGAATTTCCGCTTGTGCTGATAGCTAGCAAAATATCTCCTTTGTTTCCCAATGCTTCTATATATCTTGAAAATACATTCTCATACCCATGATCATTGGCAACACAGGAAAGATGGGAGGGATCTGAAATGCTCAAGGCTGGCAACGCTTTTCTGTCCTCACGGAATCTTCCGCTGAGTTCCTCCGCAAAATGCATGGCATCACACATGGAGCCGCCGTTTCCGCAGGAGATTACTTTGTTTCCATTGCGAAATGCATTAAGCAAATGCTCAGCTGCATGTGCAATCTTCTCACAATTTCCTTTGTCAGAAATAAATTGCTGAAGGATTTCTTGTGCCTCTCTCAGATTTTGCTCTATGATGGAATGATTCATCCGCTTTAATTTTTTACGAATATACGAATATTGCAAAACTCCTCTTCATGAACCATTGGGCGATTCCTCGGGCGGAATGAGCAAGCTTTAAATAAAATTTCGATGAGATTGTTCCTGAATTTTCAATCCTGATTGGAAATTTCAGGGAGAATTTATATATTTATGCTTCGATTTTAATTCGTAACCGTCCCGAACATGAAAAAAACACTTACTTCTTTGGCATTATTTCTTGCTGTATCTCTTGTAACTGTTGCTCAAACTAAAAAGAGCGATGATGAAACAAATTGTTACCTGAAATGGGCTCAAAAATTTGAAGACCGTGGTGCTGATGATGTTGCTGATGGAACATATGAGGATGTAATTATCACCTTCCGCAATGGAAGCGGTGCTGAATGCTACAATGGAAAGTGCGAAGTAAAAGAAGGCAAAGTGAAACTGATGTTCATCAAAATGGAAGACGGTTCTTTCGAGCAGGTGAAAAAGAAAATGCGATATGATTTCCCTGTAACCATTACGAATGGAATGTCTAAAACCGTTCTTACATTAGAAGATGAGCTGATCAATGTTCTTTGGGTAAAAAAGATCAAGCCGAAGAAAGCTGGTTTTGTAAAAGCTGCTGAACCAACCGACGACTAATAATTATTTATTCCCATAAAAAAAATCCCCGCGATGATCATCGCGGGGATTTTTTATTTTCCGGTTCTTTTCTTGAATTCATTGATCCCCAGATCCAGCCAGTCGATGTACTTTTTGATGTCCGGATCGTACGATGTAGTAAACGGAGTCAGCATCTGCTCATTGTGATCCACAAGGATGTACTGAGGCTGAGCATTTGTATTGTAACGGCTCGCCTGGAAATAACTCCATTTGTTCCCAACCGTATTGATTGTAAAATCACGGGAGCCGAGTTTCTTTACTGTTTTTTGATCATCCGGAAGATTTTTTTTATCATCTACATACAACGACACCAGAATCACATCATTCCTTAAGCGCTTGTCTACTTCAGGATCCGACCATACTTTCTCTTCCATTCTCCGGCAATTTACACAGGCAAATCCTGTAAAGTCGATCATCAATGGTTTTCCAACCTTCTTCGCGTAAGCGAGTGCTTCAACATAATCATGGAAGCAGGGAAGGTTATTCGGACAGTGTTCTTTTTTATGATCCGGAGCAGCTCCGGAAGCAGCTGAACTCATTCCTCCGCCTCCAAACCCTTGAGGAGATTCACTGTAATAATCAGGAGGAGGAAATCCGCTGATCAGTTTCAACGGTGCGCCCCACAATCCCGGGATCAGGTAAATCGTAAATGAGAATGTTAGGATGGCGGCAAATAATCGTGCAACCGAAATATGCGGAAGCGGGCTATCATGCGAAAATTTGATCCATCCCATTAGATAAAGCCCCATCATTCCGAAAATAACGATCCACAGCACAAGGAACACTTCCCTTGTAATAATACCTGCCTGAATAACAAGATCAGCATTCGATAAAAATTTGAAGGCAAGGGCCAGCTCCAGGAATCCAAGAACAACTTTTACAGAGTTCAGCCAGCCACCAGATTTTGGTAATGAGTTCAACCAACCCGGGAAAGCGGCAAACAATCCAAAAGGAAGCGCCAAGGCTACCGAGAAACCAAACATGCCCCAGAAAGGTCCGCTGATGCCGCCGTTGACAGCTGCTTCCACGAGTAAAGTTCCGATGATCGGGCCTGTGCAGGAAAA
>JALYRR010000012.1:0-26516 GCA_030855265.1 Bacteroidota bacterium | reverse complement strand
ATGTAAATGCCATGAAGAAGATTCCAATCAATCCGCCTCTGTCGCTTTGAGAATCCATTTTATTGACGAATCGTGAAGGAAGTACGATCTCAAATGCGCCCAGAAATGAAAGGGCAAATACCACAAGCAAAACAAAAAACGCCAGGTTGAACCATACTTCTGTCGACAAAGCATTGAGGGCGGCAGGACCAAAGATCATTGTTACTCCCAATCCTAAGATCACATAAATTAAAATGATGGCAGTTCCATAAATCAATGCGTTTGTAACTCCCTTTGCTTTGGTCTTACTTTGCTTCGTAAAGAAGCTAACTGTCATCGGGATCATTGGAAATACACAAGGTGTCAACAATGCCGCGAGTCCGCCAAGGAAACCAAGAATAAAAATTCCCCACCAGGATCTTCCTTTCGAAGTATCAGGGCTGCCTTCCTGTTGCGCAACGGCATTTACTTTCTGAGTAGTGTCCGTTGTTATTGCAGTAACAGGTTTTTCTTTGGAACTGAATGCTGTAAAAATCGCATTTGAATCACATACACAATCGCTTTCTTTTTGGATGCTGGATTGATTCTCCAGACATTTCGTGGAACCTGCCACCTTAAAGCTGAATTTTACAATAGTAGGGGGAAGGCACTGGCTTTCATTACAAACCATAAATTCCAAATCCCCATCAATAACAACAGGTTTGTCACTTTTGATCTTTATTTTCTGTTTGAAGGTTCCGGTATGTTCGAAGAAATTCAGCTCCTGCTCAAATACAGGCTCGTACTTTTTGATCAGATTACTCTCAGTCGTTTTTCCTGATAATTCATAGCCGGGATTTTTTGTAAACCGGAAGGAAGTTGGGATCGGGCCTTCTTCGCCGTATGATTTTAAACCATACAAATGCCAGTCGCCCTCAATTGTGGCTTTGATGATCAGCTCAGCTTCACAGTCGCTGATCAACTTTGTTTTAAATTCCCATTTTACCGGATCAAGTATCTGGGCATTGATGGAAAAATTGAGAATTACGCCCAGAAATAGAAGGCAAAAGCGAAGAATCGTTTTCATAGACTTTTGTATCAGATGGGGTAAAGATAAAAAAATAGCCCCGATACAACAGGGCTATTTTCAAAATATTATTAGTAATCGAAGCTATGATTGAACATCATGAATTCGATGGATCGGTATAACGGTGCCTTGTTTAAGGATCACCCTCTTATCAGTTACTCCCCATACCGTGGTTTCTACTTGTTTCATGCCTTCCGCATCCTCAAATACGATTTTGATCTTATTGTGTTCTAGATTCCCGAGTTTCAGCGCCCTTTCCAGATTAGCTGTGCGGATTTTAATTTCATCTTTAGAGTTCAGTACTTCGGTGTCGGGGAATTTAAGTCCGCTGATGTTTTCTTTTTCAATGGACAAGAAAGGTTGTTGAGTAGCATTTGTCATGGGCGTTCAGGGATTAAAGGTTTAACAAAAGCAATTATCCCGCGTAGCACGTGTGATAATAACCGAAAAATTAGCTGGCAGAAAAAGTATATTCTTGTACGGAAGAAATAGGGGGACTGTTACAAAAAAACAAAAATTGTTAAAATTAAGGTCGGCAGCTGTGCTCCTTCAATATAGCCGCGAATTCTGTGGCTTTCTGACTCCCGATCCTGTATTTGAGGCCATCCTTATCGGTGATCTCCACTGCATCATTACCCTGCGTGAAGAAGCGGATTTTGTTTTTGAAATGCAGGTTATAAACAGGGCGGTTCAGCAGGTATTTACTGTATTTAACTTTTTTTACTTCCACAATATTCCTCAGGTCAACCTTTACTTTTCTTGAAGTCCAAAGTCCGTCCAGAATAAGGCTGCCACCCACAATTTTTGTGTGGATGTGAAGAACAAATATAAGGATCAATGACAAGGACATCAGGATTAGACCCATCAGGAAAAACAATTGTCCGGAATTCTCATCCACGGGGGAAGATGGGATTTCAAGCAAACTTACATCAACGGGTTTTGGATTTTCACTCCAGTAATATAGAATGAAACAGAAAAGTGCCAGAACAGTTCGCCAGAGAATCGACCATTTATTATAGCCGATATATTGTTTCTCTTCAAAAAGTACCTGATCTTCCATAGCTTTCAAAGTTAATGTACTTAATGGATACTGACAAAATAAATCTTCGTGGTGGAATCTGTCACCTTAAAACGCTCATCCAGCCGCTGTCCCACTACCCAAACAATTTGATCGCCGGAGCACAAGAGCCAGGTTTTTTCTTTTACCGGGAGTGGGATTTTACGGTCGACAAAAAAATCACTCAACTTCTTCTTCTTTCCCTTCATGCCAAGCGGGTAAAAATAATCGCCCTTCTCCCATTTTCTTAAATGTAAAGGGAATTCCAGTTTGTCCTTATCAATGCAGGCATTATTTTCATCCTGAAATAATTCCTGGTTCTTCAACTTTTTAATTGATTTAAACTGAAGGCTAAAATCATTCAGACTGACCTCTTTTTGTCCGGATTTAATTCCTGTTTTTTCTAATGGCTGAACCTCATCGAAAATAATTTTTTCAATGAGAAGATATTCTCTGTCTTTGATCAAACGGTGACTGGCGGATAAAAACTGTTTACCGGAAATGTTTTCCAATGAGCTGAGAATATTTGCAGCATCAGTAGAGTTAAATCCAAAAGGCCGTAAAAATTCAAACAAATAGGTTTCAACGGGATGTAAGGATTTTAACTTTTTAATAGAAATGCGGAAACCGTCCTGATGTTTTTTGCAAAAACTCTTCCGCGCTCTTTCTATTTCCTGCAGGTAAATTATTTCTGCATCTGCGATCTGCTGAATGCTTTTTAGAATGGAATGTTCAAGAGATGGATTGAACTCTTTCAGCAAGGGAAGCACTTTGTGCCTGATCTTATTCCGGCTGTAGTTATCAGAATCGTTGCTGGAATCATTCCGGAATGCGATCTTGTTTTTTTTCGCATAGCCGATAATCGATTCCTTGCTACTGAATAACAGCGGACGAATGATCCGGCCATTTTTTTGACGGATGCCGTGTAAACCTCCGATGCCAGTTCCACGCAACAGGTTAAGAAAAAATGTTTCTATGGAATCGTCGGAATGATGCGCCGTGGCAATGAATTTATAATTAAAATTTTTCCGGATCTCTTCAAACCACTCATAGCGTAATGTACGTGCGGCAGTTTGAATGGAGGTTTTATTCTTTTTAGCGTATGCTGAGGTGTTGAACGTTATCGTGTGAAAGGGAACCCCCATGCTTTCCGCGAGCTCCTCCACGAATGTTTCATCTTCTTCACTTTCATTTCCTCTTAATCCGAAATTGCAATGGGCAATACCGAATTCAATTCCTGCTTCATGAAATAGATTGCACATCACAACGGAATCTATTCCTCCGGAAACGGTCAGGAGAATTTTATCCGTTTTCTCAAACAGCTCGTGTTGTTGAATATATGCGTTGAATTCTTTCAGCATGATACAAATATACAGCGTCGGATTCTGAATTGTTCTATTTTATGATTTCGACTTATCCTTGCAACACTTCAAACATTGCTTTCGCTTTCAGCATACATTCTTCGTATTCTTTGATGGGCTCTGATTTATCCGTAATTGCGCTTCCCACCATAAATGAGAGTTGAGCGGTTGCTGAATTGTAGAGGATGCTTCGGATCACGACATTGAAATCGAAATTGCCTTCCGGATCAATATAGCCGATTGCACCTGAGTACAAGCCGCGTTTGGTGCTTTCATATTTTTCGATCAGCTCCATTGCCTTCACTTTCGGCGCGCCGGTCATCGATCCCATGGGAAAGGTGTTCTGTATGATTTCAGAAAATGAAGCAGTATCTTTCAGTTCACATTTCACCGAAGAAATGAGCTGATGAACTTGTTTGTAACTGTAAACTTTACAAAGTTCCTCCACCAATACACTTCCTCTTTTAGCGATTCTTGAAAGATCATTTCTAACCAGGTCAACGATCATGATATTTTCGCTTCTTTCCTTTTCATTCTGATGCAAATCGCGTTTCAGTATTTCATCTTCCTTCGGGTCGAATGACCTGCGGGTAGTGCCTTTTATGGGTTGTGAGCGAAGTGTAATGCCGGTTTTTTGTAAAAAGCGTTCAGGACTTGCGCAGAGAAGATAATGATCGCGGGTTTTTGCAAAGACAGAAAATGGAGCTCCCGAAATTGCATTGAGTTTTTCAAAAATGAATGCCGGATCTATCACACCGCTTGCGTAAAACTCCTGGCAAAAATTCACTTCGTAAATATCACCTTGCTGAATATGTTGTTTTAGTTGTTGAACAGATGAAAGATAATTTTCCTTCGTAATGGCCGAATGAATTTTTAATGAAACTGTGTTTCCGGATTTTTTCTCAGAAGAGATAGCCAGTTGGTAGATCGAATCCGCCTCTGTTTCTGATATGAATTCATCATTGAAATGTAGACTTATATTTTCTTTTCCAAAACGTATCACAAGAAGCGGTGCGAAAAAATGAATTAGGGAAAATTCCATTCTGTCGTGGTTCCCGGAGGATAGTCCTTCTGTTTCATTTTTGAGATCATAGCTCAAGTAGCCAAAAGTCCAACCCTTGTTCGCATCCACAAATTTTTGCAATTTTTTAAATGCATTTTGATGTTGCTTGATGACGAGTTCTGAAGAAGCTCCCAAGGCAAGAATCCGATCATAATTTAATTGATCATTTGGGTTTATTGCTGCATTTGATTCAAACAGGCACATATGTTCGAACCTGCTGGAAAGCCCATCAATGTTGATGGTGCTGGCTATGGTGTGTGAAGGATAAGTTAGTGTTTTGATCACATGCAAATATATCTGAAAATCCTGAGAGCCGGACATTTCTTCGATAGCGCCACCCTGAAACCAGAAAAAATCGATGAAATTATGGTTATGAAAATTTCACTAAGCGTCTGTATGTCAATATATAGAAGGGTTTAAGGCGATTTGAATTTTATATTTCAACCGTTAAGTTTCCCTCGTCGTCAGAAAGTTTTCAACAAAGTGGTAAAATGTGGTAAAAAGTGGGAAAAATGTTTTTATTTTTACGGTCTAAGAAAACAACCTCAATGACAAGCCTATTTGGTGTTTATGAATGCAGTGCTGATGCGAAAGGACGCGTAATGCTTCCTGTTGCCTTCAAGAAGCAGCTTTCAAAAGAACTGAAGGGCGGATTTGTTCTGAAGCGCAGCATATTCAGCAAGTCGCTTGAGTTGTACCCGATGGCTACCTGGACGGAAATGGTGAAGGAAGTGAACAAGCTGAACAAATTTGTGAAGAAGAATGTCGAATTCATCCGCATGTTCAACTATGGTGTGATTCAGGTTGATCCCGATTCTACAGGTCGTTTGCTGATCCCGAAAGATCTTATGGTTTTCGCGGGGATGTCTAAAAGTATCATCATGGCTGCGGCCGGAGATCGCGTGGAGATCTGGGATAAGAAGGCTTACGATAAGTTCATCGCAAGCAGCTCTAAGGATTTCGAAAAACTTGCGGAGGATGTGATGGGCGGAATAACTCCTTCATCCAACGAAGAAATATAATGGAATATCACAGTCCCGTTCTTTTAAAAGAGTGTATTGATGGCCTGAACATTAATCCTGCAGGAACTTATGTGGATGTAACCTTCGGTGGAGGCGGGCATTCAAGGGAGATCCTGAAACATCTCACAACCGGAAAGTTGTACGCCTTTGATCAGGATGAAGATGCTCAGAAGAATAAAATCTCTGATGAGCGATTCGTGCTGATAAAACAGAATTTTAGATTTCTGAAAAACTTTTTGAAGATGTACAATGCCTTGCCAGTTGATGGTCTGCTTGCTGATCTGGGTGTTTCATCTCATCAGTTTGATCAGGCCGATAGAGGTTTCTCTACACGGTTTGATGCACAGCTGGATATGAGAATGGATCGGAATGCAAAACAAACTGCTGCTGATATCCTCAACATATACAGCGAGGAAGAGTTAAAGCGTGTATTTAAAGTCTATGGCGAAGTAGACAATGCCGGAAGATTGGCGAATGTAATTTTTCATTCCCGAAAAGAAAACCGGATCGATACTGTGGCGGACCTGAAAAGCACCATTGAAAAATGTGTGAAGCGCGGGAGAGAGAATCAGTACTATGCTCAGGTCTTTCAGGCGCTCCGGATTGAAGTTAATAAAGAACTTGATGTACTTCAGGATCTTCTTCTTCAGAGTATGGAGGTTTTAAAACCGGGTGGAAGACTTGTTGTTATTGCATATCATTCTCTCGAAGACCGATTGGTGAAGAATATTATGAGAAGCGGGAAATTTGAAGGTGAGATAGACAAAGATTTTTTTGGAAACCCTCTTACTCCATTTACACAGATCACCAGAAAGCCGATTGTTCCTTCTGATAAAGAAAATGAGATCAACAGCCGCGCAAGAAGTGCAAAGCTGAGAATAGCCGAGAAGAAATAGTTCAGATTAAAATTACCTGTTTTCATCCTTCATTGAAAGAATTGCCAAAGAATCAATACCTGCATAAGAATGAGTAACAAGTTCAAGGAAACACCCAAAGCGGAAGAAGTAAAACCTGTGAAGCCTGCAAAGGACAACAAGGTGGTGCGAGGTGTTGTGAATGTTGTTAGCGGGAGTTTTCTTTCAAAGGAAGCAACGATTAAACATTTGCCTTTCATTTTTTTTCTTTCATTTCTTGCTATCTGTTACATCGCCAACGGTTATTACGCAGATGATCAGGTTAGAAAAGTAAACAGGCTGACAAATGAAATCAAGGAACTGCGGACCCAATACATTGTAGTAAAAGATTCGCTTGTTATAAAAAGTAAACAAACAGAAGTCGCGAAAGAACTTGCAAAACAGCAAACCGGAATTAAGGAGTCAGTAGTGCCTCCTAAAAAAATTATAGTAAGAACAGTTAACACAACCCCTCAATTAGATTAAGATAGTTGGAAGTTAAAAAAGACATACTCTGGCGTGTATATCTCATATATTTTTTTATATGCCTTTTCGGTGTCGCTATTATTGCCAAAATCTGTGTCATTCAATTCGTTGAAGGCGATGCCCTGAAAGCCAAAGCAGAAAACCTTTCCACCAGATTTTTTGATATTGAAGCTGTACGCGGAAATATTTACGACGCGAACGGAAGCCTCCTTGCTACCTCTCTCCCTTATTTTGAAACGGGTATAGATGTAAATACTCAGGCAATCACAGATGAGATCTTCAGCAAGCATGTTGATTCATTGGCTTATTGCCTGGCCAATCTTTTTAAAGACAAATCCCAGAGGGAATATAAAAAGATGCTTGTAAAAGCACGCAATAAGAAAGATCGCTGGGTAATGCTGAAGCGGGATGTTTCCTATACGGATCTGCAGAAAATGAAAAAATTTCCCATCCTGCGCCGTGGAAAAAACCGGGGAGGATTTGTTTACCTGCAAACCAATAAAAGGGAACGTCCTTTTCAATTTTTGGCAGCTCGTACGATCGGGAAGATAAATGAGAATGGCACCGGAAAATCCTATGGCCTTGAGGTGGCCTTTGATAGTATTCTTCAAGGCAAAAGAGGTCATCGCTGGATGCAGAAAATTGCAGGAAATGTTTGGCGACCAATCAACGACGACAACGAAATTGATCCCGAAGACGGGAGTGATATCGTGTCAACCATCGACATCAATGTACAGGATGTAGCGGAAAATTCTTTGATGAATTCCTTAAAGAAACACGGAGCTGATCACGGTTGTCTCATTTTAATGGAGATCAAAACAGGCGAGGTAAAAGCGATCGCCAATTTGAAAAGAAATTACAAGGACACGGCCTCTTACCTTGAAAACCTGAATTATGCAGTTGGTGTCGCAACTGTACCAGGCTCTACATTTAAATTGCCTTCACTCATTGCTGTGATGGAAGATTTTAATGTTAGTCTTGAAGAGAAAGTAGATATCGGAAATGGTGTTTGCTATTACAGTAACGAAAGAGTGGCCGACTCTCATCCTCCGGAGAAAAGCATTCTCACTGTGCAGGAAGTCTTTGAACTGTCTTCGAATGTTGGTGTTACCAAAATCATCTCCCGCTATTATGCCAAGGATCCAAAGAAATTCATTGACCGCCTTTATAAAATGAATCTGAATGCTCCATTAGGCATTCCAATTCCGGGTGAAGCTGTTCCCTACATTAAAAATACCGATGATAAATCATGGTCGAAAATTTCTCTGCAATGGATCAGCTATGGGTATGAAACGAGGATCAGTCCTTTGCAGATCCTGAATTACTACAGTGCTGTGGCCAACAACGGGAAAATGATGCGTCCGATGTTTGTAAAGGAAATCCGCAAACGTGGTAAGGTGATCAAGACATTCGAACCAGAAGTGATCAATCCTGCAATTTGTTCAGAGGCAACAGTGAAGAAAGCAAAGAAGATGATGGAAGGAGTTGTTTCACATGGTACTGCAAAAAGTTTGAAAGCTGCAGATTACCTCATCGCTGGAAAAACAGGCACTGCTCAAATGGGAATGGTCAATGGTAAAATGACCTATCAGGCTTCCTTCGTTGGATATTTTCCTGCTGATAATCCTAAGTACGCATGCATCGTCGTGGTAAGTGCTCCAAGCGGTGATGCATATTACGGAGGCGCTGTAGCAGGTCCTGTTTTTAAGGATGTTGCTGATAAAGTTTATTCATCAAGTCTGGAGATCCATAAAGAGATCAATGATGTTCAACCCGTTTTTGCATCAAGGGTTCCATCAGTAAAAGGAGGAACTCAGTCGGATGTGAATTATGTTTTGAAAGCATTGAAGATCCGCTCAACCAATCCAGAACTTGATTCCGAATGGGTTGGTACAAGCTCCAATGATTCAACTTCCATTACACTCACCGGAAAAAATACGGAGCAGGCTTTAAAGCGAGGTATTGTTCCGAATCTTCTCGGCATGACCGCAAAAGATGTTTTGTATCTCCTGGAAAATAATGGTATGCGAGTAAAACTGATTGGAAGCGGATCCGTTGCCAAGCAATCAATTCAGGCAGGTGCTGCATTTACTAAAGGAACTCAGATCATATTGCAATTGATATAAAAAATGAAACTGCTCAAAGACATATTGTACAAAGTCGCCCTCATTGAAGTGGAAGGTTCCACCAATGTTGCGATCACGTCCCTGAGTTTTGATTCCAGAAAGATCGAAAAGGATAGCTTATTTGTTGCAGTAAAAGGAACACTCAGCGATGGACATAAATACATCGATGAAACAATTTCCAAAGGTGCGATCGCTATCCTTTGCGAAGAAATGCCTGCATCGCTGAATGAGAAAGTAACTTATATCAAAGTGAAAGATCCTTCACAGGCAATGGGGATCATCGCTTCAAATTTTTATGATAATCCTTCCGAACGGATAAAGCTGGTCGGTGTAACCGGGACAAACGGAAAAACAACAACCGTTACTCTGCTCTTTAATCTTTTTAAAAAGATGGGATACAAGGCAGGCTTGTTATCTACAGTAAAGAATCAGATCAACAATGAGGTGATGCCTGCCACGCATACAACGCCGGATTCAATACAGCTCAATGCACTGCTTTGCCAGATGGTTGAGAAAGGATGCACCCATTGCTTTATGGAAGTAAGTTCTCATGCTGTTGTTCAGAACCGGATTGCGGGGATTCACTTCACGGGTGGAGTCTTTACCAATATTACACATGATCATCTTGATTACCATAAAACTTTCGATGCTTACATCAAAGCCAAGAAAGGATTTTTTGATATGCTTGGTGCTGACGCATTCGCTCTCACGAATAAGGATGATGTGAATTGTGATATAATGCTTCAGAATTCCAAAGCCCTTAAAAAAAGTTACTCGCTGCGTTCAATGGCCGACTTTAAATGCAAGGTGGTGGAGAATCAGTTCAGTGGTTTGTTATTGAATATCGATAATCAGGAAGTGTGGAGCAAATTGATAGGAAGTTTTAATGCCTATAATCTGCTGGCTGTTTATTCAACGGCAATTCTGTTAAAGGAAGATAAGGTAAGTGTGCTTACAACTCTTAGCACCCTTAGTTCAGTAGAAGGTCGTTTTCAGTATATCCGTACCGATAACGGAATTATTGGAATTGTTGATTATGCCCATACGCCGGATGCATTGATGAATGTTCTCAAAACCATTCGTGATATCCGGACAGGAAATGAGCAGGTGATTACAGTTGTTGGTTGCGGTGGAGATCGTGATGCAGGTAAACGCCCTGTTATGGCACAGATAGCGGGCGACCTAAGCAACCGGGTCATTCTCACTTCCGACAATCCGCGGAGTGAAAGTCCGGAGGAAATCATTAAAGAAATGCAAAAGGGTGTTGACGGCGTGAACAGAAAAAAGACCATTGCAATCACAGAAAGAAGTGAAGCGATCAAAACCGCATGCAGTTATGCTCAGCCTGGTGACATTATCCTGATCGCCGGAAAAGGACATGAAAAATATCAGGAGATCAAAGGTGTAAAACATGACTTCGACGATATGTTGGTATTGCAGGAGAATTTGAAATTATTTGAAAAATAGAAATCTAACAGATTAACGAATGTTCTACTATTTATTCGATTTTTTAGACAGGCAATTTGATGTTCCCGGAGCAGGGGTATTTCAATACATCTCCTTCCGTGCTGCAATGGCATTGATTGTTTCCTTATTGATCTCCCTCGTTTTTGGTAAAAGAATCATTGATCTGCTGCACAGAAAACAGGTTGGCGAATCAATCAGGGATCTGGGCTTAGATGGACAGATGCAGAAAAAAGGTACTCCGACAATGGGCGGACTTATTATCCTCTCTGCGATCGTGATCCCTACTTTGTTATTTGCGAAGCTTCACAATGTTTATATCATCCTGATGCTTTTGTCCACTGTATGGTTAGGAGCCATTGGTTTTCTGGATGATTACATCAAAGTGTTCAAAAAGAACAAAGCGGGCCTTGCAGGGAAATTCAAAGTATTGGGTCAGATCGGGATCGGACTGATCGTAGGGATCACTCTCTATTTTAATGATGGTGTGGTGGTGAAAGAAAAATTGTATTCCGGACAAATTGCATTTCCAACTGAAGTTGTAAGTGGTTCTGATCAGACCCCGAAACTTCCGCAGTATTCTACCGTGGAAACAAAATCGATGAAAACGACCATCCCTTTTGTGAAGAACAACGAGTTCGATTATTCCTCCCTGCTTTCTTTTATGGGTGATAATTATCAGAAATGGGCATGGCTCATCTTTATTCCTTTTGTGATCCTGATCGTAACAGCTGTTTCAAATGGAGCAAACATTACTGACGGAATCGACGGGCTGGCGACAGGTACATCCGCGATCATAGGTGTTGTGCTCGGCATCCTCGCTTATGTTTCTGGTAATACTGTTTTTGCTGATTATCTGAACATCATGTACATCCCTAACTCCGGCGAGCTCGTGATCTTCATCGCAGCTTTTGTAGGAGCTTGTGTCGGATTTCTTTGGTACAATTCATTTCCTGCGCAGGTTTTTATGGGTGATACGGGGAGTCTTGCACTGGGAGGAATCATTGCAGTTTTCGCGATCGCTATCAGAAAAGAATTATTGATCCCGATTTTATGCGGTGTTTTCCTGGTGGAGAATTTATCTGTCATGATGCAAGTTGCCTATTTCAAACGCATGAAGAACAAATTCGGGATCGAACATGCACGGGAGAACCGGTTGTTTAAAATGGCTCCTCTTCATCACCATTATCAAAAGTTGGGAATGCATGAATCAAAGATCGTTTCCCGTTTTTGGATCATCGGGATCATGCTTGCTGTATTAACGATTGTGACATTAAAATTAAGATAGAGATAGATTGAAGGCAAAATATATGAATGAAAAAAACCATAACCAAAATGAATCAGCCAGCTCTCCATTGGAGAGTGCTGGGCTGAGGTTGAGGCTGGTGATCCTTGGTGGTGGCGAAAGTGGAGTGGGTGCAGCAGTGCTGGCTCAGAAAAAAGGATTTGAAGTATTCCTTTCTGATAAAGGAAAATTAAAAGATAAGTACAAGGACGTTCTTTCAAAATATGGTATTGACTGGGAAGAAGAGCAGCACACCGAATCTCTGATCCTGAATGCAAGTGAAGTGGTGAAAAGTCCCGGCATCCCGGATAATGCAGAATTGATAAAGAAACTTTTGCAGAGAAAGATTCCTGTGATCTCAGAGATCGAATTCGCAGGAAGATATACAAATGCGAAGAAGATCTGCATTACAGGAAGCAATGGCAAAACCACCACCACTCTTCTCACTTATCACATGATGAAGAAAGCAGGTTTGAATGTGGGCCTGGCAGGGAATGTCGGACAAAGCTTCGCCATGCAGGTGGCAGAGAATGATTTTGACTATTACGTTCTGGAGCTGAGTAGTTTTCAGTTGGATGGAATGTTTGAATTCAAAGCGGATATAGCCTTGTTACTGAACATAACACCTGACCATTTGGACAGGTATGATAACAAGCTTGAAAATTATGCGGATTCAAAATTTAGAGTGATCAGGAACCAGACAGAAGAAGATGCATTTATTTATTGCATGGACGACGAAGAAACAGCAAAAGGCGTTGCCAGCCGAAACATTATGGCAAAACAGTATCCTTTTTCTATCAAACAAACAGTGGAACAAGGAGCATTTCTAAATGAAAACAAACAATTAGTAATAAACACAAACAACACAAACACTTTATTTATGACAATACAAGAACTAGCACTACAAGGTAAACACAACATCTACAATTCAATGGCTGCAGGTGTTACCGGTAAACTGGTGGACATCAGAAAAGAATCTATCCGCGAGAGTCTTTCTGATTTCCATAACATTGATCACCGTCTCGAAATGGTGGGCAATGTTCATGGAATTGAGTTCATCAATGATTCCAAAGCAACGAATGTGAATTCAACATGGTATGCACTGGAAAGTATGAATAACCCGGTGATCCTGATACTTGGTGGTGTCGATAAAGGAAATGATTATTCGATGTTGAATGATCTTGTAAAAGAAAAAGTAAAGGCAATCATTTGCTTAGGCGCTGACAATAAAAAAATTCTGAAAGCATTCGGAGAAATGGTGGATACTATTCTGGAAGCGAATTCGGCAAAAGAAGCGGTTGCTCATGCCTATAAATTAGGTAAAAAGGGGGATACGGTTTTATTGTCACCGGCTTGCGCCAGTTTTGACCTTTTTGAGAATTACGAGGATCGCGGGACTCAATTCAAACAGGCAGTAAGAGCATTGTAAATTTTTGTTTGTGTTTATTTTAAAAAAACCAGATGACAGAAGAAAGTAAAATAGAAAATAACGGGTCGAAGACAGATCAGAGATTATTGTCTCGTGAACCTGTAAGATCCTCGGATGATGATCATCACATGGAATTTGTGGATGAAGTAAATGGCGTTGCCTTTATTAATGATGCGCGATCTACTCGTTTAACGGCCAGCCGGAATTCCCTGGAATCTATTGAAACTTCTGTTGTTCTGATAATTGGAGGAGATGATGCAGAAAGCGATTATTCTATACTGGCGCAGCAAATGAAACAAAAGGTGGTGGCTGTTATCTACATGGGGTATAAGAGTGATCATATTCTGAAGCATTTCTCTTCGCATAATTTGTTGTTTGTTCAGGCATTTACAATTCGTGAAGCAGTAAAAATTGCTTCCTATTATGCACGCTCAGGTGATGCTGTCTTGTTTTCACCTTCCTGCGGACATCCGGAAAATTACAAGTTTCGCGGAACCGAGTTTAGGTCTGTAGTAAAGAGTTTGAAGGCATAAATTTTATAAAATTAATACATTGAACCTGTTAAAATATATAAAAGGCGATAAGGTCATTTGGACAGTGGTGCTGCTTCTTTCGCTTTTGTCGATCCTGGTGGTTTACAGTTCCGTCGTAGCACTTGCTTATCGCTACAAGAACGGTGATACTGCTTCTTATCTCATCAAGCACATATTTATTGTTGCCTCCGGCATTTTCCTGATGTACCTGGTTCATAAAGTAAAGTATTCTTATTTTTCAAGGATCTCTCAGATTGCCATTTTCGTAGCAGCCCCTCTTTTGTTGTATACATTATTGAATGGGATCAGCGCGGGTGATGCAAGCCGATGGTTGGCTATACCCGGAACTTCGCTCACATTTCAAACTTCGGATTTTGCCAAGCTCGCCCTTATTACCTATGTTGCGAGGATGCTTTCCATTAAGCAGGATGTGATCAAGGATTTTAAACAGGGTTTCCTTCCCATCGTAATCCCGGTAGCTATCATATGCGCTTTAATTCTACCTGCTAATTTTTCCACGGCAGCATTATTATTCATGACCTGTTTTGTTTTGATGTTCATTGGAAGAATGAATGGAAAACATTTACTCATACTGATGGGTTCGGGTATAGTGATGATCGGTTTCATCATACTTCTTGTTTATAATTTCCCGAATGCGATTCCTCGCGGACAAACATGGAAGGCACGCGTGGAAAATTTTATTAGTGGGGACACGGAGACAAATTTTCAGGCCGACCAGGCAAAGATCGCCATTGCAACCGGTGAGATCATTGGTAAAGGTCCCGGTAACAGCATGCAACGTAATTTTCTTCCGCAGGCTTCTTCGGATTTTATTTATGCAATTGTTATAGAGGAATGGGGGCTCATCACTGCTGTCTTCATTGTTTTTTTATATGTCATTTTATTATTTCGGGGGATTAAGATTGCTAATAAAAGCGAAAAGACGTTCGGAAGTTTGCTCGCGATCGGACTAACATTCAGTCTGGTTTTTCAGGCAATGATCAATATGGCTGTCGCAGTGAATCTCTTTCCTGTCACCGGTCAGCCTTTGCCATTGATCAGCATGGGTGGGACTTCTATTTGGTTTACGAGCATTGCGTTGGGTATCATTTTAAGTGTAAGTCGTGAAAGCGACAGCACAGAAAAAGGAGGCGTTGTTGAACCAGCTTAGGATCATAATAAGCGGAGGTGGCACAGGAGGACATATCTTTCCTGCTATTGCCATTGCGAATGCGATAAAAGTGCTTCGTCCGGATACGCAATTTTTATTTGTTGGTGCAATTGGAAAAATGGAAATGGAAAAGGTTCCGGCTGCCGGATTCCCGATCGAAGGATTATGGATCAGCGGTTTACAGCGAAGGTTTACGCTTTCGAATTTTGCTTTTCCTTTTAAAGTCCTGAGTAGCCTGATGAGATCAAGAAAGATCATGAAGGATTTTAAGCCGCATGCTGCCATTGGAACAGGTGGATTTGCCAGCGGACCCATGCTTCATGTCGCCAGTTCAAAAGACATCGTCACACTTATTCAGGAACAGAATTCATATCCCGGCATCACAAATAGATTGCTCGCTAAAAAAGTAGATAAGATCTGTGTGGCCTATAGCGGCATGGAAAAGTATTTTCCTAAGGAAAAAATTCTGCTGACAGGCAATCCTGTCCGACAGGATATTCTGAGCTTGGAAGGAAAGAAGGCAAGAGCCCTTGAGTATTTCGGAATAAGTGCAGAGAAAAGAACCATCCTTGTAATTGGTGGGAGTCTTGGCGCACGGACGATCAATGAAAGTATGTTGAATTGCCTCGAAGCATTTGCGAAAAATAATATTCAACTCCTTTGGCAAACAGGAAAGGGGTTTTTTGAAACAGCAAAAGAGGCTGTCGGGAAATTTGAAAACAACGGAATTAAAGCATTTGATTTTATTCATAAAATGGACTACGCCTATGCGGTTGCAGATCTTGTGATCTCACGTGCAGGTGCCAGCTCAGTTTCTGAATTGTGTCTCGTTCAAAAACCTTGCATCCTCATTCCTTCTCCGAATGTAGCAGAGGATCATCAGACAAAAAATGCAATGGCGCTCGTGAATTACAATGCTGCAATATTGATAAAAGATTCTGAATCACGATCCAAATTGTGTGATGTGGCCCTGAAGCTGATCAATGATGAAGAACTTTGTACTAAATTATCCCTGAATATTTCCGGATTGGCTTTTAAAAATTCGGCTGCCGTGATCGCAAATGAAGTATTAAGCATGATAAATAGCAAAAGCAACTCCTAACATGGAACTGAAAAATATATCACATGTGTATTTTCTCGGGATCGGCGGAATCGGTATGAGTGCGCTTGCCCGCTATTTTAAGGCCATGGGAAAACACGTTGGCGGGTATGATAAAACAAGTACGAAGCTTACAGATGAATTGATAGCAGAAGGAATAAACATTCACTTCGATGATAACATGGATCTTGTTGAGGATGGCTTTAAAAATCCTACTGCTATCGGTAATGTTCTTATTGCATATACTCCTGCTGTTCCTGCCAATCATAATGAATTATCGTTTTTTAGATCGAACGGATTTAATCTGCGGAAACGTGCAGAGGTATTAGGGATGATCACTGCATCAACAAACACCATTGCAGTTGCCGGAACCCATGGAAAAACAACAACATCTTCCCTCATTGCTCATATTCTGAAAACCGCAGGGCTGGATCCTTCTGCTTTTCTGGGAGGAATCACGCAGAATTATAACACAAATTTGTTGTTGAGTAAAGATCTTCAGGCAAGTCATCTGCAACCCACTTCTGCTAACCTGGTGGTGGTGGAAGCAGATGAATATGACAGGTCATTTCTTACTCTGCATCCACAACTAGCTGTGATCACTTCTGTGGATGCTGATCACCTGGACATATACGGAAATGAAGGTTCGGTGTTGGAATCCTACTCACTTTTTGCAAAGCAGGTAACAGGTAAATTGATTCTAAAGAAAAGTATTGTTTCTAAAGTTGATTCAGAAAAAAACGCCATTACCTATTCAGTCAGCGATGAGAATTCAGATTATTTCGCTCAGGGAATCGAGATAAAGAATGGATCTTATCATTATGATATCATCACACCGGAAGCGATCTATTATAACATGACACTCGGCCTACCCGGTTTACACAATGTCGAAAATTCACTGGCTGCTGTTGCAGTGGCTTGTTGCATGAACATTTCGGAAGAGCACATAAGGGAAGCTCTGAAGTCCTTCAAAGGTGTCCGGAGGAGATTTGATTATCATATTAAATCGGAGGCATTGGTATTTATTGATGATTATGCACATCATCCTGCCGAATTAAAAGCTACCATTAGTTCTGCTAAGGAAATGTATCCGGGTAAAAAGATCACCGGTGTATTTCAACCTCATTTGTTTTCTCGCACTCGTGATTTTGCGGATGATTTTGCAAGAAGTCTTGACCTTCTGGATGAGTGTATTCTGCTCGAGATCTATCCTGCAAGGGAATTACCCATTGAAGGTGTTAGTTCAGCAATGCTGCTGAATAAAATGCATTCAGCAAAAAAATGTATTTGCAGCAAAGTGGAACTTATAGATGAGATCGAAAAAAGAAATGTGGAGGTTCTACTTACGATGGGAGCCGGGGATATAGACATGTTAGTGGAACCGATACGAAAACGACTTACAGTAAAGGCATGATGCAAAAGCTGAAGAAAATACTCATGATCACACTCTGGACAATTTTGTCGGTGGGCTTGCTGTTGAGTTTAGGTTTCGTTAACAAAGAGCAGGATGCAATGTTGTGTTCTGATATTGAGATCAACGTAGCCCCGGATAAAGAATTGTATTTTATCGATCAGATCGATATCCGTAAATTACTGATATCAAGAGGCGATTCTATAATTGGCCAGCCCCGTTTCACAGTGAATGTGACCGAACTTGAAAATGTATTGAACAGTCATGCCGCCATCGCCAATGCAGAAGTTTTTATTGGGATCAACGGGAAGCTCACAGTCAATATCAAACAACGTAAACCTGTCATACGGATAATAAATGCCGATGGCGATAGTTATTACCTGGATGAAGAAGGAACATTGATGCCACTCTCCGACAAATACACCATGAATGTACTGGTGGCTAACGGCCTCATCATGGAACCGTATGCAAAACGGTATCAGTATTCAGCAGAGCAAATCGGGAAAGATACCCTCCTTGGTAAGATCAGCATGCTCGACGATCTTTTTGAAATGGCGAAATACATTAGAGGGAATGAATTCTGGAGATCACAGGTTCAGCAGATCTATGTGAATTCGGAAAAAGACATAGAACTCGTTCCGATGGCTGGTGATCAGAAAATTATTTTCGGGGACACCACCTTCATGGATGAGAAATTTAAAAAACTAATGACCTTTTATCAGCAGGGCCTGAATACGACCGGCTGGTGGGATAAATATTCAGTAATCAACTTGAAATTTAAAAATCAAATCGTCTGTACTAAAAAGTAAAATAATCATGGAACCATCAGAAATAGTAGTCGGCTTAGACATCGGAACAACAAAGATCGTTGTGATCGTGGGTCGCAGAAATGAATTCGGAAAGATTGAGATCCTTGGAATGGGAAAATCCGAATCATTCGGTGTGGCACGTGGTGTTGTGCAGAATATTGATCAAACTGTTCAATCCATACGTACCGCAGTGGCTGAAGCGGAAACAAAATCCGGTGTGGATATTAAAGTGGTGAATGTGGGAATTGCTGGACAACACATAAAAAGTTTACAGCACCGGGGGATCAAAACGCGTTCAAGTGTTGAAGAAGAGATTTCTCAGAAAGACATTGATGCATTAATCGATGATATGTTCAAACTGGTGATGCTTCCCGGAGAAGAGATCATCCACGTTTTACCTCAGGAATACATCATTGATAACGAGCAGGGAATTAAAAATCCGATCGGGATGGCAGGCATCCGGCTTGAAGCGAATTTTCATATCATCACCGGACAAATCGCTGCAGCAAGGAATATTTATAAATGTGTACACAAAGCTTCCTTGGAAGTTTCAGAACTTACGTTGGAGCCTCTGGCTTCTGCAGATGCTGTGCTGAGTGATGAAGAAAAAGAAGCAGGAGTGGTGCTGGTCGATATCGGCGGAGGAACTACCGATGTTGCGATCTTCCAGGATGGCATCATCCGGCACACCGCAGTGATTCCTTTCGGAGGAAATGTGATTACAGAGGACATAAAAGAGGGATGTACGATTATAAAGAGTCAGGCTGAGTTGCTGAAAATTAAATTCGGTTCGGCACTCGCAAGTGAGAATCAGGAAAATGAGATCGTTTCGATCCCGGGATTAAGAGGGCGTCCGCACAAGGAGATTTCTGTAAGGAATTTATCCGCCATCATTCAGGCGAGAATGGAAGAGATCGTTGAGCATGTGTATTATGAGATCAAAAATTCCGGATATGAGAAAAAACTCATCGCAGGTATTGTTGTCACAGGAGGTGGTGCTCAGTTGAAACATGTGACTCAATTGGTGGAGTACATAACGGGAATGGATACCCGCGTTGGATATCCGAATGAACATCTTGCCAAAGGAAGTGAAGATGTCACCTCGCCACTGTTTGCTACTTCTGTAGGTCTTGTTATGAAAGGGGTTCAGATGGTAGAGAAACAAACTAAAAAAGAAGCTACTACTTCAACCACCACAATTAAAGGGCACTCAAAAGAAAAATCAACAGGCTTTTTTGATAAGATCAAAAAATTCTTTGATGAGGATACTGCACAACAATAAGTAGAAAAATGTGTCGGGAATTAACATTCAAAAGTTAGTAACTATCAGTGACTGTGTTAAATCCACATTAAAAAAAGCGGCAATTTTATACATTGAAAACAAGTAACATAGCTTAAAAGGCAATAATATCAACGATTTTAATACAAACTATCATGATGAAATTTGATTTGCACCTGGATAACTCATCCATAATAAAAGTGATCGGAGTAGGCGGAGGCGGAAGCAACGCGGTTAATCACATGTATAAACAAGGCATCAAAGGCGTTGATTTTATTGTTTGCAATACTGATCAGCAGGCATTGGATATTTCTCCTGTGCCTTTAAAGATCGTTCTTGGAGCAAGTTTAACAAAAGGTCGTGGTGCCGGATCTCTACCTGAAGTAGGTAAGAATGCTGCCATTGAAAATATCGAAGAAGTAAAAGCGCTCCTTGCCAATAATACCGAAATGGTATTTATTACTGCTGGTTTAGGTGGTGGTACAGGAACAGGTGCTGCACCGATCATCGCGAAAGCTGCGAAAGAAATGGGTATCCTGACTGTCGGTATTGTTACCATTCCTTTCGGATTTGAAGGGAAGAAGCGTAAGTTTCAGGCAGATGAAGGTCTTGAAGCATTGAAAGCAAATGTGGATACGCTGCTCGTGATCAGCAATGATAAATTGCGCGAGATCTATGGTAACCTGAAAGTAACAGAAGCATTCGGTCATGCAGATGATATTCTTGCAACAGCTGCAAAAGGAATTGCTGATATTATTACTACCACTCTTCAGATCAACACGGATATCAACGACGTGAAAACTGTAATGAAGGATAGCGGTGTGGCCATCATGGGGTCTGCACAGGCAAGTGGTGAACATCGTGCTTTGCGTGCTGTTGAGCAGGCAATGTCTTCTCCGTTGTTAAATGACAGCAATATCAAAGGGGCACGTTATGTTCTTGTGAATGTTACTTGTGGTGAAGATGAGATCACAATGGATGAACTGGGTGAGATCACAGATTATATTCAGGATGCTGCCGGAATGACGGCGGAAGTGATCAAAGGATACGGAGTGGATGCATCACTTGGAGATAAAGTGAATGTAACGATTATCGCAACCGGATTCAATTCAAAAGAAGATCTTGGAATTCAAGTTGAAAAAGCACCTGCTAAAAAAGTGTTCTCCTTGATGGATGAGCCGGTAAAAGTGGAGACTCCTGCAGCTGCTTCTATTACCATCACTCCGAAAGCAGAAGAAATGACTTCTTATATCAAGCAGGAAGAACTTACATCGAATGTAATTGAAGTAAAGGCGGAAGAAAAAATCGAAGAAATTTCTGAAGTTAGTTCTGAACCTTTTATGTTCCTGAAAGAAGAGGAAGTTATCACTCCTTCTGAAGAGCAGATCACTTTTGAATTCGAGATCACAAATTCGAATCTGAATATCACTTCGGAAGTAAGTACGGATGAGCCATATCTGATTGCGAATGTAAACGATGAAAAAGTGGAAAGCAATGAGGAGAATTCATTCATCGCCAAGGTTCAAACAGACGAACAATTGAAAAAAGCTCAGGATAGAGTAGCTAAACTGAAAGAGTTGAGCTTTAAGTTGAAGTCGCCGAATGGTTTGTCAGAACTTGAAAACGAGCCTGCTTACAAGAGACGCAACGTTACGCTTGATTCAACTCCGCATTCTTCAGAATCCACAGTTTCAAGATACACTCTGTCTGAAAACGAAGATAAAAAAGTGGAGATCAAACCGAATAATTCTTTTCTGCACGATAATGTAGATTAATAAGTTTTGGGTTAAGTAATGATTCATCCCGCTCCGAGCGTATTCGAAGCGGGATGTTTTATTTTTGATGAGCACCGTGATTAAAAGCTTGAAGTATTCGAGCCAGAAATGAAAAGCAATGTTTGAAAAAAGCATCGGAGTATCCTGATTGATTTCCATTCTTTATTTCTAACTTTACGGGAACATTAAAAAAACTAATATGGCACTGGAAGAAAAAATTAATGCAGACATAAAAGCTGCAATGCTTGCGAAAGATTCGGCAAAACTGGAAGCCTTACGCGCTGTTAAATCGGCAATACTTCTTTTGAAAACATCTCCGGAAGGATATACCGATGAATCCGAAATGAAAGCCATTCAAAAGATGGTCAAACAACGTAAAGAAACCGCCGAGGTTTATACTACACAGAATCGCCCTGAACTTGCCGAAGTTGAACTAACTCAGGCTGCAGCAATTGAAGCATATCTACCGAAACAAATGTCGGAAGAAGAGATCAAAGCGGAAGTTGTAAAGATCATTGGAACACTCGGCGCTACTTCTCCTGCAGATATGGGGAAAGTAATGGGAGCGGCCTCAAAACAACTTGCTGGAAAAGCAGATGGAAAAATTATTTCAATCCTTGTGAAGGAATTGCTTTCTAAATAATTCAGGTAAAAATTAAAAAGGAAAATGTCGCTGATTCAGGCGACATTTTTTTTACAGTGGAAATTGTAAACCCAATGCAAGAATGTTTTCAAACGTCCAGAAATGATGATTCGCTTTTCCTGTTCCCATTGTAAGTACTCTGTTGTAATTTGCGAAAACACCTTTTGCTGTATATTCAAGAAATACATAACGGAAAGCCTCATAACGCAAACCTGTTTCTAATCCTGCACAATATCCTGCAACATGAAAACGGTTATCCAGATCTTCGCCCCACATCCTTACATACGTTTTTGGAATGACAACACCAGCTCCTAATTTCACAACACCTCGCAGAACATGCTTGTTGTTTTTAGATCCAAGCAGTGTATGTCTTTTCATAATATTCACCATCATGAAGTTGGCTCCGTCAGTATGCTCCAGATGAAGAAAATCTCCTGTGATCAAGGTGTCCTGGTCAATCTGCTGCCCGTGGATCGTGCCTTTTACTCTCAAGGTTTGATTAGGCCGCATAACATATTTCGCATGATCGAAATTGATTTCAATCCCGAGATCATGTTCTTTATTGAAAAAATAGCCAATGCGATAAACATATTGAGGGATGGTGAGATCCGTTCTTAAAATATCCTTAAAACCCGGACGGTCTTTCGCTTCGACATCATACACCACAAAATCATATGAAGAATTTGTATATTTATTGACCGGATCAGGATGTCCTTCATCGGAGAAATGAATGTCACTTTTTGAGAACCAGTCTTTGTTGTATCCCCATGAAAAATAAAACTGGCCTTTTTCTTTTTTAGGCTTGGGAAAAAGATGTGATTCTTCCTGAGCATTAAGAAAAGAACAGGTTCCGAAAAATAGGATAAACAGGTTTTTAAGCATTTTTTTAAGCACAATTTTTGTGGCCCCAGTAAAAATACGATTAATGTGGAATTATTTCTACGATAAGCAGAAATTTAACATAAAAAAAACCCTCTCCGGTCTGGAGAGGGTTTTGCTTTATTAAAAACAGATTACATCATGCCGCCCATGCCACCCATTCCCGGGTTGCCCATTGGCATTGCATTACCTTCTTCTTTTTGTTCAGCAAGCACACATTCTGTGGTCAATAACATAGCTGCGATTGAAGCTGCATTTTCCAAAGCAATACGTGTTACTTTAGTAGGATCAATTACACCTGCAGCCAACAGATTTTCAAATTTATCTGTTCTTGCATTGTAACCGAAATCACCTTTGCCTTCACGAACTTTTTGTACAACTACTGCACCTTCACCACCTGCATTGGCAACGATCTGGCGCAATGGCTCTTCGATTGCACGGATCACAATTGCAATACCGGTTGTTTCATCCTCATTGGCACCTTTTAGTTTTTCTAATCCATCAATAGCACGGATATAAGCAACGCCACCTCCCGGTACAATTCCTTCTTCTACCGCTGCACGTGTAGCTGCTAATGCATCGTCAACACGGTCTTTCTTCTCTTTCATTTCAACTTCTGTAGCGGCACCAACATACAACACAGCAACTCCACCTGCTAATTTTGCAAGACGCTCCTGTAATTTTTCTTTGTCGTAATCAGATGTAGTTGTTTCGATCTGTGCTTTGATCTGGTTCACACGTGAAGTGATATCAGCCTTTTTGCCTTTTCCTCCAACAACCGTTGTATTGTCTTTATCGATGGTGATTTTCTCTGCTGTTCCAAGGAATGAAAGATCTGCATTCTCCAGTTTGTATCCTCTTTCTTCAGAAATTAAAGTACCGCCTGTAAGGATCGCGATATCTTCCAGCATTGCTTTTCTTCTGTCGCCGAATCCCGGTGCCTTTACAGCAGCGATTTTCAAAGAACCACGAATCTTGTTTACTACCAGAGTCGCAAGTGCTTCACTGTCTACATCTTCAGCTATGATCAGGATTGGTTTTCCGGTTTGAACTGCTTTTTCAAGCACCGGAAGCAATTCTTTCATATTGGAAATCTTCTTATCAGTTATAAGGATCAATGGAGTTTCAAGAACAGCCTGCATTTTATCAGCATCCGTTACAAAATATGGAGAGATGTAACCGCGGTCGAATTGCATACCTTCCACCACTTCAACATGGGTTTCAGTTCCTTTTGCTTCTTCTACAGTGATTACTCCTTCTTTCTTCACACGCTTCATTGCTTCTGCAATCAGTTTCCCGATCGTATTGTCATTATTCGCTGAAATAGTCGCAACCTGCTCGATCTTTTTATTGTCGTCACCAACTTTTTGTGATTGCTTCTGCAAATTCTCAACAACCGCAAGTACTGCTTTGTCGATCCCTCTTTTCAAATCCATTGGATTCGCTCCGGCAGCAACGTTTTTTAAACCAGCAGTAACAATTGCCTGAGCAAGTACTGTTGCTGTTGTTGTTCCGTCACCTGCAGAATCAGCCGTTTTGGAAGCTACTTCTTTCAGCATCTGAGCTCCCATGTTTTCAACAGGATCTTTTAGTTCAATTTCTTTCGCTACTGTTACACCATCTTTGGTAACGCTTGGCGCACCAAATTTTTTGTCGATGATCACATTTCTCCCTTTCGGACCCAATGTTACTTTTACTGCGTTTGCCAATGCATCAACACCTCTTTTTAGTTTGTCGCGCGCATCTACATTGAAAAATATATCTTTTGCCATTTTTTTATGATTTGGAATTAGTTAATTATCTACTTGAAATTTTTGAGATTCGATATTCGTTACAATTCGATATTATTCGTACTAAACGATTGCGAAAATATCACTTTCTCTCATGATCAGAAGGTCTTTTCCATCCACCTGAACTTCGGTTCCTGCATATTTACCATATAGAACAGTATCACCAACTTTTACTGTCATTGGTTCATCTTTTTTTCCTGCACCAACTGCAACTACTTTTCCTCTTTGAGGTTTTTCTTTAGCCGTATCAGGGATAATGATTCCACCGGCAGTTTTTTCTTCTGCTGCAGCTGCTTCAATGATTACGCGATCTGCCAGAGGCATGATGCTTACTTTTGCCGTTTTGCTTTTCATTTTTTTGAGTTTATTAAAATTTTGCGATTTGCCTTTTCAGAAATTGTACCAATCCGTTTTTTGGATCCTGTTCCGACAATTTTGCAGTTCAGGAAAAAAAAATGTCAGAAATGCTGGTCACACTCTGACATTTTATTAAATATTTTATCAGGATTATTTTTTATTTGGATCAGCAACCGGTGCTGGTAATCCCGGGGCACCCGGAGCTGCTGTTGTCGGAGCATCTGTTTTTCCGGCACCAATATCTTTGGTTTTGGAAGTAGATCCGTCTGAGTTAACAACCCCATCAACAGGTTTGTTATAGGCTGTTGAGATAAGACTTAGAGCCAGTAATGCAATGGCAAGTGTCCATGTTGCTTTTTCAAGGAAATCTGCGGTTTTGCGAACTCCCATTACCTGGTTAGAGGAAGAGAACGATGAAGCAAGACCTCCGCCCTTTGAATTCTGAACAAGTACAACTAATATTAAGAGTATACAAACGATTACGAGTAGTATTGAAATGATTGGTCCCATTGTAAATTATTGCTTTTTTTAATTGTTACTGCTTCTGTTGACTAATTAGTTTTCTCAGGTTTTTTATTTGGGCTGCAAAGTAAAGCCTTTTTTCTGGATATTTCAAGCGTAAATTTTCATAAGCCTGCAGAGCCTTGGCATAATTACCCTGAAGCACATAGATCTTGGCAAGTGTTTCACTTACAAACGTAATATCGTCTGCTACACTTTGTTTGGCCATGTTCACCGGACTAAAGAATTCTGTCTTTGTGCGGGTAATCCTCGGTTCTTCCCGGATAAACTTATCTATCAGATCAAAAGCATCAGGTTGATTAACAGTCTCTTTCCCTGTTTTGGCAGTTTCAGATCCCGCTTCGTTTGCATGTTTCAACCAGTCAGCAAAGGAATGCTCAGTTTCCAGATTAAATTTTCCCGTTTCCTGATTTTCCTTCATTTCAGGCTCCACCGGCTGATTCAAAACAAAAATCGATTCAATGGTTTCAGCAGGTTCCTCTTCCGTCTTTTTACGATCAAAAACCAAGGGTGTGTTACGTATCGCGATCTCGACTTCCGCGTTTACCGCCTCAGCAAGGACTTCCTTTTCCAGGTTATCCGGAACATTTGGAAAATAATCTACCGGCTCTTCTTTATCGGAATCTTTTTCTTCAACCGCAGGAATCTCAGAACTGATCTTTTGCTCTGTTACCTCGGCTTTTACCATCTCTATAACCGCTTCCCGGATCTTTTGTTCTGCTTCCGCTTCAACCTCAGGAAGTTTTTCCGGTTCAGTAACGATTGCTGATTTTAATTCTTCAACAGGGGTGATTTTTTCCGCTACAGTTTCCTGACGGACTTCAGATTTCTGTTGAACAGGGATGGGTTGAATGAATTCTTTTTCCTGTAAGGGTTCTCTCGTGATCAGGCTATGAAGGACTTTCCTGTCTGTTGCATACGCTGCGGTAATCTTCAGCTGATTATTGTAATGAATGCTTTTCTGATTGTGAAGGCTTTTTGCATAGAGCAGATGCGCCGTCTGGAAGTAAGGAAATT
>JALYRR010000144.1 GCA_030855265.1 Bacteroidota bacterium | reverse complement strand
CAATACCCAGTTCATGGTGACACTGCTAAGCATGATGATCGCGGTACTGATGTAAAACAACTGAGGTAATTCGATCTGCAGCCAGTCGCCCTTTTCTTTCCTTACATAATAGGCGCTTGTGAGTGCGGCAAATATCATGAACATACTCACCATGCTTACCCACATCATGGGTGTCGCCACTTTTTCACGTGTCAACCGCTGTTCATCCTGATAGGCTACTTTATCCATTTTGTTTTTGTATTATCTTATTTACCGATCATTACCGCCAACTGCACCACCGGCAAGTAAATGAATGATCCGAACATGAGTTTTCTTGCCGCTTCAACCGTACATTCCTTATAAAGCACATAAGCCTGATAGAGAAAAAGGCTCCCGCAAACTGAAATCACGATGGCTGATATCGTTCCGGAAACACCGAATAATACAGGCATCAGGCTAATTGGCAAAAGAAACAACGTATATACAAGGATCTGAAAAGCACTGCTTTTGTCTCGCCCTCCTAATGAAGGCAGCATTCGGAAGCCCGCTTTTTTGTAATCATCATCTAATACCCAGGCAATTGCCCAGAAATGCGGGAACTGCCACATGAACTGGCCTGCAAATAGAATCCATGCCTCCAGCTTTATCTCTCCAAAACCCTCCGTGGCAGCTACACATCCTAATAATGGGGGAATAGCACCGGGAAAAGCACCGATAAATACAGCAAAGGGAGTCACTCTTTTCAAAGGAGTGTATACCGCCGTATAAAGTACCAAAGCGAGCAAACCAAGAATGCCGCTTAAAGGATTCATAAATAACCAAAGGATGGAAACACCCGCTATTCCTGTAAGGGAAGCAACTAATAACGACTCATTCACCGTCATCCGCTCTTGAGGCAAAGGCCGATTGAGGGTTCTGTCCATGAGTTTATCGAGATTCCGTTCGATCAGCTGATTGAAGCCATTGGACGCACCTGTCACCAGAAATCCTCCTACAACCAGTAACAATAGCTTTTTCCAGTCAACCTGATCGGAGGCAACCACAAAACCAATAGCTGCGGACAATACAACCAGCGAAGCTAAGCGGAGTTTGATAAATTGACCGTAATCGCGAACTTTACTCATTGCTGTGACTGGTTTTCCGGCAGTATGTATGTTTTCTGCAAGCAAATCTCTATTGTATCTCTGGTGGTTGATGAACCCTGAATGCAGGGTTTTCTGAAATCGAATGCAATTTTACCAATTATTATGGGAATGAGAAAGGAGATTCCGAAAAATACTTATTAAACATCCTTTCGGCTGCCGGATCGAAAGCAAATCCAGATTCGGATTGCGACCCTTGTCAAAAAAGGTATTTCAGGAAAGCGAATGGCATCCTTTAAAAATCATCGTACAGATTACTCAGATCTGTTCGGAGTCCGATGAAAACATACGGAGTCTTTTTAATAAAATAACTGGTCTGAAGAATGCGTTCCACAAAACCTAATTCGAGCTTCAGATTCATCCGAGTATCCAGGATGTATGCTGCTCTCAACGATGCAGTGATCAGATTTGCCTGAAACCCTTGTGTCGTAAAGTGACCATATTCTGAAGGACGATTCCTGTAGGACACAAAAATATTCTTCCCGTAATCTGTCCCTGCACTGTCGGCGCCATACACGGCATAAATGAACTTTGCTTCAAAGAAGAATCTCTTGTGGCGATAATTCAGAAAGGAAACAGACTCCGTAAAATTGGCTCCCAAAGGATGAGCCAGCGGTTGGTTCATGTGCCCGTAATTCTGCTGAACACTTCCATGCGCATAGGTGTAAGGCCTTACATAATTAAACTCGGTTTGCAGATTTAACCTCTTCAAACCAAAAAGGTCAAAGCTCTTAAAACCTAACTGGAAAGCCTGTTTATTTGCCCACCAGCCGTTCTGAGCCCGGACTTCCTTTAATAAGAATTCATCCAGTAAAAGTTGTCCGTAAAATTGCTGTTTCTTAAACAGTTTGATTTTGAAACTTAGTCCGACAAATGCATTATCACTCGATCCAAGGGAATATTCGGTTGGACGGAAAAACATAACAGGATTCAGATAATTGACATCGTATCCTCGGTGACGCAGACTGTCAGATCCTTGCCATATAATGGACTCGAAGATTCCTATATTGATTCTCTTTGTGGCATTCCATCCCAGGTAATGGAACGTTGCATACTTATTCAACCGGTCTTGTTTAAGTCCTGAAGGTTGGGTTGCATCCTTCATCGCTGTAAACAAATTCACATAGCTTAACTTCCATACATTGGTGGTGATCTTCAGAAAAGGATAAGGGGCTGCTACATCCGAAAGAAAAAGCGAACGGTATCCATCGCCCCAGAAATGTTTATCCTGACCTGCCTGAATGTTAAAGATCTTATTGGGAGACCAGGAGATATATCCTGAAAAATACTGATAGGAGTATGTTTTGTGAGGGCCGGTGGTGTCGTTGCTTCTGTGATAGGCATAACCCATTCCCGGGATCACATTCGTTTCCTTTATAATGGAATCCACATAGGAATTGAAAAGTCCCCTGCCTGCAAGCCCTTTAAAATTGAAGGAGAATTTTTCGCCGATGTTTCCAAGCAAGTGTCCTCCGATGGCCACCTCATTTGTAAATACAGGTGTTTTACTTGCTTCGAACCCACTGCTCAACGTAATCAGAGGATACACTTCGATCACGAATTTCTTTTTCTTTTTGTCATGCTCCTCCGCTTTTGTTCCTGCAAGCAACCGGGGAAAAGCAGCTGTAGAATCGTTGATCTTGACGATGTCGGAATAGCGGTAAGGTTTTACGAAGGTCTGGAATTTCTGATCTTTGTTATTGTAATAATTATCAAATCCCCAAAGAAAATCACGGCTGAGCGTATAGTTGAGTTGCTGCGAATACCCGCTCATACTCATCACTGAAAGGAGTAACAGAAACAGCGATTTATTTTTATAATTAATCATTGTGCAGGCTGCGGTTCTTTTTCTTCTGTATAAAAAACGGGATCTGTGCAATAAAAAGTGCGAAACTACCGACTATTACAAGTATATAACTTGCTTCAAGATAGGAAAGTACCGCGGTTAAACCGATGATCAGCAAGTTAACTGCATAGATAATTAGCACTGTGCCTTTATGGCTGCAGCCGATATCGATCAGGCGGTGATGAAGGTGATTTCTGTCGGCCGAAAACGGTGACACTCCTCTGACCGCTCTGTAAATAAAGATCCTGAGTGTATCAACCAGAGGATAAACCAAAACAGACATTGCAAAAATGGGTTTAGAAATAGAAAGGATGAACTCATTGCGAATGGATCCCACATCATAACTGATCAGCCGGATGGCAAGAATACAAATGATCAACCCGATTGTAAGTGAGCCCGAATCACCCATAAAGATCTTGGCAGGGGAAAAATTGAACATAAGAAATGCCAATAAGGATCCCGACAATGCAAAGGCCAACGAGGCCATAACAGGATCGCCTGCCAACGCAAACCAAGCTCCGAAAGCGGTGGATCCAATAAAACCCACTCCGCCTGCCAATCCATCTACCCCATCAATCAGGTTAAACGCATTTACCACAACAATGTAAGTGAATAAGGAGAGAAAAACACTGGCCCAATATGGGATCACTTCTACCCCGAAAATGCCATGAAGGCTGGCGATGCGGATATCTGCCATCAAAACCAGCACCATTCCGACCAGCACATGTGCAACCAGTTTTTTAACAGGAGCCGTTCCTATGATATCGTCCTTAACGCCCACAAAGAACATGATCAGTAAAGTAGAAACAATGAATTTATAATCTTCCATGGAGTTCAGCAGGTCAATGGAATCATGAAGACTCCGGCTCGGAAACCAGAGCGAAAAAGAAAAAAGTGTACCGGCAAAAATAATGATCCCTCCAATCGTCGGAACCATCCGTGTATGAAGTTTACGTGTATCACCCGGAGCATCAAACAATCTTTTCAGGATCGCCACCTTGATCAACGAGGGCGTCGACAAAAGGACAACAAAAAAGGAGGTTAAAAAAACAAGTATTAAAAATGCCATATCAATTCAGCTTAAAAATCATAATAAAAATTGGCAAGCGATGTCCGGATTCCAAGGTAAACAAATTGTGTGTTGGCTGTGGACTTATCCGTTCTCTCCACCCGATTGGAAAATCCGACATAAATATTCAGGTTGGTAACCGGATTCACAAGATAACCAATGTGAACATCCTGATAAGTGATATAGGTCTTTAAACCCTGAGTGGTATAAATGTCATCCATTTTCTGAGTTAGGGGAAATACATTATCCGACCTGAAAATGTTTCCTCCGAAATTATTCGAAAGTGTATCCGTGCCCTTTTCGGCATAGTTGGCTTTTATTTCAATAAAAAAATCAAACAATCTGTAATTCAGAAAACCAATGAACTCTTTAAAATTAGCTCCCATCGGATGCGCCAGAGCCTGATTGTAATGAGTATAACTTTGCAAAGGATTTTCAGCAGCATAGGCATAGGGCCTTACACTGTTGTATTCCGCCTGAATGTGAAGATTCCGGATCGTAAAAAGATTGTAATATTTAAATCCTACCTGATACCCATTCTTTTTTCTGACATCTCCTTTGTCCTTGGATGAATAAACATCATCCATCATGTACTGACCATAAAGGGAAATCGATTTTGCGATCTTCAGTCTGAAAGTAGCACCCATCAGAATATTATTCTCATGATGCATCCCGTAAACCAATGCATTCACTCCGATCACAGGATCGAAGGTGTTAAAACTCACATGTTGACGGTTGTTTGTATCCGCTGCCTGCCAGATCATCCCTTGAAATAGTCCTAATTGCAATCGTTTCCAGAGATCAACCGTTAGCATTTGAAAACTTCCCGTCTTTTTCTGAAACAATCGTTCTGTACTCGGGGGCGTCTTCACACCTGCATTGCTGAGGTTCATGAAGGATGTATACAGATTGGTGTATTGAATATTTTTGTAGGTGGTAGTGATGCGCGCATACGGATAATTGAAACTGTTATCCGAAAGAAGGAGTGATCGATACCCGTCTCCGACAAAATGTTTTCCATGCCCCACCTGAACGTTGAGCATGCGGAATGGAGTATAGGAAATATAAGCCGAAGCCATTGCATAATCGTAGCCGTTCGTTTTAAACGCCTTTGATCTGCCTTGTCCGGGAACAACATTGTATTTATAATTGGCGGTTTGCGGAAACAGATCATCCGTTGCAATAATATAATTATCAATGTACTTTACAAAAGTGCTTTGATTCTCGTAAAAAGAAGATTCGAACACGAACTTTTCGCCAATGCTTCCTCTCGCCAGAAAACCACGTGTATTTTTATACAAGGCTTCGTGTGTTTTATCTGCGAAGTCGGTTCCGAATTCAAAATTCAGTAATGGATCAATGGCCAGATTGAAACGATCTGTACTATCATTTACGAGAATAAAACTTTCGGATTTTACCTTGCGTTTTAACCAACGTTGGGATTTGTCTTTTTTCTGAGGAAATGGTTGACGAATTGATGGTTTAAATACGGAACCGAAATCGATCCCGGGATATATTCCATTGACAACATGGCCGCCGGTGGTAGTATCCTTGTCATTTGAATTCTCAACCGGGGCCTGTTTTTTTTTATACGGCAGACTCCACTGCCTGTTCAGGGGCAGATTTTGCTGGGCGTTCAGGAATACCGGCAAAAAAATGAATATGAAAAAAAGTTTTTTCACCGAGAATACACAATTGCGTAAATATATTTTATGACTTTACTGAGCAGGGATTCATTCAATCCTTTTTTCTGCTTAGAGTTTTTCCTTTACTTCCTGATAAACCTCTCGGATACCTTCTTCCAGATTGATAAGGTGTTTCCAGCCAAACCCATGCAGTTTACTTACATCCATTAGTTTTCGGGGAGTTCCATCTGGTTTGGAAGTATCGAATTTGAGTTCGCCTTCAAACCCGACCACCTTTTTGATCAACAAAGCTAGATCCTTTATGCTGATGTCTTCCCCCACACCAATGTTCACCAGTCCGGGCTCGTTGTAATTCTGCATCAAATAAAAACATGCATCCGCAAGGTCATCTGCATGTAGAAATTCTCTTAAAGGAGTTCCGGTTCCCCAGATCTCAACAGCATCCACGTTGTCCTTTTTTGCGGTATGAAACTTTCGAATAAGCGCAGGGAGAACATGAGAGTTTTTTAGATCGTAATTATCATTGGGCCCGTAAAGGTTGGTGGGCATCACTGAAATAAAATTACAACCATACTGGCTTCTGTATGCATCGCACATTTTGATCCCTGCAATTTTTGCAATGGCATAAGGTTCATTGGTTTCTTCCAGCAATCCGGTGAGCAGATAATCTTCCTTTAAGGGTTGTGGTGCGAGTTTCGGGTAAATGCAGGATGAACCTAGAAACATTAGTTTTTTAACTTTATTGAGATAGGCATGATGGATCACATTGCTCTGAATCATCAGATTCTCGTATATAAAATCTGCGCGATAGGTGTTATTTGCAATGATTCCTCCTACTTTAGCGGCAGCTAGAAATACATGATCCGGCTTCTCTTTTGCAAAAAAATCAGCAACACTGTGCTGATCTCTAAGATCAAGTTCCTTTGAACTCCTTGTCAGGATGTTCATAAAACCATCTGTTTGTAATCTTCTTATAATTGCGGAGCCAACCATACCACGATGACCTGCAACATAAATTTTATCCGTTTTATTCATTATTCATGGAAATTCTTTACATCATGACCACCATCCAAAAGATATTTATCGCGCTCAAATAACTTCACATCACTTGCTACCATTTCTTTCACTAATTGTTCAAGTGTATGTCTTGGTTCCCAACCGAAATCCTTTTTCGCTTTCGACGCATCTCCAATCAGCAATTCCACTTCCGTAGGGCGGAAATACTTTGGATCAATTTCCACCACCACTTTTCCATTTGCAGCATTGATCCCTTTTTCATCCACTCCTTTACCTTCCCACTTCAAAGTGATATTCACTTCGGCAAAGGCCAGCTCGACAAACTTACGCACTGTTATTTTTTTTCCGGTAGCAAGAACATAATCATCTGCGATTTTTTGCTGCATCATCATCCACATTCCTTCCACATAATCCTTTGCATGACCCCAATCGCGCTCTGCATCCAGGTTTCCAAGAAATAGTTTATCCTGAAGATCAAGATGTATTTTGGCTACTGCACGTGTGATCTTGCGTGTAACGAATGTTTCTCCCCTTATCGGGCTTTCATGATTGAAGAGAATCCCATTGCAGGCGAACATGTTATAAGCTTCGCGGTAATTTTTTGTGATCCAGAAACCATACACTTTTGCCACACCATAAGGTGATCTCGGGTAGAAAGGAGTTGTTTCTTTTTGAGGGATTTCCTGAACATGCCCATACATTTCAGAGGTGGATGCCTGATAAAAGCGTGTTTTGTTTTCTAATTTCAGGATGCGGATCGCTTCAAGAATCCTTAGTGTGCCGATAGCATCTGCATTGGCAGTATATTCAGGAGCTTCAAATGAAACCTTTACATGTGACTGGGCCGCCAGGTTATAGATCTCATCCGGCTGTGTTTCCTGGATGATACGGATCAAGTTCGTAGAATCTGTTAAATCCCCGTAATGAAGGAAAAAACGAACCTGTTTTTCATGCTGATCCTTATATAAATGGTCGATACGATCGGTGTTGAACAAAGAGCTTCTGCGCTTAATACCATGAACGATATAACCTTTGCTAAGAAGCAGTTCTGCTAAATAGGCACCGTCCTGACCTGTAACTCCTGTAATTAATGCGACTTTACTCATTTCAGCTTATTTTAAAGTGTATGCAATTATACGAAATAAATACGTTTCAAACACAAAAAAACCCCGTAAAGTACGCGGTTCTCCTTGACTATATTCAGTCTTCCTGCGTAATTTCTTTATGAAGAAACAATGAACCAATTATTCAACAGTTCCTGTTTGTTATAGAGCAGAGGCTTGTTTGTTTTGTAGTCAGTTACTTTCATCCCTGCAATTTCGCAGATCGCTTGTCCGGCGGCGGTATCCCATTCCATGGTTGGAGCGAACCGCGGATAAACATCGGCGCTTCCTTCAGCAACAAGACATAATTTTATAGAACTTCCGGAGGAGATGAATTCCAGTTCCGGGTGATTATTCCGCAAGCCGGCAATGAACATTTCTGTTTCTTCTGACAAATGAGAACGGCTGGCAACAACCGTAAATTTCCGCGAAGAATTCTCTACCGGCAGTTTTGTAGCTGCAGCTATCAGCTCTTCAGGAACAATTTCCTCTTCATTTTGAAGAATGATCTTATAAGCTCCTCTGTGTCCGGAAGCAAAATAAAGTGTGCGTGTTACAGGGACATAAACCACACCCAGTATGGATTTCTGCTGATGAATGAGAGCGATGTTTACTGTGAATTCACCATTGCGTTTAATAAACTCTTTGGTTCCATCCAGTGGATCCACCATCCAGAAAAAATCCCACTTGTTACGCAAAGCAAAATCTATGCTTTTTCCTTCTTCACTTAAAACAGGGAGAGATGTTTCTTTTAGTTTTTCGGAGATGATCAAATGAGCATTCTGATCTGCAATGGTCAGGGGTGATTGATCTTCCTTTTTTTCTACCTCAAAATGGCCTTCATACACCCTCAGGATCTCTTTCCCTGCGAGGAGAGAAGCGGAGATGGCGCTGAATAATAATCTGTCCGATTCAAGCTCACTCATTAGTAACCCGCTTTGGATGAGCCAATGTTCTCAATAGGATGCCAGGTGGTCTTAATTTCCTGGTTGTCGAAAATAAAATAAGGACTTTGTGATTTATCGGAATTCAGATCGATGTTGTCATACACAAAAACTCTCTTCACATTCAACGATGCATTCTCTTTGATGAGCTTGATCTCTGCTTTGTTTTTCCTGTAATACACGAGTGCATTCACATCCATGTGAGAAGAAAAATGCGAATGCAATTCTTCACTTTTTCCGGTTAGTATATTTACGACTCCGGCAGGAAGATCAGAGGTATTCAGCACTTCGGAAAAAGTAATTGCACACAGCGGCTTACTTTCGGAAGCAAGTACGATGCAGGTATTTCCTCCGGAAATCACAGGTGCGATGGCGGAAACCAAACCAAGCAATGAACTTTCTTCTGCTGCAAAGGCGGCAACAACACCGGTTGGTTCAGGAACTGAAAAATTAAAATGGGATGTTGCTACCGGGTTGACAGAACTATAGATCTGCTGGAATTTATCGCACCACCCTGCATAATATACCAAACGGTCAATTGACATTTCCACCTCCTGTTTTGCCGATGCACCTGAAGAACCCTGCAAAATCAATTCTGCAACAAACTGATCCTTTCTTCCTTCCAACATTTCTGCGATACGGTACAGAATCTGAGCACGGTTGAAGGCAGATCTGCCACTCCATCCGCCAAACGCTCCTCTCGCAGCAACAACTGCATTACGGAAGTCTTTACGCGATGATAAACAGATGTTCGCAATCACATCGCCTTTTTTATTATTCAATGGATAATAGCGCCCTGATTCTGTCCGGGGGAATTGTCCTCCGATGAATATTTTATAGGTCTTTTGTATTTCGAGTCGTGACATGTGTGTGTATGTTTTAACCGCAGAGAACGCAAAGCAGGCGCAGAGTTCGCGGTTTGATATATTATTTATTTAATTTTTATTCTTTCATGTTGTTTTAACCGCAGAGAACGCAAAGCAGGCGCAGAGTTCGCGGTTTGATATATTATTTATTTAATTTTTATTCTTTCATGTTATTTTAACCGCAGAGAACGCAAAGCAGGCGCAGAGTTCGCGGTTTGATAT
>JALYRR010000307.1 GCA_030855265.1 Bacteroidota bacterium | reverse complement strand
ATCCTGCACTATCCAGCCAGTCGGGCACCGACTCACGAATTTTCCTTACGCTCTGCAGTTCCTGATATTTCTTCAGGATCAGTTCCGGATCCGGATTTCCGAATTCTTCCCAATCAGGAATTTCAATGTTCCTCACAATGCACCAGATCGCGAAAAGACGGAAATAGTTTCTACAATTGCCTGAGCCTTCAATCTCGTTGATAAGCCGCCACCAGCGCACCATTTCATAAATATTCTCAGCAAGGAAACGGCGATCGCGGGAGCCCCATCTTTTATCCTGCTTAAGCGCTGATTCCACTACCTTATCTGCATAATTTCCTTCTTCGAAAATTTGCTGGAGGCACTGGCTTATGGTTTGTACAAGAATTTTGTGAATTTTCATTCCTTCGGTTTGCGGGTCTTAAAATTACAGTTTTAAACTGAACCATATCTTCCTAAATCTCTAACATGAAAAAAATGATACTTTCCTTTTGCCTTATTTTCTTAAGCATTTGTTCCATGGCGCAAACCTGGACAGGCGAAGAGAACTGCGACTGGAATAACCCCGGCAACTGGAGCTGCTGGCCACTTGACAACAAACAGCTTACGATCGATCCAGCCAATCTCTGCGGGGAATGTGCCCTCCCGGAAATAGTTAATGCCTCTGTGTTTATTCCATCACTGATCACAATTCAGAATGGAGCGACATTATTTATTAAAAACAACCTGACTGTGCAGGAGGATATTAATATTTTTGATCAGGGAACACAAGTTCAATTCGATGAAGGCAGCCTGAAGATCCTTGCAGATAAAGGTCGGCTTATCATTGCTGATGGAAGCGCATTAATCATGCACAATGGATTGCTGAGCCTTTACTCACCTCTGGTGGTAGAAGAAGGAGGTAAATTCGTTCAGAGCGGAGGCACTGTGAATCTGAAGCACTCTACCCAATGAATCCCTGAAGTCCTTTCATAACGGGCTTTTTCTTTTCAACGATCACAAAACATCAAAATAAAATTTGTATTTTTGATGTTATGAATTTCTCCTCCCGACTTATAGAAGAAGCTGTAAATGAATTCAGCAAACTTCCCGGAGTTGGCAAGCGGACTGCCCTTCGTTTTGTCCTTCATCTCATGAAACAGGATCAGGCTGAAGTAGCCAGTTTTGGGAATGCCTTTATCCGTTTACGCTCCGAATTGCGCTATTGCTCAAAATGTCATAATGTTTCAGATAAGCCACTTTGTGAAGTATGCGTAAATCCAACTCGTGATCAAAGTATTGTTTGTGTCGTGGAAGACATCCGTGATGTAATGGCCATTGAAATCACACAACAATACCGCGGTGTATACCACGTTCTTGGAGGGATCATTTCGCCAATGGATGGGATCGGACCTTCTGACCTAAACATTGAAACCCTTGTTACAAAAGCAAGTGGCGGTGAGATCAAGGAAGTTATTATGGCACTCAGCACAACCATGGAAGGTGATACCACTAATTTTTACATTTATAAAAGACTGAAGGAATTTAATCTGACCATCAGCACAATTGCCCGTGGAATTGCTATTGGCGATGAACTCGAATATGCAGATGAAGTGACGCTTGGACGTTCTATTATTAACAGAACCATTTACGAAAATTCATTGGTGATAAAGTAATGTGCAAATGAGTCGATGTGCAAATTGATTAATTGATTACTGTAATAATTAAATCCTAATTTATGGCCTACGGCAAAGACAACCTTATCCTGGAGCTTACATTTAATTTTGCATTAGATATTGAAATAAATGACAATTAAATTTCATATGTACTTGTCTGTATTCCGCACTATTTTCACATTGCCACATTTTCACATTTTCATATTGGCACATTGGCGCAATTGCACATCAGCAAATCCCTTCTCCGGCAGGTTAATTTTCATTCATACTCCTGTGCAGAAATGAAACTAAGTGTAATAATCGTCAATTACAATGTCCAGCATTTCCTTGAGCAATGCCTCCACTCTGTTCGCAAAGCTTCGGAAAAATTAAGTACTGAAATCTTTGTTGTTGATAATAATTCAGTTGATGGATCTGTAGCCATGGTTGCAGCTAAGTTTCCTGAAGTTCAACTGATAGCCAATAAAAAAAATACGGGATTTTCTTTTGCCAACAATCAGGCAATCAAAATTGCAAAAGGAGAATACATTCTTCTGCTGAATCCAGATACAGTTGTAGAAGAAGACACCTTTGAAAAGGTGGTGACATTTATGGATGCTCATCCCGATGCTGGCGGATTAGGCGTTAAAATGCTTGATGGTAAAGGGAATTTCCTGCCTGAATCCAAGCGCGGACTCCCTACTCCATCCGTTGCGTTCTATAAGATCTTCGGACTTTCCGCATTGTTCCCCCGTTCAAAAACATTCGGTAAATATCATCTTGGTTTTCTTGATAAAGACAAAAGTCATGAAGTAGAGATCTTGTCCGGCGCTTTTATGCTGATGAGAAAAAAAGTGCTCGATGAAGTTGGTTTGCTGGATGAAACATTTTTCATGTATGGTGAGGACATTGATCTCTCCTATCGCATTTTACTGGGCGGATACAAAAATTATTATTTCCCGGAAACAAGGATTATTCATTACAAAGGAGAAAGCACCAAGAAAAGCAGCGTCAACTATGTATTTGTTTTTTACAAAGCGATGGTGATCTTCGCACGCAAGCACTTTTCGCAAAACAATGCAAAGCTCTTCTCCTTCCTTATCAATATCGCAATCTACCTGCGGGCAGGCTTTGCCATATTTATCCGTTTCCTGAAATCCATTGCCCTTCCGGCTTTTGATTTTTCACTTATCATGGCAGGACTACTTTTCATAAAAGAATATTATGAAAAAAACATCAAGTTCATTGAAGGAGGCTCTTATTCATTTGCCCTGATATCCATTGCGTTTCCCTCCTACATCCTTATCTGGATGTTCACGGTTTACCTGAGCGGAGGATATGATAAACCGGTAAGGCTGTTTCGAATCTTACGTGGAATCCTGGTTGGAACCGGGATAATCCTGATAGGCTATTCACTTCTTCCGGAAGCGTATCGTTTTTCACGTGCACTTATTCTTTTTGGAATGGGATGGGCAATGGTC
>JALYRR010000143.1 GCA_030855265.1 Bacteroidota bacterium | reverse complement strand
GGTCTTGCTTGTCTTGTAATTACAGGACTTGCAAAAACAGCCAGCAGGTCAAACTTCTCTGAGAGCTTAACAACAGAAGCAAGGTTAATATTCAGGGTGAGCCCTTGTGAATTTTTTACCTGTACCCTTTCTCCCAATGCATTGGAGTAACTGTCATCACTGAGGTGGTAGATCCCTAGTAAACCTGCATTAACGTTCAGCTTTTTATAATAAAGATTTCTTGAGACCCTGAGTATTACATCGTCCGACCTTTTGAACAATCGGGATTCGAGGTATTTGTTATAATCCTCACCTACAGAAGGATCTTGCAGGTAATTGTTTTGGTTCTTATTGAAGGCATGCTGGTATCCGGCTGTCAGATCCCATTTCCTGAATGTATATTTCAAACCAACAAGTAGATCCGTTGTTCCAAGGCTCGTCTGGTAAACCATGGGAAGCGGCATATTATTTACAGAACGGTTCGAATTGTCTGTCGGCAATTTTACTCCCACGGTAAAACTTAACATACTCTTCTTTTTTATAAATGCCATGTAATTCAGGCTGAGTGTAACGTCACTTAATCCATTCACGTCCGCCAGCTTACCGCTGATAAAAGTGTATGGAACTTTTACCTGCCCATAGATCTTCTTATCAATGAGCCTGACATTCGCCTCCAGCTGGGTTGTAATTATGGTGGTTCTCTGATCACCGACAGCATAGGAAGTGGAGAACTGAAAATAATAGCGCGGGAAACGGTAACTATACTTTAGTTCTGATCCGGATTTGTGAACCGAATCTGAAGAATGAGTCTGAGTCCGTGTGGTGGATTGGATACTGATCGAAGAGTCTGCTGAATTCCTGCCTTTTTTTGATATATCAATCCCCGGATCCACTTCCGGGAGCGGCAATAACTTTGTTTCATCAAGAGGTAATAATTCAAAGCTGAACTGTGCTACAAGACCTAAAGAGCCTGCAGAGCATACTCCTGCATCACTACAACCCTGGGGATACGCCTTTAATGAGCATAAGAGAAGGAAGCAAAAAAATACCAGCGTACGGAAAATCTTCATTTGCGACGTTTAAACATAAAAATACTCAATTTTTATATTAGTCCCTTAAAGAAATACAACTCCTTTACATCCCGGACTTAGCCCGATTCAAAAAAAATACCTTCCCGATTGGAAAGGCATTCTTGTTTAATAATTTCATTTTCTAATTAACAAATTTTCAAATTACCCTTACTTCATCTCATTCATGATAGCAATTGTCTCATTCAGGTAAATATCCTTCTTAATGTTCTTGTGCCAGTCCTTCACCTTCGAAACCTTCACCGTATCTGAAACAGGAATTACATCCGCTATCAGTGAACTAACATCCATGGTTGTGATTTCTTTATCAAGCATCTCCATCTTCTTTGCTTCTGCTTTATATAGTTTCTGCTCTGCGATGTATTTATCAAAGTTCAAGGAAACAATTGATTCGTCCTTTTGCTTTTTCAATCGTTTCGCCGACTCCTCCAGAATTCCGAAGCCACTGCTGTTTTTTACCCTGGCCGCACTGCTGGCTTTCACTTTATCAATTGAATAAGCTGGTTTCCAACTCTGGTATTTTGCCGGCGCGATCTCATCCCAAACCATAGGATAATCCTGTTCCTTTTCACCTTGCTCCAGTAAATAATAAGGATCGGGAAGGATAATATCCGGAACAACTCCTTTTAACTGCGTAGCGTCACCATTGATTCTGTAAAATTTTTGGGTACTGATCTTCACTTCTCCCAAAGGCTTAATACTCGCATACTGGGCAGGCAGATAATCATCCAAATTGAAAAAACGCTGTACTGTTCCTTTTCCAAAGGTAGAAGGTGATGTTCCCACAATAATTCCGCGCTTGTAATCCTGTATAGCCGCAGCCAGAATTTCTGATGCGGAAGCTGAATTTGAATTTACCATAACGGTTAAAGGACCCTCGTAAAAAACTCCGGATGCATTGTCCTGCTTAACTTCAGGAGAACCTATCCTGGATTTCACCTGAACAATCGGACCTTTATCAATGAAGAGGCCTGTCATATCAACAACATCACTCAATGATCCACCTCCGTTGTAACGAAGATCTAAAATCACCCCGTCTACTTTTTCATCTTTTAGTTTCTGCAATTCCTTTTTCACATCGGCTGCACTGCTATGACCACCATTCCCATTGAAATCAGCATAAAAGGAAGGTAGTTTAATGTATCCAATGTTCTTTTTACCTTTAATGATAGCCGACTGAGCAAAAGTTTCTTCCAGCACCACCACATCACGAATCAAAGGAATAATAACCTGTCCGCCATCCGGCTTCTTTACTGTTAAACGAACTTCTGTATCTTTTTTCCCACGGATCAACTGCACGGCGTCATCAAGCTGCATATCCTGCAGATCCACCGGTTCACCGGCACCCTGAGCAACCTTTTGAATAATATCGCCGGTCTTTAACTGACCTTGTCTCCAGGAAGGGCTTCCGGGAATCACATTGGTTACTTTTATAAATCCATCTTTTTCCTGCAGCTGAGCACCAATTCCTATTAACTGTCCGCTCATTCCAATATCAAAATTGGCTTTATCCTTTGGTGCAAAATATTCTGTATGCGGATCATACACGCCAGTAACGGCATTGAAGTACAGCGCCAGACGATCATTACGATCAAGGTCTTTCAACCTCTTAAAATAATCATCATTTGATTTCAGGACTTTTTTACGGGCATCCACTTCCATTTCTTCCATGGATTTGATCTTCACCGTATCGCTTTTTTCACGAGCTTTTTCCTGGGAATCCATCAAATCAGATACTCGGGACAGAACCTGGTATTTTAAAGACTTTCTCCAGGCTTCTTTTAATTCATCTTTGGTTTTGGCAAATGGAAGTTTTTCGGCATCCAGCTGAAGTGTTTCTTCGGTACTGAAATCGAAAGGTTTTTCCATGATCTCCTTATAATACGCTTGAGCTTCAACCGTTCTGGAATTGATCATGTCGAGGGATTTGTCGAAGAAAGTGAATTTACCATCCTTAATATCTTCATCAATAGAAGATTCCATTTTTTTTAGTTCAGCGACATCACTTTCCAAAAGGAATTTCTTACTGTAATCCAATCGCTGGATATAGAGTTTGAACACTTTCTGAGAAAAGGCATCATTTATTTCCATAGGAGAATAATGAACACCGGCCAGACTTTGCATTAAGATCTGATCGATTGCTTCTTCTTTTTCGTTCTGAGTGGTAAATGTATATGAGAAAAGCCCGAGGGCCGCAACAGGTATAAGGAAGAGTAGTTTCTTTGATTTTAACATAGTGGTGTTTTTAAGATGTTTAAAATTACTAATTATCCGTTCCAAACCCTATTCCAAAAATATTATTTAACATTTTATAACAGAATGTTATTTTGATATACATTTACCACGTGATATAACGTTCACACCTACTAACCATCCACAAAATAAACTTCCAAGGAAATGTCAAAACGACTGTTATTGCTCATCGCGGGGCTTGTTGCTGCTGCTATGATAGGGTTTACCGTTTTTAGCAAACTAGATTCTCATACTGCTTCTGAAGGTGCAGACCCTGCATTCGGTCAGTACATCAGCGCGTTTACTTCCGGCATCATTTCCAACGAATCACCGATTAGGATATTGCTTACCAACGAGATGGAAACACCTGTTGAAATTGGAAAGCCTCTTGAAAAAAATCTTTTTGAATTCTCCCCTTCCATTAAAGGAACAACGGTTTGGCTCGACAGCCGGACAATTGAGTTCAGACCAGAAAAGCCATTGCCGCCGAACACTTCTTATAAAGCAGAATTTTATCTTTCCAATGTTCTGGATGTTCCGGATGAATTTGAAACATTCATTTTTGATTTCCAAACCATGCAGCAATCCTTCGAGGTATTCGCTGACCGCATGACAACCACTGATAAAAAAACACTTCGCACCCAACGACTTGAAGGAACTCTTGCTACCGCAGATGTTAGTGATCCGACACTCGCAGAGAAAATTGTTTCCGTGATCCAAAATGGAAAATCTCTCCCGATTACATGGATACATGAAGGAAACAGAAATATGCATCGCTTTACAGTTGAAGGAATACAACGAACTGAAAAACCGGGAAAAGTAGAAGTAAAATGGGATGGCTCGGTAATCGATGTGGACCTGAAAGGAAATAAAGTGATCGACATCCCGGCACTGGGCGATTTCAAAGTGGTTGATGTAAAAGTGATCCAAAGCCCTGAACAATATGCTGTTCTTCAATTTTCCGATCCGATAGAGGAAGGCCAGGTTCTCGACGGACTCATCACACTAACCGGCGGATCCGCATTGAAATATATTATTGAAGACAATGAGATAAAGATCTTTCCACAAGCAAGACAAGCAGGTCCGCGCACAATTACCGCTGAACTTGGTGTAAAGAATATTCTTGGAATGCCTTTGAAAGAACGTTATGTGATGGAGATCATGTTCGAAGAAATGAAACCGCAGGTGGAACTCATCGGAAAGGGTGTTATCCTACCAAATTCCAACGGACTCATTTTTCCTTTCCGTGCCGTGAGCCTGAAAGCCATTGACGTGAAAGTTCTGAAGATCTACGAAAAAAATATTCCGCAGTTTCTCCAGGTAAATAATTTAGAAGGTCAGCGTGAATTGAGACGCGTGGGTAAGGTTGTCCTGAAAAAAACCATTCAACTTACTTCTAAAAGTGCAATGGATCTGGGCCGCTGGAATAATTACTCCTTCGATCTTGCTCAACTCATCAAAGCAGAACCGGGAGCGATCTACAAAGTGATCATCAGCTTTAAAAAAGAATATGCGAATTACACTTGCACCGATAGCGGCGAACCGGAAGAGAATGAATACATGCAGGAAGTAAATGACGGAACAGATGATGATGATGAACATGAGTGGGATTATTATGGCGATTATTATTATGATGATTATGAATATTACGATTATGATTATCAGGAACGTGACAATCCATGCAACAGTTCCTACTACAGAAATAAAGAAGTAAGCAGAAACATTCTTGCTTCAGACCTTGGTCTCATTGCAAAAAGAGGAACCGATGGATCCATGCATTTCGTTGTGACAAATCTCGTTACTACAAAACCCGTAGCGAATGCAACAGTGGAGCTATTGGATTATCAGTTGCAGATTTTGAAATCATTAAAGACTGATGCAGAAGGAATGTGTGAGGCAACTTTCAAAAAGAAACCTTTCCTGATGCTTGTTAAAAGCGGAACACAACGTGGTTATATGAAACTGGATGATGCGTCTTCTTTGTCTGTAAGCGCATTCGATGTTTCGGGTGAAGAAGTACAAAAGGGCATCAAAGGATACATCTATGGTGAGCGCGGAGTCTGGCGTCCGGGTGATACATTGTTTCTGTCGTTCATTCTTGAAGACAAACTCAATACACTTCCAAAAAACCATCCTGTTCAGTTTGAACTAATGAATCCGCAGGGACAGGTTTTCAGAAAGATCATGAAAACAGTGAGTGTAAATGGCTTCTATAATTTTACAACCACCACTGAAAAAAGTTCTCCGACAGGAAACTGGACAGCAAGGGTAAAAGTAGGCGGAGCATGGTTCAGCAAGAACATCAAAATAGAAACGATCATGCCGAACCGCATGAAAATCAAACTTGATTTCGGCGACAAAATGCTTTCTGTTACAAGAAAAGACCAAGGAGGAAATCTGGAAGTGAAATGGCTGCATGGTGCGATAGCAAAAAATCTGAACGCAAAAGTGGAAGTCACGCTTTCGCAGATGGAAACCAGTTTCAAAAAATATGAAGACTATCATTTTGATGATATCGCAAGAACATTTACTTCAGAAGCTCAGACAATTTTTGATGAGAAGATAAATGCTGAAGGGAAAGCAATTGTTAAACCTGCATTTGCAACCAATGATGCTGCACCGGGAATGTTACGTGCAGGATTCAAAGTGCGTGTATTTGAACAGGGAGGCGCTTTCAGCATTGACCAGTTTTCTCTGCCCTATTCTCCTTACACTTCTTATGTAGGAATTAAAGTACCGGAAGGAAATAAATTTTCAGGAATGCTTGTGACTGATACAAATCACGTAGTGAAAGTGGCAAGTGTTGATAGCGATGGAAAACCTGTTTCTAAAAAACGTTTGAAAGTGCAGGTGTATAAAGTTGGCTGGAGATGGTGGTGGGATAGCTATGACGGAGACCTTGCAAATTACGTAGGAAATGAATATCGCCAGCCCATTCAGGATCTGGTGATTTCAACCGTGAATGGAAAAGGTCAATTCAATCTTCGTGTGAACAGACCTGATTGGGGACGTTTTTATGTATGTGTAACAGATGAGGAAAGCGGACATCGTACAGGACAAACCGTTTACATTGATTGGCCTGCATGGGCAGGAGCTTCGCCTAAAGGCAATGAAGGTGCAACACTTTTATCTTTCAGCAGCGACAAAAAACAATACAACGTAGGTGAAGATGTGAAACTGACCATTCCATCCAGTTCCGCAGGCCGCGCACTGATCAGCATTGAAAGCGGATCAAAAGTGATCAAAGCATTCTGGACCGAAACCAAAAAAGGTGAAACTCCATTTACATTTAAAGTAACAGCGGATATGACACCCAATGTATATGTGAATATAACATTGGTGCAGCCCCACTCACAAACCATCAACGATCTTCCGATCCGTTTATACGGAGTTGTTCCAATCACGGTTGAAGATCCTACTACACATTTAACGCCGGTGATCAAAACGCCTGAAGTCTGGAAACCGGAGCAGAAAGCAACGCTCAGCATTTCTGAAAAAGACGGAAAAGAAATGACCTATACGGTAGCGATCGTTGATGAAGGATTGCTGGATCTTACACGTTTCAAAACTCCTGATCCATGGGCTTCGTTCTACGCACGAGAAGCATTGGGAGTAAAAACATGGGACATGTACGATATGGTAATGGGAGCTTACGGAGCTGAATTATCGCGGATTCTGGCGATAGGTGGTGATGGCGCTCTTGATGGAAAAGGTGGCAACAAAGCCAACCGCTTTAAGCCAATGGTAAAATTCCTCGGACCCTTTCATTTGAAAAAAGGACAAACTGCTAACCTTGAATTTATGATGCCCCAATATGTGGGATCTGTAAGAACGATGGTAATTGCGGGTTACAAAGGTGCTTACGGCTCTTCAGACAAAACAACACCAGTGAGGAAACCATTGATGATCCTTGGAACTTTGCCCAGAGTGGTTGGACCGGGAGAAGAAGTAGATCTGCCGGTAACAGTCTTCGCTATGGAAAAGCAAGTGAAGAATGTGAAAGTGGAAATTCAGGTTAATAATTTCTTTAGTCCTCAGGATGGAACATCAAAATCTATTTCATTTAAAGAGACAGGTGATGACGTAGTGAATTTCAAGTTGAAAGTAAATTCATTGCTTGGAGTTGGAAAAGTAAAAATCATCGCAACAAGCGGATCTGAAAAAGCAACATATGATATTGAGATCGATGTTCGCAATCCAAATCCCAAAGTGACGAATGTTCTGGAGACTGTGATCGAAGCAGGAAAAACATGGGATACTCCTTATACTCCTGCAGGAATGACAGGTACCAATAAGGGAACGATTGAGTTATCGAGTATACCTGCGATTAATCTCGGTGAACGCTTGAAATACCTGATCGAATATCCGCATGGATGTGTTGAACAAACAACCTCTTCTGTGTTCCCACAGTTGTACTTGTCAGATATCATGGAATTAAACTCAGATTTCAAAACGTCGATTGACCGTAACATTAAAGCAGGAATTGAACGCCTTAAATTATTTCAAACTGCAAGCGGCGGAATGAGTTATTGGGCTGGGCAATACGATGCGGATGAATGGGGAACCAGTTATGCCGGACATTTTATGATCGAAGCGGAATCTAAAGGATACGCTTTACCGGCGGGATATTTAGAAAACTGGAAACGCTATCAGAGAACGAAAGCGAATTCATGGTCCGCCAAATCAAAAGACAATTATTACTACTATAACAATGATCTTGAACAGGCGTATCGTCTTTATACGCTCGCGGTAGCGAAAGCTCCGGAGCTGGGTGCGATGAACAGGCTGAAAGAATATCCTCAGCTGTCTGTCGCCGCGAAATGGAGACTGGCTGCAGCCTACATCAAAGCAGGACAACCGGAAGTAGCGAAAAAACTAATTACAGGACTCGCATACAGTGTTCCAAAATACCGTGAAATGGGATACACGTATGGTTCGAATGAACGTGATGAAGCGATGATTCTTGAAACGCTGACACTCTTAAACATGAAAGCAAAAGCAGCTCCTGTACTGAAATCTGTTTCAGCGGCATTAAGCAGCAATTCTTGGATGAGCACACAAACGACAGCTTATTGTTTGATCTCGGTTTCAAAATTTGCATCATCCGGTGGAGCAAGCAATGAAATGAAGTACAATGTAAAGATCAATAACAATCCGCCGATCAGTCTGAATACAAAACTTCCGGTGAAGCAGATTGATATGGGATTAAAAGGTGCAGCACCGGGAAATATTTCAGTGAGCAATAACGGTACGGGAATTATTTTCGCAAGAGTGATCCTGGAAGGAATTCCTGAAACGGGCGACCAGACAGCTATCGACAATGATCTGAATGTACAGATCAATTACACAACAATGGAAGGAGGTTCCATTGATGTGAGTAAACTGGAACAAGGCTCTGATTTTATTGCGGAAGTAAAAATCACGAATCCGGGATCACGCGGAGAATACCTGCAGATGGCGCTTTCACAGATTTTCCCAAGTGGCTGGGAAATTCACAATACGCGTATGGAAGAAGCTGAATCGGTTATTAAAAGTGATTATCCGACGTATCAGGATATTCGCGACGACAGGGTTTATACGTATTTCAACATTTCACCAAACACCACAAAAACATTCCGCATCGTATTGAACGCTGCGTATGTGGGAAGATATTATCTGCCAACTGTTTATTGTGAGGCGATGTATGACAACACGATCAACTCCAGAAAGCCGGGTAAATGGGTGGAAGTTGTGAAGCCGGGAGAGTAAGTTTAAAGTTGGAAAATTAGACTCAGCACGTCATTGCGAGGGAAGCTTTTCGCGACCGTGGCAATCTCTTTTGAAAAAAGGTTACACTTAAAATTAAAATCATAAAAGCCGGAACAAATGTTCCGACTTTTAATCTATTTATTGACTTTATTCGAAATAGTCTCAAATACATAATTACCAATAGCCTCAGAAATGGAATCGAATTCTTCTGACGTTAGAATCTCATCGTAAAGCTTTGTAAATGATTGATCAGTAAATTTTACTTCGTAAACATTGCTGTAAAAAGTAAAAAAAACATATGCACCAACTGTAAACCTCTCATTTCCTTGCCTAAACTCTCTTAACCCATAATAAAACTCCACTCTATTTATAGATGAAATATCATCATGTATAAGGTTTTCTAAACGTAAAATATCGTTATCAAAACTTGACCCCAATCGATGTTCTCCGATTCTAAATTCTTCCGTTTTAGCCTTAAACAGAATATCAAACTGACTGAGTTTCTCAACAATTATTAAGACAAGTGGAAGCAAGGAATTGCTAAAAATTTCATATACAGATTCTTCATTTTTAAAGACTTTAACTTTGGCTGCATCTCCAATATTTAAACTCCTTTTTAATTGCAGTATTTTCTTTTCTAAATCTCCTAATTCTTCTATTTTATCGCCTTTACCTGCTTTAAGAGATAATTTCAAAGACCACTCAACACGCTCTGCAATGTAAATAACAAAAGATTCTAAATCCCCGACATCGGCTTTATTTAAAGCAGTTAAGTATGCTTTCTTTTCAGAAGATTTAATAATAGCTGGCGGTAAATTATTTTTAAGTAAGACATAGTTCATTAGTAGGCGGGCAACTCTCCCATTT
>JALYRR010000142.1:501-9925 GCA_030855265.1 Bacteroidota bacterium | reverse complement strand
ATCTCGATCAATAATCACATGTTTCGGAGCCGGAATCAAACAATGCTGAATCCCTCCATAGCCTCCAAGTGATTCCTGATAAGCTCCTGTATGGAAGAATCCGAGGTAAAGTGGTTCTTTCTGTTTTTCAGTAGCCAGTGGCATATACACCTGATTAAGATGTGATTCCGCGTTATAATAATCATCACTGTCGCAAGTGAGTCCACCAAGATTTACACGTTGATATTCCTTGTCCCAGTGGTTCACCGCAAGTAAAATGAATTTTTGTTTGATCCCCCAGGTATCAGGCAGCGTGGTTATAAATGAACTGTCGATCATATACCAAAGCTCATTGTCGTTCTGCTTTTTAATATCCACAATAGAATATAACGCAGCACCACTTTCTCCTACAGTATAACTTCCAAACTCAGTGAAAATATGCGGTTCCAGCACTCCTCTTTCTTCACAGATGTTTTTAATTTTCTGTATAATCTCATCTGCCATATACCCGTAATCATAGCTGAAGCCCAATGAGGTCCTGATCGGGAAACCGCCGCCGATATCAAGAGAATCAAGAGTAGGACATACTTTCTTAAGGTCGCAATACACATTGATACATTTAGAAAGTTCCGACCAATAGTAAGTTGTATCCTTAATTCCTGTATTGATAAAAAAGTGAAGCATCTTCAACTCGCATTTTGTGCTGTCCTTTATGCTGGAATTATAATAATCAATAATATCCGCTTCCCGTATTCCAAGTCTGGATGTATAAAATTCAAATTTCGGCTCTTCATCTGTCGCGACACGAATACCAACTTTGAATTTCTTCTTACAGATCTTTTCCAGCTGAGGCAATTCGTTTTTATTATCAAGAATAGGAACGGCATTTACAAAGCCATCATTTACAAGTTCGCTAATGAATTTAAGGTAGGTAGGACGCTTATAACCATTATTGATTATATACGTTTCCTTAGAAATCTTCCCTGCCGCATGCAATGCCCTGATAATAGGCACATCGAAAGCGGATGAGGTTTCCAGGTGAATGTCGTTTTCCAGCGCTGTTTCCAGAACAAAAGAGAAATGCGAACTCTTGGTACAATAACAATATGTATATTTGCCCTTGTAATCAGCCCTGGCCATTGCAACATTAAACAACTTTTTAGCTTTTTGGATCTGGGAACTGATCTTTGGAAGATAGCTGATCTTAAGAGGGGTTCCGTACTTTTTAATGATATCCATTAAGGGAATATCATAAAAATAAAGTTCATCATCAATGACTGAAAAACCTTCCTGTGGAAAATCGAAGGTTTGCTCTATAAGATCGCGGTATTTATTATCCATACAAGAAAAAATAATTTATTTTAAGTAATACTACAAATGTAAGTAACTTACTTTGATATTTTTTATCACATGTAAGTAATTTAAATCAAAGATAACATTCAAAAATAGATCTGAAAGGGTCATCAATTAATACAAAACTATGAAACCGGTTAAATTTATTGAAGTTAAATCAGAGATTGGTGCAGGAACCCGTGGAGCAAGTATGGGAGTTGATGCGATTAAGATCGCGGCACTCGATTACGGAAGTAATATGTTCAAACAAATTGAATCTGTAGAAATCAAAACAGAAAATCAACTTTTGTTTGAACCAACAAAAACCAATTATGCGAAAAGGATTGCTGGTGTGCTTACCATTTATGAGCGTTTAGCAGCACAGGTTTCACTGACTCTTAAAAAGAACAATTTTCCGATTGTACTTGCAGGCGACCACAGTACTGCCGGTGGAACAATTGCCGGAATCCGTCTCGCCTACCCAAAACAGAAACTCGGAGTGATCTGGATCGACGCTCATGCAGATATTCACAGTCCGTATACTACTCCAACCGGAAACATTCACGGGATGCCTATTGCAGCTTGTCTTGCAGAGGATAATATCAATAATAAAATGAATAAGCCGGACAAGGATACGGTTGACCTCTGGAATAAACTCAAAAAAGTTGGCGGGATCTGTCCGAAGATAACTTACAAGGATCTTGTTTATATCGGTGTACGCGATGTGGAACCGGAAGAAACATATTTGCTGAAGAAACATAAAGTAAAAGCTTTTACTACAGCTGAAGTAAAAAGAAATGGCGTGGAAAAGATCGCAAGAGATGCCCTCGCTCATTTAAATCATTGCAACCTTATTTATGTTTCTTTTGATGTTGACAGCATGGATTCCTCTATTTCCAAAGGAACGGGAACTCCTGTTAGAAACGGGATCACAGAAAAAGAAGCAGGAAGTTTATGCGTTCGCCTTGTCCAAAATGAGAAAGTGTGTTGTTTCGAAATCTGTGAAGTAAATCCAACACTTGATAAAGAAAACCTGATGGCAGAGAACACATTTGAGATCCTTCAAAAGGTGGTGAGTCAGTTGACCTATTAAATTAATATAAAGTTTTTTTAAGAAATTCATTGAATGAACATTGAGCAAAAGCTTTCCGAGTCGACAATTGCAGCTCTGAAATCCCTTTACAGTGCAGAAGTAGAAAAGGTCTCTTTTGAAAATACGAATCCTGATTTTACAGGCGACCTGACTCTTGTCGTTTTTAATTTCCTCAAAATTTCAAGAAAAAAACCGGAGGATACAGCTACTGATATCGGAAACTACCTTAAAGCAAATGTTCCTGAGGTGGCTGATTTTAATGTGGTAAAAGGATTTCTGAACCTTGTTATAAAAGATTCCTGCTGGCTCGATTTTTTTAAAGCACTCAGCGGAAAACCTTTCCTGAATCGTCCGGTTCCCACAAATGCTCCTACAGTTCTTGTGGAGTATGCATCACCGAATACAAATAAACCTCTGCACCTTGGTCACATCAGAAATATTCTGTTGGGATATTCTGTTTCGCAGATCCTGAAAGCCGCAGGCAATAAGGTGGTGAAAGTAAATATCGTTAATGACCGGGGCATTCATATTTGTAAAAGTATGCTAGCCTGGAAGAAATACGGGAATGGTGAAACGCCTGACTCCTCCGGAATCAAAGGCGATCATCTGGTTGGTAAATATTATGTTGAATTCGATAAGCACTATAAAAAAGAAATTGCTGAACTCGTAGCTTCCGGCAAAACTCAGGAAGAGGCTGAAAAGACTGCTCCTTTGATACAAGAAGCTCAGAAGATGCTTCAGCAATGGGAAGCCGGTGACAAGGAAGTGCGGACTCTCTGGGAAATGATGAATCAATGGGTATATGCCGGTTTTGATTCTACCTACGACATGCTGGGAGTTGATTTCGACAAGATTTATTATGAAAGTCAAACCTATCTCTTAGGAAAGAACATCATTGAAGAAGGACTTGCAAAAGGAATCCTGAAGCGCCGGGATGATAATTCCGTGTATGCTGATCTGACGGAAGACGGGCTCGATGAAAAAACGCTGCTTCGCGGAGACGGAACCTCGGTGTACATGACCCAGGATCTTGGTACTGCTGTTAATCGTGCTGAAGAGTTCCATTTTGATAAACTGATTCATACTGTAGGTAACGAACAGGATTACCATTTCAAAGTATTGTTCCTGATTCTTAAAAAACTGGGGTATTCATGGGCGAGCGGACTTCATCACCTTTCTTACGGAATGGTAGAGCTTCCTGATGGAAAAATGAAATCGCGCGAAGGAACAGTGGTAGATGGTGATGATCTGATGCAAGTCATGATCAGTTCTGCGGAAGCAACTACAAAAGAACTTGGCAAGGCTCAGGATCTGAATGAAGCGGATTCCAACGAATTATACAAAACGATCGGCTTGGGTGCATTGAAATATTTCATTCTGAAGGTGGATCCTAAGAAAAAAATGCTGTTTAATCCGGCCGATTCTATCGATTTCAACGGCAATACAGCTCCATTCATTCAGTTCAATTACGTACGTATTCGGTCATTGCTGAGAAAGGCAAAAGAAGGCATTAACTTCAATGAGCTGGATGTTTTTATACATAATATCGCCCTGCTTCCTAAAGAAAGGGAACTGATTATCCGACTGTACAATTTCAATGCGGTGCTGAATCAGGCAGCTGCGGAATATAGCCCTGCTCTTATCGCAAACTATACATATGAACTGGCCAAAGAATATAGTCAGTATTATCATGAAACTCCGATTTTAAAAGAAGATCAAAAAGACCTGATCCTCTTTCGTCTCCACCTTTCTCAAACAATCGGTGAAGCAATAAAATCTTCAATGGGCCTTCTGGGGATCAACGTTCCGGAAAGAATGTAATTGAATTTGTGAAAATTTATTTGGAGGTCCTTCTTCTGAATTCTGAACAAATGATAGATGTGGCAATCGCTGCATTCAGGGATTCTGCTTCTCCTCCACTCTTTCGGAAATGTGAAAAAGATGGAATGCTTATCCGGTTCGTAATATAGGATTGTATCTTTTCAGAAATTCCTTTTGATTCGTTTCCGATTACGATGAATCCAGAAGAAGAAAGATCGGCTGTAAATACATTCTCTCCCTCCAGCAAAGCTCCGAAACAACTGATATTACTGACAGACTTCTGCTCTTCTAAAAAAGCAGCCAGATCTGTATAATGAACTCTTATTCTCGCAACAGAACCCATTGTTGATTGTACAACTTTTGGATTAAAAACTCCTACTGTTTCCTGACTACAAACAATGTCCTCAATTCCAAACCAATCCGCGATACGGATGATGGTCCCCAGGTTTCCCGGATCTTTTATCTCGTCGAGGATCAGCGTTAATTTTTCTTTAAAGGAAGTTTTATTAAGTTCATGAACAGGCATTTGGCATACAGCAAGAACCTCATTCGCTGCGGATAAACTGCTGATGCGCGCGAGATCAGAAGGGCTCACTTCGGTAACCTCTATACCAACGGGAACACTATGTTTTGAAATAAAAACAGGAGTGCCAAAAATTTCTTTCACAACAATTGCAGAGTCCAGCAATTCAGGAACAATCTTCATTCCTTCCGCAATGAACAAACCATGCTCTTCGCGGAATTTATTCTGTTGAAGGGAATTAATAAATTTGATTTTGTTTTTTGAAAGCATACAAAAGGAATTGCATAAAATTAGTATTTCTTCCTACATAAAAAACATCAAATCTCTTTTAGAATAAATGAGTAATTTAGCAGTCTTTACAAGGAATTTAAAAAGCAAGCGTGACCCTCAAACGATCATTTATACAAGCCCTGTTGATAATAGCGTTGCCATTGTTGTTTTTTTCCTGTAATCCTACCCGAAAACTAAATGATGGCGAATACCTACTAAGAAAGAATTTCATCCTTGATAAGGATACCAAGCTGGATGAAGGGGAAATGGAAAAATACATCAAACAAAAACCCAACAGAAAAATATTTAAATCATTTCGTTTCCATCTCTGGCTGCACAACATGGTAAATGAAGATCGTGTACGCCGTAAAAGGATTCTGAAGGATAAGAAAATTGAGAAGCGTAATAAAAAACGAATCGCCAAAGGTAAACGTGCAAAGAAGAACGAACGTCAGCTGTTTGGTGAGTGGTTGCTGGAAATAGGGGAAGCCCCCGTTATTTATGATTCCGTTCTGGCAAAAAAATCGGCCAACCAGCTGAAATTATATCTCAACAGCAAAGGCTATTTCATAAGCTCTGTCTCAGATTCTGTTAACTATCGTGGCAAGAAAAGGGCAGATGTATATTTTAAAGTTTCAGCTTCCGGCCCCTACTCTTTTAATCAGTTGGAATACAGCATTCCGGATGAAATTCTTAAATATTTTGTCTTTGCCGATACGAGCAATACCAAAATAAAAAAAGGAAACAATTACGATGTGGATGTTCTTCAACAGGAAAGAGTGCGTATCACAACGGAGCTTAACAACAACGGATATTATCTTTTCACAAAAGATTATATTCATTATGACATCGACACCACCATTGGAAACAAACAGGTGAATGTTACCCTGAGAATTAAAAACTATGCGAGAAAATATTCCGACTTTTCTGACTCGATCCTGGAATCACCACATCAGCGTTTTTACATCAACAACATTTATATACAGCCTGATTTCGTTTCCAAAAAAAGCAATTCCCAAACCATTGATACTGTAAAGGTGGGCGACAGCAAAATGCCTGATTATTACATTCTGCATTCAGGAAAACAAAGATACAAGACAAGGGTTTTGTTGAATGCTATTTTTATCCGAAAAGGAGAATTGTACCAGGCTAAAAATACGGAAGACACATACAAGCGATTATCCGAATTAAAAGCCTTTAAGACCATCAACATTACATTTCAGCCTGCAGGCGGTGATTACCTGAATTGTTACGTGAACCTCAGTCCGATTCTGAAACAGTTCTTCCAAGTAGAAACGGAGGGAACAAATACGGAAGGAAATCTGGGAGTTGCCGGAAGCTTCATTTACCAGAACCGGAATTTACTCAGAGGTGCAGAGGTATTTGAGATCAAACTAAAAGCCGGTGTGGAAGCCCAAAAAACAACCGCCACCCAAACTTCAGGACAAAGCAATATTGGTGACCTTTCAAAACCAGGGCAAATCTTCAACACGATCGAGATCGGACCTGAAGCGAATATTTACATTCCACGGTTCCTGCTTCCTTTCAATATTAAATTCTCCAAACAATCCAATCCTAAAACCATTTTTACCAGTTCATTCATCTACCAGCGCAGGCCCGATTACCTCCGTTACATTACCAATCTTTCCTTTTCTTACACCTGGAAAGAAACAATTAAAAAAAGACATACTGTAATTCCGTTGATGATCAATTTTGTGAAAGTGTCTATCGCCGAGAATTACCTCGACAACATCAATGACTTGTATATCATCAACAGTTTCAGTAATCACATGTCAACGAGTACCCGGTACACATTCACTTACAATGAACAGGATTTTAAAAAACTTGAAAACTTCTCTTTTTTTAAAATCAACGCCGAATCCTCCGGAAACATCCTCAGAGGGGTTTATGGATTGGTGAATTCACTTCGTCCTAATACTTTCGAGAAGGATGATCAGGGCAGGTATAAGCTCATGGATATTGTGTATTCACAGTATGTGAGGAGCGATGTGGATTACCGCTATTACTTCAATTCCAACGAGATCAATAAAGTGGTTCTTCGGTTTGCGGCCGGGCTGGGTATTCCATTAATCAACTTCCCGGCATTGCCCTTCGAAAGAAGTTTTTTCAGTGGTGGAGCTAACGGGATCAGAGCCTGGCAGTCCAGAACCCTCGGCCCGGGATCCTATGCAAGTACAGGACAATTCACTTTTGACCAGTTTGGAGACGGGCAGTTGGAAGGCAATATTGAGTACCGCTTCAAGCTATTTAAAATGCTGCATGGTGCTGTTTTTATCGATGCCGGAAATACGTGGCTTCGTCAAGCCGATCCCAATCGTCCGGGTGGAGATTTCCAATTCAACCGTTTTTACAAAGAGATCGCTATCGGTTCAGGAGCCGGAGTACGTGCCGATCTGAATTTTTTCATCATTCGTCTTGATGTAGGCTTGAAAGTACGCGACCCTCAATTTGCTGAGCCCGACAGATGGGTGATCCGCGAGCTCTTTGATCCTGAATGGAAAAGGAATTACAGGGAAACTCACAATGGCAGGAAATACGGTTTTCTGGCTTTTAACATTGGAATCGGGTATCCGTTTTAGTCTGGCTCTAAAAGCAGGACTTCTATCTCTCTTCAGAGAACACTGACAATCAAATCAATAACCCGGAAAATAACAGGCATTTATATTCATTGTTTTTTTCTTAGCTTTGCCTTCCGAAAATTTGAGATTGAGATTTGAAATTTTTAAGAAATTTGAAATTATAAATTATGGCAAAAAAAATTGAAGAGTTATTAGGCAGCAACGCAGGTTTACTTACTCATACCTGCAAAACGATCTCAAAAGACATGATCCATCAGCCCGGAAGTGATTTCGTGGATCGGATCTTTTCTCAAACAAACAGAAGTCCTCAGGTTTTAAGAAGTCTTCAGCAATTATACGGAACAGGGCGCTTAGCCAACACCGGTTATATGAGCATACTCCCTGTAGATCAGGGAATAGAACACAGTGCAGGAGCATCCTTCGCTCCCAACCCACTTTATTTCGATTCAGAAAACATCGTTAAACTTGCGATCGAAGGCGGATGTAACGCAGTAGCGTCCACCTATGGCGTTCTTGCCTCCGTATCCCGCAAATACGCACATAAAATCCCTTTCATTGTAAAGATCAACCACAATGAATTCCTATCCTACCCGAATAAATTTGATCAGATCATGTTTGGTAACGTGGAGGAAGCATGGAACATGGGTGCTGTAGCTGTTGGAGCGACAATCTACTTTGGCTCACCGGAATCAGGTCGCCAGATTGTTGAAGTTGCTCAGGCCTTTGCCAAAGCTCATGAATTAGGAATGGCTACCATCCTTTGGTGCTATACAAGAAACAATGCTTTCAAAAAAGACGGAGTAGATTATCATACCGCTACCGATCTTTCTTCCCAGGCGAATCACCTTGGAGTTACCATTCAGGCGGATATCATCAAACAAAAATTATCCGATAAGAATGGTGGATATACAGCAGTTAATTTCGGAAAAACCCATGCAAAAGTTTATTCTGAACTAACTACCGATAACCCGATTGACCTTTGCAGGTATCAGGTAGCGAATTGCTATATGGGTAGAATGGGATTGATCAACTCAGGCGGAGAATCGAAAGGAGAATCCGATCTTTCTGAAGCAGTTACAACGGCGGTGATCAACAAACGTGCAGGCGGACAAGGACTTATTTCCGGAAGAAAAGCATTTCAAAAACCGGTTAAAGAAGGAGTTGAATTACTGAACAGAGTGCAGGATGTTTACCTGGATAAATCGATTACAATAGCTTAAACGAATGCGAATAATACGAATAGCGAATCTTTAACTCGCTGTTTGTTGCCCCCTGAGGGAAATATCAGGACTTATTCGCGAGATTCGTTATTCGTATATTAGTATAAATTCGTTATTCGTTTATAAAATGAGTTGGTTTAAAAGAATAAAAGAAGGCATTACCACTTCCACAAAAGAAAAGAAGGAAACACCTGAAGGCTTGTGGTATAAATGTCCGTCTTGCAAAAAGATCTCACCTACTGCGGAACATGCACATAATAAATATGTATGCCTGAACGTAGAATGCGAGTATCACGAAAAGATCGGATCTGCTGAATATTTTGAAATCATCTTTGATAACAATGAATTCACGGAGATCAATTCAAACCTGACAGCCGGAGATCCACTGGATTTTACGGATACAAAAAAATACACCGACCGGTTGGTGGATACAGTTAAAAAAACCAATCTGAAAGATGCCATCCGCACCGCATATGGAAAAGTGGAAGGCGAGGATCTGGTGGTTGCCTGTATGGATTTTAAATTCATTGGTGGTTCAATGGGTTCAGTGGTTGGAGAAAAAATCGCAAGAGCCATTGATTATTGC
>JALYRR010000142.1:0-491 GCA_030855265.1 Bacteroidota bacterium | reverse complement strand
CCAACAGAGTTCCCCTGATGGTCATTTCCAAATCCGGCGGTGCCAGGATGATGGAAGCCGCATTCTCACTGATGCAAATGGCTAAAACTTCGGCAAAACTTTCCTTGATGCACGAACAGAAGATTCCGTATATTTCTTTCCTTACAGACCCTACAACAGGCGGAGTAACAGCTTCTTATGCTATGCTGGGAGATCTGAACATTGCAGAACCGGGTGCACTGATCGGATTTGCAGGCCCGCGTGTGGTAAAAGAAACGATTGGAAAAGACCTTCCGAAAGGATTTCAGACCTCGGAATTCGTTCTGGAACACGGGTTTTTAGATAAGATCATCAACAGAAAAGACCTGAAGCCCCGTTTGGCGCAGTTGCTGAAGATGTTTAAAAATTAGTGATTAGGAGATAATGTAACTAAGTGATCATAGTGATTTATTATTGAGCGAAATAAGATGAAAAAGACACCTTTGGCTCTGTTAATTTTCATGTCGCTGTTA
>JALYRR010000141.1 GCA_030855265.1 Bacteroidota bacterium | reverse complement strand
CATCATTACAGCAACAACTGAACATAAAGCGGTACTTGATTCCCTTGAAAGTCTGAAAGAAGATGGTGCTGAGATCAGCTATCTGAATGTGAATCCGGAAGGACTTATCGATGCAGATGAACTTAAACGGCTGCTGCGACCTGATACAATTCTTGTCGCAGTGATGTATGTGAACAATGAAACAGGAGTGATCCAGCCTGTCAAAAAAATCTCGGAACTTGTTCATGCCAACAACAGTATTTTTTTGTGTGATGCAACACAGGCAGTTGGAAAAATCAATATGGATGTTCAGGAGGAGCACATCGACCTGTTATGTTTATCTGCACATAAATTTTACGGACCGAAAGGTGTCGGGGCCTTATACATTCGGAGAAAAGATCCTCGTGTTACCCTTTTTCCGCAAATGCATGGCGGTGGTCATGAACGGGGATTGAGATCAGGTACTTTGAATGTTCCCGGAATTGTTGCTTTAGGAAAAGCCTGCGAAATCGCTCATGCGGAGATGTGGGATGATTCTGCAAGGATCTCAAAGCTCAGAACAAAACTGGAACAACATTTATGTGATATAGAACATGTGTTTATAAATGGAAGTACGAGGCATCGGTTGTTCAACGTCAGTAATATCACTTTTCAGGGTGTACGGTCTGAGTCTCTCATTAAAAAGATCCCACACCTGGCTGTTGCAATGGGATCTGCCTGTACATCCGCAATCCCGGAACCATCTCATGTTTTAAAAGCAATGGGTCTCAGCGATGCGGATTCTTATTCTTCCATTCGTTTTAGTTTAGGAAAATACACTAATTCAGAAGAGGTCGATGATGCAATTAAAATGCTAACACTCGCAGTAAAAGAGTTGAGAGGGGAGTAGATGCGTTTCTCAGTATTCTATCTTTAGATTTCAATGGGGATGTTCTGAATGTTAGTTCAGTAGTTTTATCCATCAATTAAAAAATGCTATCACAAAATTAGCAGCGCGCATTCCCCTTCAAAGGGGGAATTGATTCTTTTCACATTGTATAAGTAGTACTTTTTACAACATGAGGGTATTCATTTTTTTCGGGTTCGTACTAATTATAAATGAGAATTACTAAACAATCACAACCACTTTCTCTTCCTTTTTTTTCATCCTCCCGATAGGAACAGCAAAATCTCCCAAGCCTTCTTCGATCAATAGGGATTCGAATTTATTTTGAAAAGCAGGGTTTACACTGATCAGGAGTCCGCCATTGGTTTGCGGGTCACAGAGTGTAAGTAGAGAGTCTCCTGTAATTCCTGAAACTTTCGGATCATATCCGCTCCAGTTCCTGAAACTATTATCCGGCACACACATTTGTGATATGTAAAAGGCAAGGTTATCGATCAAGGGAATTTTAGAATAGTCGATCTCTGCTGTTAAATTTGCTCCTTCAGCCATTTCGATCAGGTGGCCAAGCAATCCAAATCCGGTCACATCTGTCATTGCTGTTACTTCTTCACACTGCCCGAATCTCTCACCCACTTTATTCAGTTGCATCATTTGTGCGGCTGCTACTCCAATATGATCCTCCCTTAACTTCTCCTTTTTTTCTGCAGTAGTTAAAATGCCCACCCCGATTTTTTTAGTGAGATACAGTAAATCACCTTCCTTCGCAGTGTCATTTCTTTTAAGATTTTTCAATTGTATCATTCCCGTTACTGCTAGGCCGAAGATCGGTTCAGGGCTGTCGATGCTATGTCCCCCCGCTAAAGGAATTCCCACTTCCGCACAAATGGTTCTTGCTCCATCAATAACTTTTTGAGCAAGTGCCGAAGATAATTTATTGATCGGCCACCCAAGGATCGCAATAGCCATAAGTGGTTTTCCGCCCATTGCATAAACATCTGAAATAGAATTTGCCGATGCGATCTTTCCAAATTCAAAAGCATCATCTACTATCGGCATAAAAAAATCTGTCGTGCTGATAAGCCCTTGTCCATTTCCGATATCATAAACTGCTGCATCGTCTTTACTACTGTTTCCAACAATAAGATTCGAATCAGGTGCTGCAATAAAATCAGATTTCAGAATTTCTTCCAGAACATGAGGAGCGATCTTGCATCCGCATCCTGCTCCATGTGAGTATTGTGTAAGTTTTATATTTTCCATGATATTTACCGCTAAGACGCAAAGGATGGTTTAATATGATTAGATTGGATTGCTTTGTTCTGTATTTTTATTGAATCAGTATTCTTCGCGGCTTCGTGTCTTCGCGGTTATGTTAAACCATCTTTATTTTTTTGGCGATCTCAGTTACATTCAGTTCATCAAAAGGAAAACGAATGACCTTTTCCTGATCTCTCAGACTTACACCATATTCATAGGTCTTATCATAATAGACGAGGCTTATTTCACAGGCAGTTCTTAGATCTCCTTCTTCAATTGCCTCAACAGCGCGTTTTACATGTTGTCCTCCGAGACGTTTCGCTATACGTTGTGTAGCAGCAACCAGATCTTCTTTCTTAAACTTTCCATATTCTTGTACCAGGTAATCCAGTCGTGCTTCAATGGAAAGATCCACGTACGCAACCCGGGCATTCCGAAGCTGGAAATAGAAATCATCCGGTAATACGTTGTGACCGATCTTCCTGCTTTCATCTTCGATCCAACAAATTTTATCTTTATCAATTTGCTCGAAGGCAGCGAACAATTCATTTTCAAACTGCTCTTGCGAAAGTTGCTTTTCTTCACCAAGTGAACCATAAGAAGAGCCTTTATGGTTGGCCATTTTTTCAAGGTCAACAATCTGTTCACCCTGATTTTTTAATTCATGAAGGATAAGCGTTTTTCCGGATCCTGTTCTTCCGCCAAGTACTAAAAGCTTTTTAGGTTCGCTGAAACTATCAATCACATGATGACGAAAAGATTTATATCCGCCTTTCAGCGTGATGCTCTTGAAGCCATAGGTTTCGAACAACCAGGCCATACTTCCGCTGCGCATTCCTCCTCTCCAGCAATGGAGTAACAGGATCCCGGTATTGGCTATTTTACCTGCTTCAGCAACAAATTGGTGCAAACGTGGCCCAACAAATTCAAGTCCTTTTGCAATAGCAGGTTGTTTTCCTTCCTGCTTATAAATGGTTCCGATCACGACTCTTTCTTCATCAGTAAAAAGTGGCAGGTTGAATGCGCCGGGTATATGCCCCTTTGCGAACTCAGCCGGTGTCCGCACATCCAGGATGGGATGACTTTTCGCCAGATTAAGAAACTCGTGTATGTTGATAGATGTTGGCAAACTATTTTACTTCCCCCATTAGTTTTTTTACGAGAGGCGAGATGGCAATCATAACCACTCCGCAGATCAGAGCATAAATACCAAGTTGCTTATATCCTTCTGCATAGATGATCAGCTTTTCGAGGTTAGTGGAATTTTCGGAGGCCGTAGAAATATTCGCACCTAAGATTCCTGCAAAGTATTGCCCGTAAGCACTTGCGAGGAACCACATTCCCATCATGACAGCCTGTGTTTTCTGAGGTGATAGTTTAGTCATGGCCGACATTCCGATCGGCGACAAACATAATTCTCCGAAGGTGATGATGAACCAACCGAAAGCAAATAGATCTAACGATGTTCTTCCGGATGCATCTGCAAAGAATTTTGTATAATAGAAAATATAGAATCCACCGGCAAGAAAAAGAAAGCCCAATCCGAATTTCACGATAGTATTCGGTTCTATCTTTCTTTTATTCATCCAGAGCCATACCATTCCTATAAGGGCGGCAAATGCAATTACGAATAAAGAGTTAGCAGAATTGTTGACTCCATTTGCATCAACGGGAATTCCGGCCAATGTTCCTGTGAGGTTGTTTGCAGCAAACAAGCTCAGTGAGCCACCGCTTTGTTCAAAAAATGCCCAGAAAAAGATGGAGAAAATAATGAACACAAGTGCCGCGAATAATTTTTTATTTTCTGCAAATGAAAAATTTCGCATCTCATAGAACAGGTAGATCAATGAGGCCGGTCCGATGATAAACATAAATATATCGGTGTACTCCGGGTTGGAAACAAGAATGATAATTAATGGAATGATAACCAGCGATCCGATGTAGGTCATGTATTCTTTCCAACGCTTAGAGCTATGCTGGTACCATGCAGTTGAAACATCATTTCCCGTTTTTTCCAAAGGCGATAATCCGATCGGACCAAGCGACTTCTGTGTGTAAATAAAGGTGATCAGACTGATCGTCATTACAATCGCAGCCAGTCCGAATGCAATGTTCCAGGAATGGAACTTGCCCAGATAAATGCAGGCATATCCGCCGAGGAGTGCGCCTAGGTTCACTCCGGCATAAAAAAGAGAGAAACCGGCATCTGTTCGTGAATCACCTTTTTTATACAATGCACCAACCATCGTTGAGATATTTGGTTTAAAGAAGCCTGTGCCGATAATATTAAAAGCGATCCCCAGGAAGAAGTAATCATGAGGGTCGATTGCAAGTATGCAGCTTCCCACGATCATCAAAAGTCCACCCCAGAAAAGTGATTTTCGCAAGCCAAGAATTTTATCGGCAAACAAACCTCCAATAAAAGTAAATGCATAAACAAAGGCTTGCGTTGCTCCATATTGAAGCTGAGCAACATCTTCTTTCATCATCATCTCATACACCATGAAATAGACAAGCATTCCGCGCATTCCATAGAATGAGAAACGTTCCCACATTTCGGAGAAGAATAAATACCAAAGTTGTTTTGGATATTTTCCCTTAAAATTCTGGATCTCATCCAGTGTCAGTTGTTTTTCCATTTTTTAATTTTCGCTGAAGAGTATGATGTTTTTTATCTTGAGATTTGAACTGGTATTTTTCGCTCTACACCGTTATTTTAGTTCGATTTTACGGTGATCATTGATGCTATTTCAATCGCACGTTTTTTCACTTTCTCCACATCACTTCCGGGTTGATCATACGTTAATGCCACAGCCATTCTGCGGTAGGCACGGGTTACAGGCTTTCCAAAAATGCGGATGTCGCTTTTAGGAAAATTCATTGCTTCTTCAAGTCCGATGTAGCATGGTTCAGTTCCTTCCGACTCAGAAAGAATAACAGCACTTGCACCCACTCGTTCAAGGGTGATTTCATGAATGGGTAATCCGAGTACTGCTCTTGCATGCAATTCAAACTCAGAGAAATTCTGTGTTCCTGCCAGAGTAACCATTCCTGTATCATGTGGACGAGGAGATAATTCGGAAAAGTAAACACCATCATCTGCAAGAAAAAATTCAACTCCCCACAACCCCGCACCGCCGAGAGCATTGGTTACTTTGTCGGCCATTTGCTGCGCTTCTTCCAGCAGATCCGATTCAATCACGGCAGGCTGCCAGCTTTCCTGGTAATCACCACGTTCCTGACGGTGACCGATTGGCGGACAAAATAAAGTGGCTCCATTTTTTTGTGTGACCGTCAGCAAAGTAATTTCAGAATTGAATTTAACAAATGCTTCAGCGATCACTTCGGTATGATCTCCGCGTTTGCCCGACTGCGCATATTCCCACGCTTTAAGTATATCTCCTTCTTCTTTAATTACACTTTGTCCTTTTCCGGATGAACTCATTAGTGGTTTTACAACACATGGAATCCCTACTATTTTTATTGCAGCGGCGAGTTCTTCATAGCTATTTGCATATTCATAATTTGCCGTTTTCAATCCCAGTTCTTTTGATGCAAGATCACGGATGGCTTTTCTGTTCATGGTGAAGTTGGCGGCTTTCGCACTTGGTACCACCTGAATTCCTTTTTTCTCATAGTCATAAAAACGTTCGGTCCTTATGGCTTCAATTTCCGGGACAATCAGATCAGGTTTATGCTTGGCTACAATTCTATCGAGTGCATTTCCATCGAGCATATTGATCACTTCGCGGGCATCGGCCACTTGTTGTGCAGGAGCATCATTATAGGAGTCAACAGCTATAACGTACTGTCCAAGACGTTTTGCAGCGATCACGAATTCTTTTCCGAGCTCACCGGAGCCGAGTAAAAGTATCTTTTTCATAAGGAGTAGATTGATTCCTCAAAGTTAATAGAATGTGTGGATTGTAAAAGCGAAATCATCTAAAAAGGGATGAAGGATAACTCTATTTTACGATCAGTTTCTGGCTGTAAATTTTGTTGATGGAAGATGCGATCACCAGATAAGTTCCCGGGATCAATCGTGCATCCGTTGGTATGGCAGTAAGATGATTCTCCTCCGGCACTAAAATCACTTTTGAATAATGTTCATTTCCATTTGTGTCCTGAACAACAACGAGTACCTCCTGATTGGCCAATCCGGTAAAATTTATCTGGACTGATTCCCCTTCGTTAGCCGGGTTGGGATAGATGGAAATTCCGTCATCGCCAAAAACATAATTTACGGGGATTACAGAGGAGTAAGTAGATTCTCCCGACAAAGAGGTTTGCATTAACCTGTAATAGGAAATGCCTTTTAGCGGACTAAAATCAATTTCTGTGTAATCTGTAAGTGAATTACTTTTTCCTGCGCCATTCGCAAAAAATGCCGGATCGAAGGCGATACCGTCTTTGCTTTTTTCAAAGGTGAAGTAGTCATTGTTGTTTTCCGAAGCAGTCTGCCAGAAAAGATTCACCCTCTTTCCATCAGATATCGCATTAAAATTCAGCAATACAACATTCGGCAGAGATGTAGGATCTTCAATCTCCGCGGGAGCCATGGGCTGTCCATTGCTTATCAATGAAGAGCAAAAGCAGAACAGGAATGAAAGTATGTATGGACGAATTTGCATTTTTAAAGAATCATAAATATAGACTATTTTAGAATGAAAAAGAAAAATTTTGAGTCGGCATTGCGGTTTGAATTTTCGGGTATTTCCGTACTTTTGTCTTTCTAATTTTAATCCATAAATCATGTACGGAAAATTTCAGAATCATCTTCAGGATGAATTAAAGAATATTGAGGACAATGGTCTTTTCAAGCGCGAACGCGTTATAACCACGGAGCAGGGAGCTGTTGTAAAAGTGAACGGAAAGGACGTGATTATTTTTTGTGCGAATAATTACCTGGGACTTTCTTCTCATCCTAAAGTAATTGAGGCGGCGCATAAAACTCTTGATAGTCATGGATATGGAATGAGCAGTGTTCGTTTTATCTGTGGGACACAGGATATTCACAAAGAACTGGAAGAAAAACTTTCAAAATTTCTCGGACAGGAAGATACCATTTTGTATGCTGCTTGTTTTGATGCGAATGGTGGTGTATTCGAGCCTTTACTCGGTGAGGAAGATGCGATCATTTCTGATGAGTTGAATCATGCCTCCATCATTGACGGTGTTCGTTTGTGTAAGGCTCAGCGTTACCGCTATAAGAACTGCGACATGGCAGATCTGGAAGAACAATTGAAGAAATCGCAATCACAGCGGTTCCGTCTGATCGTTACAGATGGTGTTTTTTCTATGGATGGTTTTGTTGCTCCGTTGGATAAGATCTGCGACCTGGCTGATAAATACAACGCGATGGTGATGGTGGATGAAAGCCATGCAAGCGGATTCATCGGAAAAACAGGAAGAGGTACAATTGAATTAAAAAATGTAATGCACCGTGTTGATATTGTTACGGGTACATTAGGAAAGGCCTTAGGCGGTGCAATGGGTGGATTTACTTCCGCTAAGAAAGAGATCATTGAGATTCTACGCCAGCGTTCACGTCCTTATTTATTTAGTAATTCCTTAGCGCCCGGAATTGTAGGTACCTCCATCGCTGTGTTGGATATGTTGAGCGAAGCAACTGATCTTCGCGATAAACTGGAATGGAATGTTTCTTATTTTAAAGAGAACATAAAAAAAATTGGCCTTGATATTAAAGATGGCGATTCTGCTATTGTTCCCGTTATGTTATACGATGCAAAACTTGCACAGGATTTCGCTTCTAAATTACTGGAAGAAGGAATTTATGTTACTGGCTTTTTTTATCCGGTTGTTGCAAAAGGACAAGCAAGGATCCGTGTTCAGCTTTCCGCAGCGCATGAAAAGGAGCACATCGACAAAGCCATCAAAGCTTTTGAAAAAGTGGGGAAGGAACTGGGTGTGATAAAAACAGCTGTTGCCTAATTGATAGTTTTAATGGAATTATGTAAGTTTTTCTTAAAAAAGTGTAATATTTTAATTGGCAAAGACACAGATCTTTGTATCGTTAAAATATAGTACAAACATAAATTTAAGAAAATGAAAAAATTAGTTTTGATGGCAGGAGTCATCCTTTTAATAGGTACAACAATGACATCCTGCAAAAAGGATTATGTGTGTGAATGTTCCAAAACCTACACCACAGGCAGCGGAACCTCAACACAAGATTATTCAACATATACCTACAACGATAGCAGAAAGAGAGCAGAAGACAGATGTAATGCAAATACAGCAACCGGAAGCGACTTTTTTGGAGATTATTCAATCAATTGCGATATTAAATAATTCGCAAAAAATTTAATCAGGACAGGATATGGAAACGTATCCTGTTTTTTTATTGCCTATTTTTTATAACATGCTTAGCCGATTTCTTTTGAGAGTGAAGAGTAACCCCCAATTTCATTTATAAAAGAATATGAAAGATGGTGTACTTTGGAGTTATTGAATAATTATTTTTTTATTCATGCTCCGTTGCATGCGATCAGTGCCCGACACAAAGTAAACTCCCGCCTGTAGATCTCCTTTGGTGATGATCGCAGTTTTGCCTGTGACCTTCATTTCCCGAATTGTTTTTCCCATAATGTCAGTAATAGTGACAAGGGTATTCGCCTGATCTTCTTCAAATACTATCAGGGCTTGATATGCGAAGGGGTTAGGAAAAATATTTACATGAATGCTCTCTGAAGAAATTTCATCAATGCCGATGGAAGAAGGTATAGAATCTGCTTTTATTTTTGTGATAAACATATCATAATACAAACCTGTGGAAGATGCATTAATTAAGGTGTCAGTACCTATAAAACACTCTTGACTCAGAAATGCCCCCGTCATAAAAATATTCCCGCCCTGATCTGTTTTCACAAAATTATAACTTTCAAGATTTGTCCCGCCCATGACTTTTGCATAGACGAAATTTCCAGCTGAATCGAGTTTCGTAATATAAATGTCGCGGTATCCCAGTGCTGTATGTAAACTGCTGCCACCATTCGGATCAAAGTCTGCCGTTACGCTATATTCTCCGGTAAAGAAGACATTGCCAAGGGTATCCGTGTCTACACTCAACGCATTGTCGTAACCAGTGCCACCGATTGCTTTCACCCAAATGAGGTTAAACATACTGTCCGACTTCGTAACGAATGCATCAAAATCTCCCGGACCTGTTATAGAGTTCACACCGGAATCCGGATCGAAATCTACAGTGCCTGAAAACCATCCTGCCATATAAATATTTCCATTATTATCTATTGAAATATCCTGTGAAAGATCAGAGTAGGCTCCTCCGATTTGCTTTGCCCAGGTTAGATTTCCAGAGAAGTCCATCCGGACAATAAAGATGTCATCGTAACCAGTTGTGGTCAGGTTATAAACTCCGGGACCCGACAGAAAATCGGTTGTGCTTCTGAGTACCCCTGTCATAAAAATTGCGTTCGTTTGTTTATTGATAACAATTGAACGCGCAAGATCATCGGTAGGACTTTCGAAAGACTTTGCCCAAACGAAATTTCCACTTGCATCCAGCTTTGTAATAAAAACGTCAACCTGAGACGTTGGACTTGTAGTTAGCACAAACGTCCCGGATCCGGGATCAAAATCAACGCTCTCGGAAAAAACGCCAAACGTGTAAACATTGCCTGCACCATCTGTGGAAATGTCGTGTCCGGTATCACTCCCTAACCCACCCATTGCTTTCGCCCATAAAAAATTCCCGGAGTTGTCAAGTTTCAGGACAAACACATCGGTGTTATAGATTGAAAAAAGTTCTGCGACACCCACACCC
>JALYRR010000140.1 GCA_030855265.1 Bacteroidota bacterium | reverse complement strand
CACGCGTTACATCCACAGTCCGCTCGTATACGGAGAAACGCTTTATCAGGATAACATAAATGAATGTCAGCTTTTGAATAAGGAAACCGACAAAACAAAAAACAAACGAATACAACAGGTCGCAGAATCATATTATCAGGGCATCATCAATTATGTACAAAACCGCAAATGAAAAATAGGATCGCGATTCTGGTTTTAATTTGTTTGTTTCCTTTTTCAGGAAAAGCACAATCCATTACAGATAGTTTGGAGCGTGCTCTTCCGGCAACAAAAGATACATTCCGGATCAATCTGCTGAATGATCTCAGCTTCCGTTTTTGTGAAAGCGATAGCAAAAAGTCCATCTCCTATGCCCGGGAAGCTGCGAAGCTGAGCGATCAGTTCCATTTCCCTATTGGAAAAGCAAAAGCATTCAATTCAATTGGAATAGCTTATGACATCATAGGGAATTATGATTCCGCCCTGCATTATTATCAAGGATCTCTGGCCATCAGCAAAAAAGAAAACAATAAAAAACAAATTGCAAACACGCTGAATAACATCGGCCTGGTTGAATGGAATAAAGGTGAATACGGGCACGCACTGAACAACTACCTCAGTTCGCTGAAATTATTTGAGGAAATAAACAGTAAGAAAGGACAGGCAAATACACTGAGTAATATCGGACTGATCTATACAGATCTGAAAAATTTTCAGGAGGCACTCCGCTATCATCAACAAGCGCTCAAAATAAGGGAAGAACTGAAGGATGATTATGGAATCGGTGTGTCGCTCACAAATATCGGGCGATCCTACAGTGATTTGAAGGACACGAAGACGGCTCTTGAGTATTCTTTGCGCGCAATCATCGTAAAGGAAAAAACAGAAGATCTTTATGGGCTGGCGATCTCATACAATAACACCGGCATTATTTACTATGAAATGAATGACCTGGATAAATCGATGACCTATCACCTGAAGGCCTTGCCTATACGCATTGAACTGGACGATCAATACGGCCTCATTACCACTTACAATAATATTTCGGCAATCTATAACGACAAGAAAGAGTATCAGAATGCATTAAGTTATAGCTTAAAATCACTCTCATTGGCTGAAGAATTAAAGTCAGGTTCGAAGCTTCGAAAAGTATACAAGGATGTTTCTCATGGCTACAAAGAATTAAAAGATTACGAAAAAGCGCTTTACTACCATGAGAAATATTCCATCCTCAACGACAGTATCTTTTCAGAAGAAAGTGCCAGACAAATTGTTGAAATGCAGGCCAAATACGAAAGCGAAAAGAAGGACCTGATCCTGAGTAAACAAACTCTGGAGCTAAACAAAAATCAACTTGAGATTAAGAATCAGAAAATGCAGAGAAACATCCTGATCGGATCATTCCTCCTTCTGATCCTGCTCACTTATTTATTTTACAACAGGTATAAGCTAAAGCAGAAAGAAGAGCGTCAGCGCGATCTGATCCATCAGCAGGAATCAAGATCCCGAGCTATCATCGAAGCAGAAGAAAAAGAGCGGATCCGTATTGCGCAGGAATTGCATGATGGGATCGGGCAGCAACTTTCTGCAGTGAAGTTAAACATGAGCAGTCTCCAATCATCATTAGGAAATAGCAATGCAGAACATCAGTTATTGCTTCAAAATGCAATAGAAATTATTGATGAATCCGTTAATGAGGTGCGAACTGTTTCTCACAATATGATGCCGAATGCATTAATCAAATCGGGCTTAGGAATTGCGGTTCGGGAATTCCTTAACAGGATCAGTTCTACGGATAAACTCAAAATCGAACTCGAGATCAACGGATTAAATGAACGACTGGAAAGTACGACAGAAACGATCCTCTTCAGAGTCCTTCAGGAAATTGTAAACAACATGATCAAACATTCCGAAGCAAGCGTGGTCAACATACAACTCATCCGTTATGGTGATGAATTGACAATGATGATAGAAGATAATGGTGTTGGATTTGACCCCGATAATATTAAATCAGATGGGATTGGATTAAAAAATATCCGGTCACGTATCGAATACCTGAATGGAACCGTACATTTTGATTCCAGACCGGGAAAAGGAACAACGATAAGTATTGAAGTTCCATTGAATAAATAATAGATAAATTTAGCCATATGAAAAACTTTTTTCTCGCTTTTTTGATTTGCTTCATTTCTTGCGAAATTGCTCCTGCTCAGAATAGTCCTTTGGTTGACAGCCTTCAAAAAATCTTGCCCGGGGTACATGACACGATAAAACTAAAGATCCTCAGTGATCTTTCATGGGAGTTACGAAATGCCGACAAGAAAAAAGCACTTGAATATGCACAACAGGAACTGAGCATCGCAACAAAACTGAAAAACCCAAAAGCCATCGCCCAGGGTCACAATGACATTGGGATCACCTATTATCAATTCGGGAAATTAAAAGAAGCGCTTGCGTCGTATGAACAATCACTCGCAATACGCAAAACACTCAACGATAAAAGCCTTATTGCTTCCTCCCTGAATAAGATCGCACTCGTTCATCATGATATGGGAAATTATCCAAAAGCACTGGAGATGCAGTTGAGTATCATTGAAATCTACAAAGAGCTGAATATTCCACAGAACATTGCATTTACCTACAACAATATCGGTGAACTTTATAATCAACAGAATGATTACGATCAGGCACTCGCTTATTGGGAAAAGGCATTGGTGATCAATCAGCAAACCGGCGACAAATACGCGATGGGAGGAAGTTACTCGGGAATGGGAGTGCTTTTCGAAAAGCAGAAGAAATATGATAAGGCGATCGAATACCTGACAAAAGGCGCACAATTGTTCCTGGAGATTGGTGATTATGATGATTATTCCTCCTGTATAAATAATGTAGGAATGATTTACCGCTCTCAAGGGAATACGAAAAAAGGCTTGGATGCTTATTTAAGTGCTTTGGAAATGGCATTGAAATATGAGGATTCACATGGTGTCGCGAAATACTCCTGCAACATCGGGGTGGTATATACCGACCTTGGAAATTTTGCGCTCGCAGAATCCTATTTGATGAAAGGACTTGAAATCGCGAAAACAAATAACATCCGGTCGGTTGAACGCCAGGCCTATAAATCATTGACCACACTCTTCATAAAAAGTAAGGACCCAAAAGCCATGGAGTACTATCAGAAGTACGATGCCTTGAAAGATTCGATATTCTCAGAAGAAAGCACGAAGCAGATCGCTGAAATGCAGACAAAATATGATTCGGAGAAAAAAGAGCAGGAGAATCAATTATTAAGCAAGGACAATGATGTAAAAGAAGCCCTTATCAAACAACAAACTACGCAACGCAACCTGCTTATCTTTTCATTGGGAGCGATCATTCTTGTTTCCCTGTTATTGTACAACCGATACAAGCTGAAGCAAAAAGAATTATTTCAAAAAGAGTTGATCCGTCAACAAGAGTTAAGATCTAAAGCGATCATCGAGGCAGAAGAAAAAGAAAGAATGAGAATTGCGCAGGAATTACATGATGGAGTGGGCCAGCAACTGTCAGCTGTAAAGTTGAACATGAGCAGTCTCGAATCATCACTCGACCTTCAAAATGATGAACAAAGGCTGATGATGAAAAATGCTCTGGAGATCATTGATGATTCTGTTAAAGAAGTCCGCAGTGTTTCTCACAGCATGATGCCGAATGCATTAATCAAATCAGGATTAGCCACTGCAGTGCGGGAATTCCTGAACCGGATCAGCCACACAGACAAACTTAAAATTGAGTTGGAGATCGATGGATTAAATGAGCGACTGGAGCCCACTGCTGAAACCGTCCTTTTCAGGGTTCTTCAGGAAATTGTAAATAATATCATCAAACATTCCGAAGCGAGCATTGTCAACATACAACTGATCCGTCATGAGGATGAACTGACACTTATGGTGGAAGATAATGGGAAAGGATTTGACATCAACAGAGTCAGCGGAGGCATCGGATTAAAAAACATTCAATCGAGAGTGGAGTACCTGAATGGTTCCGTTCATTTCGATTCGCATCCCGGCAAAGGAACCACCGTCAGCATCGAGATTCCATTAAAATAATTCGTATTTTTACGGTATGAGCAAAATAAAGCTGTTTATACTGGATGACCACCAGATGCTGATTGATGGCATCAAAGCTTTATTGAATAAAGAGCCTTCCTTTGAAATAACAGGCGAAGCTACCAAAGCTTCACTTGCTCTTGAACTCATTAATAAAAACACACCTGATATTGTTCTGAGTGATATCAATATGCCGGAGATGGATGGTATCGCTTTCACCCGCGCCGTTAAACTTGCCCATCCCGGAATTAAAGTTTTAGCCCTTTCCATGTTTGGAGAACGATCCACGATCTCCGAAATGCTGGATGCCGGTGCCAATGGTTATATTCTCAAAAATACCGGGAAAGGCGAATTACTATCAGCGCTCAAAAAAATATCTGAGGGCGGCATGTTCTTTAGTGATGAAGTTTCTGCAGAAATGATGAAAACATTAAGCGAACGGGGGCAAAAAAAAGAAGCTGATAGCAAAGTCTATTTTACAGAGCGGGAGAAAGAGATCATCCAGTTGATCGCAAAAGAATTCAGCAATGCTCAGATAGGCGAGTCTCTTTTTATAAGTGAAAGGACTGTTGAGACCCACCGTAAGAATATTTTCCGTAAAGCCGGTACAAAAACGGTTGTAGGACTTATCCGTTTCGCCATGGAGCATAAGCTCATCGATTAATCCATTTCCGTTTATTCCAAAATTTTTTTTCCTAATTCAATTTCTCCCGTTTCGTGTACGTACTGGTACGGATATGAATATACCCTCCTGCAGGGATTGCCTTCCTTATGATGAATTCGGAGTTTTGGTAAGTTTTAAACCACATACTAAACGACCATTCATTATGAAAAAGCAAACTAAAAACAATTACGGGGGAATAGCGGGAACATCGCTGTAACCTTATCTTAAGCGGAACATCAGGGAACCTTGATGATCTGTTAATTATTCAACACAAGCAATCAACAATTTAATCACTTATTAATCATTCAAAACAAAAATCATGAAAACAAAAGGACTACTTAAGAAAATCTTTTCGGCCTTTACACTTATTTTAGGCTTCACATCATTAACCAATGCAAATAACGTTGCGATCACAGGAACGTCTGTTGCCGGTTCAAACATCACTTTCAATATCAGCTGGGACAATAGCTGGAATACCAATTTAGCTCCTAATAATTGGGATGCTGTTTGGGTATTTGTTAAATATCAGGATTGTGCAACACGGTTATGGGCTCATGCAGGCCTGAGCACCATCGCTGGTGATCACACTGCTGGATCGCCCTTACAGGCAGATCCGGTAACTGACGGAAAAGGTGTATTTGTTAGAAGAAGCGCTTTGGGTGGTGGCAACATTGCCAGTACTTCTGTTACCTTGAAAATGACCATTCCTGCCGGTACTTATAATTATAAAGTGTTTGGTGTAGAAATGGTGAACGTTCCTCAGGGCAATTTTGAAATTGGTGACGGAACAAGTGTCTCTACATTCAACAGCATTACGATCACTTCTACCTCCCAATCATCCGGTTTGACGGCAGCGGCAATCGGCGGAGCATCTGTAGCAGTGCCAGCAACTTTTCCGATGGGTTACAATTCCTTCTATTCAATGAAATACGAGATCTCACAGGAACAATATGTAGAATTTTTAAATTCATTAACGTATACTCAGCAAGCAGCAAGAACGATCAATGATCCGATCGGTGCCGCAGGAACATACGCATTTTCAAGTGGAAACAGAAATGGTATCCGCATATCAGTACCGGGAAACAACAGCGCTTTGCCTGCAATCTATGCTTGTGATGCGACAGCTGGGATCGAAAACAATTCCAATGACGGACAAAACACCGCAGCAAATTGGTTGAACTGGGGAGATTTAGCAAGTTATCTTGACTGGGCAGCGCTTAGACCAATGTCTGAACTGGAATTTGAAAAAATCTGCCGTGGAGCGGGAACCCGTGTTGCAGGAGAATATCCTTGGGGCAGCACAGCCATTCTTACAATTAATAATACTTCAGTAACAGCACCATTAACTGCAACAGAATCCTATTCTCCTGCTGCCAACGGCCTTTGTGCTTATGGTGTGGGAACGTCATCTGCTTTATACGGACCATTAAGAACAGGGATTTTTGCGACAGGAACTTCAGGTAGACTTTCTTCCGGTGCATCTTATTATGGCACAATGGAAATGGGAGGAAATGTTTGGGAAAGAACAGTAACTGTTGGTAATGCAACCGGAACTGCTTTTACAGGAGTTGCAGGTGACGGAACCCTGGATGTGAACGGGGAAGCCAATCAGGCAACCTGGCCAATCGGAACTACTGCTACCGGAAGCGGATTCAGAGGAGGCGATTATGTAAATGCGGCCACTTTTGTACGGACATCTGACAGAAACAGTGCTGCCGTTACCATTTCTACACGCAGCTATAATCAAGGCGGAAGAGGCGTTAGATAATCATCTGATCGTTTTAATTATTATGGGATCCTGTCCTTTGCATTTTGCATTGGCCCGAAAACCATATTACTTTTCAAAGTATAAATATTAATAATAATTGATCAGATGATAAAAACAACTAAATTATATATAGTTGTATTCATAGCATTTGTCCTTGCTCAAACATCCGGTTTTGCTCAATACAATGGAGGTAGTGGCGATGGTGCCAAGACTGAATTGCTGAGCTTAACAATATGTAGCACGCCACCTGACTTCTTTGCCTTTTTCGGAGGCACAGGAGATGCAGCCGGTGTTGAGCTTCTGAGTCTTACTACCTGCTCCACTCCTGCACCATTTTATGCATATTTCGGTGGCGCAAGTGATGGAGCAAATGTGGATCTGCTAATGAATACAGCCTGTGGCACACCGCCACACTTCTTTGCCTACATGGGAGGTTCCAATGATGGTGCGGGCGTTGAACTTCTCAACCAAACCGTATGTGGAACCCCGCCTCATTTCTTTGCTTACATGGGAGGGAATAGTGATGGTGCCATGAATGACAACCTTGCACTTATCGCTTGTGGAACACCTTCACAATTCTATGCGTATTTTGGAGGAAGTGCTGACGGTGCTTCTCTTGATTCATTCATCGTTTGTCCTTCTGTGCCACCCGTTGCAAACTTTTCATCGAATGCAACTTCTGTCTGCGCAGGAGCAACAGTTCTCTTTACGGATCTGTCCAGCAATTTCCCGAATACATGGGCATGGAGTTTTCCCGGTGGTACACCAACAACTTCAACCGTTCAAAACCCAAGTGTAATTTATAATACACCCGGAGTGTACAATGTTACCCTGACAGCAACAAATGCACAAGGAAGCAATTCAATGACTGTTACCGGCTACATCACTGTAAATGCCATTCCTGTTGCTGATGCAGGCATCAATGTTGCGATCTGTAATGGATCAAGCACAACGTTGAATGCAAGTGGAGGAACTACCTATTCATGGCTTCCTGCCACGGCTTTGAGTTCTACTTCCATACCGAATCCGGTAGCGAATCCAACATCAACAACCACATACACGGTTACTGCAACAAGCAGTGGATGTTCTTCAACAGATGTTGTTACTGTAACAGTTAACCCAATTCCATTAGCGGATGCAGGGACAAATGTTGCCATCTGCAATGGTTCCTCTACTGTTTTAGGAGCGAGCGGTGGAACTTCCTACAGCTGGCTGCCGGCAACCGGACTGAGTTCAACGATTATAGCGAATCCAACGGCAAGTCCAACTGTGACGACAACCTATACAGTTACCGTAACAGCAAGCGGATGTCAGGCTACCGATGTGGTAACTGTTACAGTGAACCCAACTCCTATAGCTGATGCCGGAACAAATGTTACTATCTGTAATGGAACAAGCACCACATTAGGTGCAAGCGGAGGAACATCTTATAGCTGGTTACCGGCCACAGGATTAAGTTCCACGATCATTGCAAATCCGGTAGCGAATCCATCGTCAACCACTAACTACACGGTTACTGTAACAAGCGGCGGATGTTCATCAACTGATGTGGTTACGATCTCCGTAACGCCTTTACCTGCAGCCGATGCCGGAGCCAATGTTTCAATTTGTAGTGGTTCTTCCACCACATTGAATGCAAGTGGAGGAACTTCTTACACATGGTTACCGGCAACTGGTTTGAGCTCAACGATCATTTCAAATCCTGTTGCGAATCCAACTGCAACTACCACTTATACAGTGAATGTAACAAACAGCGGATGCTCAGCAACAGATGTAGTTACTGTGACTGTTAATTCTGCACCATTAGCGGATGCAGGAACAAACGCGGCAATTTGTAATGGCTCCTCTACTACCTTGAATGCAAGTGGCGGAACATCTTACTCCTGGCTTCCAGTCACAGGTCTGAGTTCATCTGTGATTGCCAATCCGATTGCTAGTCCTACATCAACGATTACATATACTGTTACTGTTTCTGCTGGCGGATGCTCTGCAACCGATGTGGTTACTATAACGGTAAATCCTTCTCCACTTGCGGATGCAGGAACAAACACTTCCATCTGTAATGGATCCTCTACCACATTGAATGCAAGTGGAGGAACTTCTTACAGCTGGTTACCTGCAACGGGATTAAGTTCAACAATCATTGCAAATCCGGTAGCGAATCCAACTTCAACAACTACTTATACGGTAACGGTTACAAGTGGCGGTTGTTCTGCCACAGATGTTGTAACGATCACTGTGATTCCTTTACCGGCTGCTGATGCAGGCAGCAATGTATCGATCTGCAGTGGAGCTTCCACTACATTGAATGCCAGCGGAGGAACCTCTTACAGCTGGTTACCGGCTACCGGATTAAGTTCCACTTCCATTTCAAACCCGGTTGCTAATCCTACCGTTACAACCACTTACACAGTAACGGTAACCAACGCAGGTTGTACAGCAACGGATGTAGTTACTGTAACGGTGAGCGCTGTACTGATCGCAGATGCAGGTACCAATGTTTCAATCTGTAACGGATCATCCACTACTTTAAATGCAAGTGGTGGATCCACCTACAGCTGGTCACCAGGTACAGGCTTAAGTGCAACCAATATTTCAAATCCGGTGGCGAGCCCTTCAAGTACAATAACGTATACTGTTACTGCAAGCAGCGGAGGTTGTTCATCAACTGATGTGGTTACGGTCACAGTAAATCCTTTGCCTGTCGCAACCATTACAGCAGGAGGACCAGTAACTTTCTGTCAGGGCGATAGTGTGATACTAACTTCCAGCACAGGTAGTTCTTATCTGTGGTCAACAGGAGCAACTACTTCTTCTATTTCTGTTTTGGCTTCCGGAAGTTATTCAGTGAATGTTACTTCAGCAAGCGGATGTTCTGCCAGCTCGGGAGCAACAACTGTTACTGTGTTCACTACCAGCCCATCCAGCATTACTGCCGGTGGCCCTACAACTTTTTGTCAGGGCGATAGTGTTACACTTACCGCTAGTACGGGTAGTTCCTACTTATGGTCAACAGGAGCAACAACACAATCAATCAACGTGTTGCTTACAAATAATTACAGTGTTTCGGTTTCAGATGTGAACGGATGTTTTGTGACCTCTGCTTCTGTAACAGTTACTGTTAATGCAAATCCTGCAGCACCTGTCATTTCGCCTTCCGGAATTTACAATATTTGTATTGGCGATACAGTAACCCTTACATCAACTGCAGCCGACAGCTATTTATGGAGCAACGGATCAACAAGTGCTTCAATAGATGTTACTGCAGCAGGAATGTTCAGTGTTACGGCATACAATACATTCGGTTGCGGAACTGCTTCTGCGGGTTCAACGCAAGTAACGGTGAACGATCCGGTGAGTGATTTCATTGCTACACCTTTGCTGGTATTCATTCCATCTGCAAATGTGAATTTCTCAGCAACAACCGTTGGAGGTACATTGACG
>JALYRR010000306.1 GCA_030855265.1 Bacteroidota bacterium | reverse complement strand
ACGAAGATGGGTGAAAGTGTTTCAACAGCAGATGCGGATGATCATATTTTTGGTATGGTGCTTTTCAACGACTGGAGTGCCCGCGACATTCAAACCTGGGAGTATGTTCCCTTAGGGCCATTCCTTGCAAAAAATTTCGCCTCTACCATTTCTCCCTGGATTGTAACGTTGGATGCGCTAGAACCTTTCAGAACAAAAGGATATACACAGGAACCAAAAGTGCTTTCTTATCTTGAATACGACGGAGATAAAAACATCGACATCAACCTGGATGTTTTTATTAAGCCGGAAACTTCCGAAGAAACACTTGTTTCACATTCCAATTACAAGTTCATGTACTGGACCATGGAGCAGCAACTTGCTCATCATACTGTAAATGGCTGCAATATAAATGTAGGTGATATGATGGCTTCGGGAACGATCAGCGGGCCAACACCGGATTCATTTGGTTCCATGCTGGAGATCTCCTGGAAAGGAACAAAACCTGTTAAAATGAATGACGGCTCCGAACGAAAATTCATCAACGACAACGACACCGTGATCATGCGTGGGTATTGCGAAAAAGAGGGACTGAGAATCGGTTTTGGTGAATGTAAAGCGACTGCGCTGCCGGCGACTAAGTAGTAAGTAGTAAGTAGTAAGTTGTAAGTAGTAAGTTGTAAGTAGTAAGTAGTAAGTAGAATAATAAAAGAAAAACGCTCCGTGTTTACGGAGCGTTTTCTTTTATTATTCTATGATTATCTTTTTCATGAAAGTGCCTTTTTCGCTATCGGCCTGAAGAAAATATACACCCGGGGCAATGCCAGGGATCTGCATCTCTGTTCGTTTAGTAAGCCCCTCATCCTTTTGAAACACCAGTCTTCCAGAGATATCAAGCAAGCTAAGCCTAAGAGGAATTACATTCGAAACAATTGTAAGAAGTCCGTCGTGTACAGGGTTGGGATAAAGATTCCACACAATATCATTGTTTTCTGTAACGGAAGTGCTTGTAGCAACAGAGCCTGCCCCTGTTAGATTTACGAAATTTCCATCTTCATCTGTTCCGTGCGCATCGGTCACGGTGATCAAAATTGAATCAACAGCAAGGACTGTTTTTAACTGGAAGCTTAGCGTGCCTATTTGACCGAAACCGTTTCTGGAAGTATGATCCTTTCTCGTAACACCAGTAGCACCGGATACTTTAGACATACCCAGTAATTCCGATGAAACAGAGCCCAACCAGGAATTATTAAAAGCAATTGAATATGTACCAGGCTGAATGATATTCGAATCATAAGCGATATTGAAAGCCAGTCCATAAATATCATTCAATGGAGCCGTAGCGGTTCCCGCGTAGATATTCGCGGTAACAAAGTCGCCAGGAAAATAAAAACTGCTCTGCAATTCTACAGTAATATCTGCTTCTGTAACAAGAGGAGACGGAGTTGAGCCGTTACGCACAAAACCGAAGTTTGACGAAACTGCAAGCGTATCACTTGAATCAACAATGCCATCTCCATTACAATCTGAATGAGCCGAATTAAAACCTGAAAATAAAGTATCTGTCCATGGGGAAGCTGAATGTGCGCTCCACACATTATCCTGCAATGTGCGACTGCCGCCAAAAGAACCGTACTCAAGTCCAATCGAAAGAAGATCATCCATATCCACTGTTCCCGAGACATCGGCATCTCCAGGCCAAACCTCAACACATGGATTAACAGTTATCATGACACTATCTTTCCCAATGCAACCCGCGGGCGAAGTACCAATGACCATCACATAACCTGAATTCAAGGGCAAAAGAGAAGTCCCCGTGTAAGGAGCTGGGGAGATTGAAAAAATTGTTCCCGGCTGAGAAGAAGCAGGAGTAATTATTACAGCAGCTCCTTCGCAGATCGAAGTGGTCGAAGCGGTGGCTGTCACGGAAAGTGTATTTGGGAAAACGGAGAGGAGCGTTGATGAAGAAACAACTGTTCGGCAACCATTTGTGATCTCACAATGATAGGTTCCCTGATCGGAGATTGTTGCAGAAGAAATAACAAACACAGCTGTATCTGAGCTTGGAATTGCGACCCCATTCTTGTACCAGGAATACGATGTTGAAGTGCCGGTAGCGGCCACTTCAAGAGTGATTGAACTTCCTTCACAAACTGCTGCAGGAATTGTAACTGAACTAATTGTGATTGGGGGGCATCCAATGAGCAATTGTGGCTGAACGCATTCTATGCAGTACGAGTCATAATAATCCATTGCTCCCTGAGGCAGATAAAAATGATGTAGAGTATTAACCGTTGAGCTAGCAGGATCAAATTCAAAGATGGTACCTACATAATGGTTTCCACCACTCATCGTAACACCATAAAGTTTCCCGTTTTTTAAAGTGAGCGTGCCTTTAGGCCCTGAACCATCAGTCAACGTTCCAAAATTATACACAACCGAATAAGTTGACGTCAATAGAGAATATTTAAATATGACTCCACCACCTCCAGCACCTCCTGTATAAGCCACCCCATAGTACTCACCGGGCGTGACCTCAGTAAGTGATCCATAGTGGTTATGACCTGTTAAACTCGTAAGATCCACCAGCTTGCTAAAACCTGAAGTAACCGGATCGAATTCGAACATCACACCTACGCCGCTTGCTCCACCTGAAATAGTAAATCCATAAAGTTTACCATTGCTGCCCTGAACAACTCCACCATCCGGCCATTTTCCGTCAGTTACATTAAACACATGCACATTTGTGAGCAAATTTGTGATAGGATTAAATGAGTAAATAACACCATTACTGCTTGGACCACCCCAGCGGGCGGTACCATAAACCAAACCATTTGATGCTAATATTATCGGTCCAATCGGACCCTGAGAAGATGCAGGAAACACACAGGCTGTGCTCAGGGAATTTGCTGTGCTATCGTATTTGAACATTGATCCACTTCCGGTACCCGCATTTAATGCAGCACTTAGGTATTTTCCTCCGCCAATTGATAGGAATGGTCCGGTTCTTCCACCATACGTGCCATTCCTGTCAATTTTTTTTGTCACGACGCCGGTGCTTGCGTTTACGGTAAATACTGTTCCGTAACCGAATTGACCTCCATCTATAGTTTGTCCGATAAATAAGTCTTCCGACATTTTAGT
>JALYRR010000139.1 GCA_030855265.1 Bacteroidota bacterium | reverse complement strand
GCAAAGAACGCTCGGGAGACAAACCAAAGACAAGTCCGGTCGGCACACAAGATGAACTTGATTACATCAATACGCATAGAGAAGCCTATGTTGATTTTAATGTTCCCTGGTCGCTGAACATTTACTATAATTTAAATTACAGCAAGCCGGGGATTGCTCAGACAGTGACACAATCTGTAACATTTAACGGAGATCTGAGCCTGACAAAGAAATGGAAGATCAGTGTGACATCAGGATATGATCTTACGAGAGAGGAATTTACATTAACATCCATCAACGTGTACCGTGATCTTCATTGCTGGGAAATGCGTTTCAACTGGGTTCCTTTTGGATTCAGACAAAGTTTCTCGGTGGACATCAATGTGAAATCATCTGTGCTGAGGGATTTGAAACTGAGCCGGAGAAAGGATTGGTATGATTATCAGTAGGTTTGATAGTTGGGAGTACTCTTATCACTTAAATACTCCATCATCACTCATCACTTCATCACCTAATCACTATATCACAGAAAAAAGAGAAACCGGCAATAGGCACACCTTAGAACAGTCAAGTTAAAATGTGCTTACATCCGGTTTCTTGTGAGCGAAGGTATTTGCTGGCTCGGTATAACTTCTCAGCTAAGTTGAGGTCAAAACCACCTTCTATAAATCGTTCTACAATTTCATCTTAAAGCGATCTTCAGATATCTTACGGGAACCCTGAAGATCGTTTTTGTATTCCTTATTTTCTTCTAAGCAGAGATGAGCCTGCGATCAGTGCTATTACAAACAGCACCAGGAAAACAAAGAATAATATTTTAGCAATTGATGCTGCACCTGCAGCGATTCCTGTGAATCCGAAAACTGCTGCAACAAGCGCAATGATCAGGAAAGCTATTGACCAACGTAACATATCTTCATGGTTTAGGTTAATATTATTATTTAATTACACATATGCTTTTGGAATATTTATGCCAAAGGGCGAAAGACCCACAAACAAAGTATTTCCAAAGGATAGCATCAAAAATATTTGTGGATTATGTTCCTCAAACAATTATAAAAATGGTTAAAACTGATTGATTTTTTTACCTTCGCTTCTCTAAAATTCAGAAAATGAAAAAGATCATTACAAGCAAAAATGCACCTGCACCGATTGGTCCTTACAGCCATGGCGTACTCATGAATAACATGCTCTTTGTGAGCGGACAAGTTGGAAAACATCCAGTAACGGGTGAACTGATGACATCCGATATACGGACTGAAACCAAACAGGTAATGGAAAACATGAAATCCATTGTAACAGATGCAGGGATGGAGCTTTCCAATATTTGCAAGACAACAATTTTCCTTACAGACATGAATGATTTCGCTGCTGTAAATGAAGTATATGGTTCTTATTTCAGTGGGGATTTTCCGGCAAGAGAAACGGTACAGGTCTCAAAACTTCCTTTGGGAGTGAATGTGGAGATCAGTGTTATTGCCATGAAATAAAAAAAGGCCCCAAAAGGGAGATTAGTTATTTATTACACCAGAGAGGTTAAAAAATAAAAACCCATCCACAAATGGAGGGGCTCCTTTATTATGATTAAAAAGATAACCTATGCAATAACCAATGGAGGGTTTTTCAAGTTAGAGATAGCATTGTTTGCATCCTCCTCATTAAGTCCAACTATTGGCCTAGTTAAAATAAGTCTTTCTTTAATATCACTTGGCAATCCATTCAAATTTGTATCATCATCTATAATGATAAAATTTTCATGATTCCATTTGCTTTCTATCCAATTTAAGATTTCACCCTTACGGTCTAAATCTCTTACATTATCCTCTAGTTTTTGAATACTAGTATTAATTCCTCTTTTCTTAAATATACTCTCCCATTCAAACACTGAAAACCTAGATTTATGAGAAGTAGTTAAGACAATAGAAGCATTAGTCTCATTCAATATTTGATTGAGATTAAAAACAGCTTTTACACTAAATTGAGGAAAACCATCACTTAAAATAGGAATCGGTTTCCAGCTAGCAGCTGAAATCATTACACCATCTATGTCTAATAGAATTAACATCTTATTACAAATATACGAAAAAATCCTTAAAAAGTCTACCGAATTAGCCCAACCTATGAAGCAACCTGCTCAGAATCATATCTTTGACGATAAATCTCCCGTTGTTTATCATTATCCCAATCATCTTCGTCAACCATTATTTTTGACCAACAAATTGATTCGCTACTCGAATTCCTGTGCCAAGCAGACCTTTCTACTTGTATGTCTAAAATACTCAAACAAACAAATCTGTGATGTCCATTTACAATTAAATCCTTATCAACTAGAATTGAATTAAATCGTTTGCCTTCCTTTAATCTTTTATGTATTCTATATATAATGGGAAAAGACACTTCTTTTTGACTCGCAAATAATGGTAGCTTATTCTTTTGCAAGTAATCTCTTACAACTTCAATAGTTAAATCTTCCACAAGGCTTCTTATAAATATGTTTTGACAAAAGTAAATAAAGCGTTGTAAATAAGAAAAACCATTCCATACGGAATAGTTTTCTTTATTGGCCTTCTTTAAAAATCTGTTCAGTTTAAATTAAACAGCAACCGGAGCTTCAGTGAATGAATTTGTAATGAAGCGACTGTTCTCTAACGTCTTTTTGTATCCTGCGATCTTTACCCAATAAATGATCCAGCAAACAAGTCCACCAAGAGAAGCAAATATTCCTAACAAAGGAACTACACTGCAACAATATAAAATACAATACGCGATCCCGATTCCGTAACCCGGACGATCTTCTTCTACCTGCACAGCTCTTTTAGCGAATTCTGCTTTCAGGGAATCTGCAATACGGTTCACAACGATGAATTGCCAGATAAGTCCGAACAAAGGAATTAATATAAGCCAAACCTGCCCCGGAGGCATTTTCTGGTTCTCAGGACTTACTTCTTTCAGCGTGTTCTGAAGAGTTAACAAATAAAAGATCAAAGGGATCAGACCAACGGCTATCCCGATAATTACAGCAATGATTATTATTCCTGCTGCGGCTGCTTCATCATACATGATAATTGAGTTTTAGATTAAAAAAATAATCCCCCACGAGATGCAGGGGATTTTGAATATCCTTGAAAAAGGATTAGTTCATGTGTTTCAGGTTCAAACCGTACATTACGATGAAAGCAATTGAGAAGAATAATCCCAATGCAGAGAAAGCAACCATACCAGCAATAGCAATTGGAATGATAATTCCGATCACCTGAGCTCCTGTATAGATATAGAAACCCATTTTCTTTTGTTTCCACATTTGAATAACACCAAATAAAGCGATAGCAGTAATAACAATTCCTACGATCAACAATGTTTTTGCATGAACCATCATAGCCATTGCATCTTCCATACCCGGCATAGTGGTCATTCCTTCAACACCATCAGCATTTGCAAGGCCTTCCATTCCACCCATTCCTTCTACTACTGCCATTCCCATATAGCCAATGATAGAGGCAATTACAGCGATACCAGCTGCAACAAATGAAAGAATACATAAAACTGTTAAAAACGTTGGTCTTTTTGCTGTTACCTCAGCTCCTGTGTTAGTTTGTTCCATAATGTTTTTGTTTTAGTTAATTGTTAATTGTCTGTTTGTGATACTAAGCAACGAAAAAAACGAAGCGAAGCAAAATTTAGTAATCAGCATTTATTAACAATTCATCTATAAAAAAACAAAGCCGGACGAAATAATAATGCTACAACATTCTGATAATCCATGCATTACTAAAGTAATTAACAATGGACTAATACTATGTTAATAACTCAATTTATACTGATTGTTTTCCATTTTTCGAAGTTGATTTTCTGCTCATCCGAGCATTCTGAACTTCGGATCATTTTGGCTATTCGGTAAAATTCATTTTGCCTTGGCTTCACTTCTGCCTGTTTAATAATTCCTGCGGATGAAAAAGTCAGCAACAGATTCTGTGATCCAAAATAGCTGCACCATTCAGAAAATGTAGTTCCGGAAATATCCGGTTTTACCTGCAAGGAATTAACGGCAAGCATTTCATCATTGATACTGATCCCTGCTCTGTCTGCAACTGAACCAGGAAGAACAGAGATCACCCTGCAGATCCCGCTTGCTTCAGAAACTTTCATCCCCAATGAATGCTCATGAAATTTAATGGATGGTATGAAAGCCAACTCATAACCGATATAAGCCATTGCTTCTTTTAAAAGATCGGTATAGTCGGTGGTCCCATGAATGTAATTCTCAAAAATATTGCTGAAGGATGTATTTGCATAATGCTCCACCAATCCAAGATAATCCCTCTCCGTATATCCTTTCTGATTAAGCGCAAATTCTGTATATAAATGCCTCATCACATCATCAAGGGATGACTTGTTGCCACTGTTCTTCCGGATAAACATATCTGTTACAAATGCGAGCAGACATCCTTCATCATAAATGGAGGTCTTACGGTTAGGTATTCCGGGAACATATCCGTCCAGCCAGGTATCAAAAGAAGATTCTGCTACCGAAAGGTTGAATCTCCCGGGATTATCATAATGTTTTTGTAATCTCTCATCAAACGTTTGCAAATATTGCTGTTCAGTGAACACACCTGAACGATACAACAAGTAATCACCATAATAGGTTGTAACGCCTTCGCAAACATATCCAAGGGATGAATAATTTTCCTTCGTATAATCATAAGGCTGCATTTCCGCAGGGCGAATGGTTTTAATATTCCATACATGAAACAATTCGTGACAGCTCACTCCGAGCAGATCCTCATACAAAGCGCCTTTCAACAAATTGTATCCCGGACCGAGTGCAATCACGGTAGATGTTATATGTTCAACACCATGATAGGTTTTATGAGGAAGGATCTGAAAAAGGAAATGATAGGCGCTGACAGGAAAACCTTTCATCATTTTTAACTGCTCCGCGCTGAATTTCTGAAAGTCGTTGATGAGCTTCTTCCAGTCGGGCCGGCATTCTCCCTGGAACCACAAATGGAAATCCACTCCTTCGCAGGAATATTGATTGTGCTGTAAAGTGCTGCTGGCGATGAAGGGACTGTCGGCCAATTCATGAAAATCTGTTGCTAAGAATGTCCGGCTTGCCTCCTTTTCCGAAGGGGCAGCCACGAGTCCGCAAGCCACTACATACGCTGCAGGAATTCGTAATTCCAACTCACAGGCCTCGTTGATCCTCTCAGGGATATAGACACAGCAGTTAACGGGGTTCATATAGATCTGGGAAGCATCCAGGTATGTTGATCCCGCATTGATCTCCGCAGCATAATAGTTATAACAGATGTGCAGTCTGGAAATGCCCGCGGTATTCACTGTCCAGCGATCCTTGCTGATCTTCCTTGATGTCAACTTTTTCCCGTTCTCATCAAAGGCCGTCCATTTCTGGACATTCTTTGCAAAATTCCCGAGTTCATAACGTCCTGGTCTCCATGCCGGAAGCTGAATGAGGGTTTCCGATGAGGAGATGTCCTCAGCAATGAATTCTAAATCAATAAAATGAAGGTGAGGATCCTGGTAGGAGATAATGTATTTCATAAGCGAATAAGGAATCTAAATTAAGAATCTGTAGCCTGAGAATAAGTATGCATGCATTCTTTACGAATATACAAATCTAATAACAATTTCAGGCCTTCGGAATGCTGATTCGTAATTCGCTAAAATTCGCAATACGAACGGAATAAATTTGCTACTTTCGCAAAGCAGGAGATAAAGAACATCCTGCCTCATTAATTTATAAATAAGGCGATATGAATTACGATCTGATAGTAATAGGAAGTGGTCCGGGCGGATATGTTGCGGCCATCAGAGCTTCACAACTTGGTTTAAAAACCGCAATTATAGAACGCGAAAATCTGGGCGGAATCTGCCTGAACTGGGGTTGTATCCCAACCAAGGCATTGTTGAAAAGTGCTCAGGTTTTTGAATACCTGAATCATGCTTCCGATTACGGAATCACTGTGAAAGGCGGAGAAGCCGATTTCGGTGCAGTCGTGAAACGCAGCCGTGACGTTGCTGATGGGATGAGCAAAGGAGTTCAGTTCCTTTTGAAAAAAAATAAGATCGATGTGATCACAGGAACCGGAAAAGTAAAAGCCGGTAAAAAAGTGGAAGTAACCTCCGAAGGAAAATCAACAACCTACGAAGCGAAGCATATTATTATTGCTACCGGAGCACGCTCCAGGCAGTTGCCAAATCTTCCTCAGGATGGAAAGAAAATAATTGGGTACCGCGAAGCGCTTGTTCTTCCTAAAATGCCTAAAACAATGGTTGTTGTAGGTTCGGGAGCTATCGGAAGTGAGTTCGCCTATTTCTATGCAACCATGGGAACAAAAGTAACTCTGGTAGAATATTTACCATCTATTGTTCCTGTTGAAGATGCTGATGTATCAAAACAGCTGGAACGTTCTTTCAAAAAACTGGGGATCGATGTAATGACGGAATCCAGTGTGGAGAGTGTTGATACAAAAGGCAGCGATTGCAAAGTGAAAATAAAAACCAAATCAGGTGAGAAAATAGTTGAAGCAGAAATCGTTCTTTCGGCAGTAGGAATTCAGGCGAATCTGGAGAACCTCGGACTTGAAGAAACAGGTATCGCGACAGACAATGGAAAGATCCTGACCAATCCGTATTATCAAACCAACCTTCCCGGATATTATGCAATCGGTGATTGTGTGGGCGGACAAGCACTTGCTCACGTTGCGTCAGCGGAAGGAATTATTTGCGTTGAAAAAATTGCAGGCCATCATCCTGAACCATTGGATTATGGAAATATACCGGGATGTACATATTGCCAGCCTGAGATTGCCTCTGTTGGAATGACTGAAGCAAAAGCAAAAGAAGCCGGAAGAGAGATCAAAGTGGGTAAATTCCCATTCTCTGCAAGCGGAAAAGCAAGTGCTGCAGGAGCCAAGGACGGATTTGTAAAACTTATCTTCGATGCACGATATGGTGAATTGTTAGGTGCTCACATGATTGGTGCTAACGTAACAGAAATGATCGCAGAAATCGTTGCTATCCGTAAGCTGGAAACGACAGGACAAGAAATTATCAAAACTGTTCATCCTCATCCTACCATGAGCGAAGCAATTATGGAAGCTGCTGCTGCTGCGTATGGTGAAGTGATACATATGTAATCGAGTCGTAAGTCTTGAGTCTTTAGTCTAAGTAAAAAGTAAAAAAGTCAAAAGTCAAAAGTAAAAAGTCAAAAAAGAGTCCGATTCTATTTCCGAACAAAAATGATTTAAGAAGCTGACTTTCACTAAAGACTTTGACTAAAGACTTTGACTAAAGACTAATGACTCCAAACTAACGACTCCAGACTAGTGACTAAAGACTAGTGCGCATCAAAATAAAATCCTGAATTCATTCCTGAATGGATCCTGTCTTCAATAAGGGTAACGCATCGTTCTGTCAGCTCAACTGGAATCACAGATGAGGGTGTTTCAAGCAGCATATTCAGAAGTTCAGGTAAAATTGTTTTATCCTGCAAAGGATCATTTCCTTTAAATAAAAAAAAGTCCCTGGTAGGCGCTGAATAAATTACCAGATGAAAATGATCTTCAGAATCAAATGTAAAAACACAGCTTTCGGAATAATTATCAGGAAGCTGATCCCTCGTTTCCAACAACTGGTAGATGTCTGAATTATTTTTTGAGAAGTGAATCATTCCTCGCAAACATAACTAAAATCAACAATTATAACCGAATAATTGCTAATTGTTTTTATTATTATATTTTTGTTCTGAATGAATCCCTACCAACATTTCAAGAAATACATTATCGGTGATATGCTTTTAAAAGCAGATGATGTTTTTGAAAAAGCCAGAATAGAACTGACTTTCAATTTCACTTCCTTTTTCTTCGCTCTTGGATTACTTTTTTATGTAAACATTTTTGCCAACCATTATATGTGGCAGTTTTACATTACCACGGTAGGTGTGTTGGGGTTTCCAGTAGTCTTTATTATTCTCAGAAAAACCGGAAACATAAAAACTGCAGCCTATTTTTTCGTTTGTATTCAGATTTTTATGTCAGTGATGAACATTTGGCTTCATCAGTTTAACAGCAGTATGATCGGTGCATACTGGACGGTTGTATTTATCCTGTTCGCATTTTTTGTTCTTGGAAGAAAGTGGGGAATGATCATAGCCGGTATTGTCATTACACTCATTCTCGGGAAGCCCATTGACGAAGCGCTCGGCACACATTTTCTTAACTATTATATTCCACCCGAACAGATTCCTGCAGAATTGCCTCTGTTTGTCATTGTGCCGTTTATCATTATGGTGTACACCCTATTCCTGATCGTAAAAACAAGAACTCAAGCAGAAGCTCATATCAGAAAGCAGAAGATATTACTTGAGAAAAGCAATAAGGAACTCGAATCTAAAAACGAAGACATTCTCTCCAGCATTCATTATGCAAAACGAATTCAGCAGGCAATACTTCCTACAGATGATCACGTTCAGCGTGGGATTCCTCTTTCATTCATCTTATACAAGCCGCGTGATATTGTGAGCGGTGATTTTTACTGGTTCAATGAAACAGACAATGACTCGTATATTATTGTCGCGGCCGACTGCACCGGCCATGGCGTTCCCGGAGCCTTTATGACAGTGATCGGGAGTAATCTTTTGGATCAGATTGTGATTGAGAACAAGATAACTTCTCCTTCAAGAATCATGAATCAACTGGATGATCATATCACACAGACACTCAAACAGGAAAAGCTGCATTACCAGATCGTTCAGGATGGAATGGATCTTTCATTAATTAAGGTGAACAAATCTTCCCGCGAATTTATTTTTACCAGTGCAAAGCGGCCGGCAGTTTTTATCCGAAACGGAGTTATCCAGGAATTAAAAGGAAGCAAAAACAGCTTAGGTGGATTAAAAGGCGGAGAAAAAATCTTTGAGGAAACCAGCATCAATTATGAAGAAGGAGATATGATCTATCTCTTTACAGATGGCTATACCGACCAGTTTGGAGGTTCTGAGAATAAAAAATTTATGATCAAACGATTGAGAGAACTTTTGATTGAAATCTATCAGCTACCGATGAACGATCAGAAGAAAAAGTTGGACGAAGCCATCAGCAATTGGATCGGAACACATGAACAAACGGATGATATTCTCATCATGGGTATCCGGTTTTAATTCCTTTTAATCGCGGCCATGTAAAATCCGTCGAAGCCCTCAGAAGGCATTACTTTTCTATCTTCCAGCAATTCAAACTCAGGTCTTTTTTCAAGAAAAATCTGAACCTGATTTTCGTTTTCCTCCGGCAACAGGCTGCAGGTTGCATAAACCATAATGCCGCCTTTCTTCAACATTGAACTATAGTCAGAAATAATAGTTTGCTGAGTGGCTTTTACTTCATTTAAAAAATCTGCGGATAACTTCCATTTCGCATCGGGGTTTCTACGTAAAACACCCAGGCCTGAACAAGGAACATCCAGCAGTAATCTGTCGCAGCTATTATTCAGCGCTGAAACATTTTCAGGATTGGCAAGACGGGTATCGATTATCCGGACTCCGTTTCTGAGTGAACGCTTTTGTAATTCTTTCAGCTTCCTGTCCTCCACATCCATTGAAATGATTCTGCCTTGATTCTGTAAAGCTGCTGCGATATGCAAAGATTTTCCTCCGGCACCGGCACATGCATCGATCACTGACATTCCCGGCTTTAATCGTAAGAATGGTGCGATCAGTTGAGAAGAAGCATCCTGCACTTCGAAGAATCCCTGCTTGAATAATGCGGAATGACCGAGTGTTTGCCGTTTTACCAAAATCAAAGCATCGGGATGATCAGGCGAAATAACTGTTTCAATATTTTCTTCCAGCATCAATCGCTGAAGCTGAATTCTTGATGTTTTAAGTGTGTTGACGCGCAAGACGACTCTGGCTTGTTCATTCAGCGATTTCAACTCTCTTTCCCAAACACGTTCACCCAATTGTTTTGATCCTGCACTATCCAGCCA
>JALYRR010000138.1:672-10047 GCA_030855265.1 Bacteroidota bacterium | reverse complement strand
CTTAGGATGTAGCCTTTTTCGAAAAGGATCTTGGTGATCTCTTTTTTGAGGTTAGAAGAAGGGATTTCTACGATTCTGTGGTTTGCTTTGATAGCATTTCTCACCCTGGTGAGGTAATCTGCAATAGTATCTGTCATTTTTTTTGGTTTTATATGTTACCCCGCACGCAGGATAATTATACATTAGTACTCTTATGTTGCAACCTGGTTTGTGCCTACCAGCTTGATTTGGTGATCCCCGGGATCATGCCATCCAGAGCCATTTCACGGAATGTATTACGTGAAATTCCGAACTGGCGCATATAACCGCGTGGACGTCCTGTTAATTTACAACGATTACGCTGACGTGTAGGAGATGAAGCTCTTGGAAGTTTTTGCAAACCAACAGAGTCACCTGCAGCTTTCAAAGCCGCTCTTCTTTCAGCGTATAGATCAGCAAGTCTCTTACGTTTAACTTCTCTTGCTTTCATTGATTCTTTTGCCATTCTCTTTTCTTTATTTAGGATTTCGGATCCGGATCCGGAATAAAATCCGGTAACATTTCCTTATTTTTTAACTTCTTCTTTTTTCTGATTCTTGAAAGGTAAGCCAAACTCGCTTAACAGTGCCAATGCTTCTCCATCGTTATCAGCGCTTGTAACAAAGGTAATATCCATACCCATTATCTTATTCACTTTATCGATATCGATTTCAGGAAAAATGATCTGCTCAGTAACACCTAATGTGTAGTTACCATGTCCGTCAAATCCTTTTTCATTGATCCCACGGAAATCACGAATGCGGGGCAAAGCTACGGAAATTAATCGATCCAAAAACTCATACATTGTATCTCCTCGTAAAGTTACCCTTACTCCGATCGCAACTCCTTTACGAAGTTTGAAATTCGAGATATCTTTCTTGGAAACAGTTGATACTGCTTTCTGACCGCTGATTGTGGTCATTTCCTTGATTGCTCCTTCGATCAGTTTTTTATCGGAAACTGCATCTCCAACTCCCTGATTAAGGCAGATCTTCTGCAATTTAGGCACCTGCATTGAACTGCTGTAGCCAAATTTCTTTTGCAAAGCAGGAACAACGTCTGCTTTATACTTATCTTTTAAACGCGGTGTGTAAGTCATTATTTAATTACCTCCCCTGATTTTTTTGAGTAACGTACTAGTTTTTTACTGTCATCCAGCTTACGACCTGTGCGGGTCGGTTTCCCGGTTCCTGCTTCGATCAGCATAAGATTAGAAATATGAATTGAAGCTTCCTGCTTAACAATTCCGCCCTGAGGACTCTTTGCATTTGGCTTAGTGTGCTTGGAAACCAAGTTAACACCTTCAACAATTGCGCGGTTCTTTGTTCTGTCGATTGACAAAACTTTACCTTCCTGGCCTTTTGAATCCCCGGAAATTACTTTAACCGAGTCGTTCTTTTTGATATGTAATTTAGATTGCATTGCTATATTTAATTATTCACTAAAGCACTTCTGGTGCAAGCGAAATGATTTTCATGAAATTTTTATCTCTTAACTCACGGGCAACAGGTCCGAAGATACGTGTTCCTCTTAACTCGTCTGTAGCATTCAGCAAAACTACAGCATTGTCATCGAAACGAATGTATGATCCATCGTGGCGGCTGATTTCCTTGCGTGTTCTTACAACAACCGCTTTAGAAACAGCACCCTTTTTAATGTTACCTGAAGGCAGAGCATGTTTAACGGTAACTACCACTTTATCGCCAATGGAAGCGTAACTCTTTTTTGTTCCTCCAAGTACACGGATCACGAGCACTTCTTTTGCACCGCTGTTATCCGCAACTATTAATCTTGATTCCTGTTGTACCATTTTCTTATTTTAATTTAAATCCGGCTGAATAAAACATTTGTTCCAGCGCAAACGGATAGTTTTACTATTACTTCGCTCTTTCGACAACTTCAACAAGTCTCCAGCATTTGTTTTTGCTGATAGGACGAGTTTCCATGATCTTTACTGTATCACCTATATTGCAGGTGTTTGTATCATCATGAGCCACAAACTTGGTGGTCTTGTTTACGAACTTCCCGTACTTCGGGTGTTTCACTTTACGTTCAACCGATACCACAATTGATTTTTCCATCTTATTGCTGGTAACCAGGCCTACTTTTTCTTTTCTTAAATTTCTTTCCATTGCTGAATTTATTTTTTTGCTTCTGCTATTAATCTGCTGCGAAGTTCTGTTTGTAATCTTGCTACTGTCTTTCTGTTATTTGTAATCTTAACAGGGCTTTCAATAGGAGACACAGCGTGGTTCAGCTTTAATTTAGCTAAAGCACTTTTTTCTTCTTTTAGTCTTTCAATAAGATCGCCCTTTGAAAGTGATTTGATATCTGCTTGTTTCATTTTGCTTAATATTCTTCTTTTGTGATGACTGTTTAGTTAGCGTCTGCGCTGTAATCTCTTCTTACAACAAACTTAGTTGTAACAGGTAGTTTCTGAGCTGCAAGTCTTAACGCTTCTTTTGCTACTTCCATTGGTACACCTTCTGCTTCGAAGATAACACGGCCCGGCTTCACAACAGCTACCCAATATTCAGGAGCACCTTTACCTTTACCCATACGAACCTCTGCAGGCTTCTTAGTGATAGGCTTATCAGGGAAAACACGGATCCAGATCTGGCCTTCACGTTTCATGAAACGTGTTACCGCAACCCTTGCTGCTTCTATTTGACGTGCTGTAACCCAGCATCCTTCTGTTGCCTTTAGTCCGAATGAACCGAATGAAAGTTGATCGCCACGCTTCGCGTTGCCTTTCATCTTCATTTTGTGCATCTTTCTAAACTTGGTTCTTTTAGGCTGTAACATTGTGTTTGTTTATTATATCAATTAAACCTTATTCTGTCTTTAACTATTTGCGGGAATCTTTCCCTCTGTTATCGCTTCTGTTATCGTTCCCTTTTCTTGGTCCGCCTGGTCCGCGTTTGTTATCAAACTTTGGGTTCCCGCCTTTCGGAGGTCCTCCTGTTTTTCCGTCTTTCGCACCAGCTGCAGCATTTCCTACATTTGGAGAAAGATCACGTTTTCCATAGATCTCACCTTTACAGATCCACACCTTAACACCGATACGGCCATAAGTTGTGTGAGCTTCACCTAAAGCATAATCAATATCAGCACGCAATGTATGCAATGGAGTACGACCTTCTTTATATCCTTCAACACGAGCCATTTCAGCACCAGCCAAACGACCTGAACATTTTACTTTGATACCTTCAGCACCCATTCTCATTGTTGAAGCAACTGCCATTTTCACGGCTCTTCTGAAAGAGATACGGCCTTCGATCTGGCGTGCAATACTGTCAGCAACTAAACGTGCATCAAGTTCCGGACGTTTGATCTCAAAAATATTGATCTGAATATCTTTTTTGGTGATCTTCTTCAACTCTTCTTTGATCTTATCTACTTCCTGACCACCTTTACCAATAATAATTCCCGGGCGCGATGTGTTGATTGTCACAGTAATGATTTTTACTGTTCTTTCAATCACGATCTTGGAAATGCTTGCTTTAGACAAACGTGCTTTCAAATATGTTCTGATCTTATGATCTTCTACCAGTTTGTCGGCAAAGTTTTTTCCACCGTACCAGTTAGAGTCCCATCCTTTAATGATGCCTAAACGTAAGCCTACCGGATTTGCTTTTTGTCCCATTGAAAATTATTATTATTTAGTTTCTTCTACTTTTTTTGTTTCTACTTTTTTGCTGTCAACAACGATCGTTACGTGGTTAGAACGTTTTCTGATCCTGTTTGCACGACCCTGAGGAGCGGTTCTTAAACGCTTCACCTGAACGGCACTGTCAACAAAAATTTCTTTCACAACCAGGTTGCTGTCTTCCGGACGTTGTCCGGTTTTTGCTTCATAATTGGAGATCGCTGATGTCAGCAATTTTTCCAATCTTCCTGATGCTTCTTTCGGGTTGAATTTTAAAATATTCAACGCCATATATACTTCCTTACCTCTGATAAGGTCAGCCAGCAATCTCATTTTACGGGGAGATGTAGGGCAATTTTTCAATACAGCAAAATATCTGCTCTTGTTTGCCTCTTTGCGTGCGTCCGCTGCGGTTTGTTTTCTAACACCCATTTTTTCGTTATATTATGATCTTATCTTATTCTTTATTTTGATGCTTTATCCTTGTTACCTGAGTGACCTCTGAAGGTACGTGTTGGTGCAAATTCACCGAACTTGTGACCTACCATGTTCTCGGTAACATAAACAGGGATAAATTTATTTCCATTGTGCACAGCTACTGTTAATCCTACAAACTCCGGGGAGATCATTGATCTGCGTGACCATGTTTTGATAACTGTTTTTTTACCGGAAGCCTGAAGATCATGTAATTTCTTCTCGAGCTTGTAATCGATAAAAGGACCTTTTTTTAATGAACGTGCCATTTCTATTGTTTTTCAGTTGTGAATCCACCGAAGCGGACCATTAAACCAGTTTATACTATTACTTCTTTCTCTTCTCGATGATGTATTTGTTAGATGCTTTCTTCGGATAACGTGTTTTGTATCCTTTTGAAGGCAATCCTTTGCGTGAACGAGGGTGACCTCCTGAAGCTCTTCCTTCACCACCACCCATTGGGTGATCGACAGGATTCATTGCTACCGGACGAGTTCTCGGTCTGCGGCCCTGCCATCTTGTACGGCCGGCTTTACCACTGATTTCCAAATTATGGTCGGCATTGGAAACAGAACCAATTGTAGCCATGCAAGTGATAAGGATCATACGGGTTTCGCCGGAAGGCATTTTAATTACCGCGTATTTACCATCTCTTGCACTTAACTGAGCATAAGATCCTGCGCTGCGTGCCATGATAGCACCCTGACCTGGACGTAATTCAATGTTATGGATAACAGTTCCTAATGGAATATCAGAAAGGAACATTGCATTTCCAACTTCGGGAGTTGCATCTCTACCTGAAACAATCTTCTGCCCAACCTGTAAACCGTTTGGAGCAACAATATAACGCTTCTCACCATCTGCATAAGCTACAAGAGCGATGCGGGCAGTGCGGTTTGGATCGTATTCAATGGTTTTTACAGTGGCTGGAACGCCTACTTTATCTCTTTTGAAATCGATAATACGGTATTGTTGTTTGTGACCACCACCAATGTAGCGCATAGTCATCTTACCTGTATTATCACGGCCTCCGGATTTTTTTACCGGGACTAATAAACTCTTTTCAGGTTTATCGTGTGTAATGTCTGCGTTATCACTTACTAATTTAAAACGCTGCCCCGGGGTTAGGGGCCTGAATTTTTTTAAAGCCATCTCAGTTTATTTTATTATCACCCCGACTGCTCGGGGTATAGTTACTTAATCTATTAAATACCTGCGTAGAAATCTATTGATTCTCCTTCTTTCAGAGTTACAACTGCTTTTTTATGCTGGTTCACTCTTCCGATAGCCACACCTTTTGTTGTGTTACGGGATTTCACTTTACCAATATAGTTCTGCGTGTTCACTGATTCAACGGTCACTCCGTACAATTTTTCAATTGCAGATTTGATCTCTACTTTATTCGCTGTCTTAGTAACAATGAAACCAAAACGTGATTTGGTTACTTTGTCTTCGCCCTTTTTATTCTTGAAGCCTTTGACTTCTGCCTGGGCTGTCATTTTTTCGGTAATAACCGGTTTTACTATTATGCTCATCTTATTAATTGCTTAATAAATTTTCGATTTCTTTTACTGAGCTTTCTACAAGCAACAGGTTATTTGCATTCAAAATATCGTAAGTGTTTAAATCCGAAGCAGTTACGACTTTAGCGTTGGCTAAATTTCGGGACGACAAATATACATTTTTATTTGACTCACCCAACACTAAAAGGGTTTTTTTGTCGGAAAGCTTCAAATTATTGATCATATCCACATATTTCTGTGTTTTCGGAGCATCAAAAATGAAGTCCTCAAGGATCGTGATATTGCTTTCTTTTGCTTTATATGCCAAAGCAGACATACGAGCTAAACGCTTAAGTTTTTTGTTCAGTTTAAAAGAGTAGTCTCTCGGGCGTGGACCAAAAGCTCTACCACCACCAACAATTGTTGGAGATTTAATGCTACCGGCACGGGCACCACCGGTTCCCTTTTGTTTCTTAAGTTTCTTGGTTGACCCGGAAACTTCAGCTCTTTCTTTCGATTTATGAGTTCCCTGGCGTTTATTTGCTAAATGTTGTTTAACATCCAGATAAATAGCGTGGTCATTCGGCTCGATGCCAAAGATCGCATCGTTTAAGCTCACCTTCTTAGAAGTAGCTTTACCGCTTATATTTAAAATTGATACTTCCATTTTATTTTTCAATTGTAACGTATGAACCTTTTGCTCCTGCGATAGAACCTTTGATAATCAAGAGGTTTTTTTCAGCAATCACTTTAACTATCTCCAGATTTTGGATCTTAACTCGCTCTCCGCCCATTCTTCCTGCCATGCGCATTCCTTTGAATACACGTGAAGGCCATGAAGATGCTCCCAATGATCCCGGTGCACGCTGACGGTCATGCTGACCATGCGTTGATCCACCAACACCACTGAATCCGTGACGTTTCACAACACCCTGAAATCCTTTACCTTTTGAAGTTCCTGCAACATCCACGAAGTCACCTTCTACGAACAATTCAACAGTTACTGCTTCACCCAGGTTTTTTTCTGTTTCAAAATATTTGAACTCAACCAGTTTGCGTTTAGGAGTGGTGGCTGCTTTAGCGAAATGGCCTTTCATTGCAGAAGAAGTATGTTTGTCTTTCTTCTCATCGAATCCCAATTGTACTGAAGCGTAACCGTCTTTCTCCAAGGTTTTTACTTGCGTCACAACGCAAGGACCAGCTTCCACAACTGTGCATGGTATGTATTTACCATTGGCACCGAAAATACTGGTCATTCCAATTTTTTTACCTATTATTCCAGACATTTTTTATTTATTGATTGATTAATTTTTCTTTTTATTGCTGACTATTTTGTCAGTACTTAGGATGCTTTGATCTCTACTTCCACTCCACTTGGCAATTCAAGTTTCATTAGAGCATCAACTGTTTTAGAAGTTGAGTTATAGATATCAAGCAAACGTTTGTATGAACAAAGCTGAAACTGCTCACGAGCTTTTTTGTTAACGTGCGGGGAACGCAAAACCGTGTAAATTTTCTTGTGAGTTGGCAAAGGAATAGGTCCGCTAACCACAGCACCGGTCATTTTAACTGTTTTTACGATCTTTTCTGCAGACTTGTCAACTAAGTTGAAGTCGTAAGATTTTAATTTGATTCTGATTTTCTGGCTCATGATATTAATTAAAGAACGATTATAATTATACTTTTTCCGTTTTACCTTTTGCTTTTGCGATTACCTCTTCAGAAGTATTCTTAGGTGCCTCTGCATAGTGAGAGAATTCCATTGTTGAAGTCGCGCGACCTGAAGTGATGGTACGTAATGTTGTTACATAACCAAACATTTCCGACAATGGCACTTTTGCTTTGATTACCTGTGAACCAGCTCTTGAATCCATTCCTTCGATCTGACCTCTGCGTTTGTTCAAATCCCCTACTACATCACCCATGTTCTGCTCTGGTGTTAACACCTCCACTTTCATGATCGGCTCAAGTAATACTGGTTTTGCTTTTGGCAATGCTTCACGGAATGCGGTGCGGGCACAAATCTCGAAAGACAAGGCATCCGAATCCACATTATGGTATGATCCGTCAATAAGGCGAACTTTTAAGCTATCAACAGGATATCCGGCCAATACTCCATTCACCATTGCTGCTTTAAATCCTTTTTCAACTGCAGGGATAAATTCACGTGAATGTTACCTCCGGAGATCTCATTAAGGAATTGTAATCCTCCTGATTTTCCAGTCTGATCGAAGTCTGCATCAACCGGTGAAATGATCACCTGGATATCTGCGAACTTACCACGTCCACCTGTTTGTTTCTTATAAACTTCTCTGTGCTGAATTTCAGCGTTGATTGTCTCTTTGTATGCAACCTGAGGAGGCCCCTGATTACATTCAACTTTAAACTCACGCTTTAAACGGTCAAGAATGATCTCGAGGTGAAGCTCACCCATACCACTGATAACTGTTTGTCCGCTATCCTCATCTGTTTTCAAACGGAATGTAGGATCTTCTTCAGCCAATTTATTCAATGATACTCCTAATCTGTCAAGATCAGCCTGAGTTTTAGGCTCAATAGCAACACTGATTACAGGCTCAGGGAAGTTCATCGCTTCAAGAACGATCGGATGCTTCTCATCACAAAGTGTATCACCTGTTTTGATATCTTTAAATCCTACCGCTGCACCGATATCTCCGGCTTCGATAAAATCAATAGCATTTTGTTTGTTCGCGTGCATCTGGAAGATACGGGAGATCCTCTCTTTGTTTCCGCTACGCGTATTCAATACATATGAACCTGCATCAAGACGACCGGCATACGCACGGAAGAAACACAAACGACCTACGAAAGGATCTGTTGCGATTTTGAATGCAAGAGCAGTAAATGGTTCTTTCACATCCGGCTTACGTTTGATCTCTTCTCCTGTATCAGGGTGAGTACCAATTGTAGCTTCTTTGTCCATTGGAGATGGCATTAATTCCATAACCAAATCCAGCATGGTCTGAACTCCTTTGTTTTTGAAAGCTGATCCACAAACCATCGGAACGATTTTGTTTGCGATACATGCTTTACGAAGAGCTGCTAAAATTTCTGCTTCAGAAATAGATGCAGGATCTTCGAAGAATTTCTCCATCAAAGAGTCATCGAATTCTGCGATAGCCTCAAGTAATTTACCTCTCCACTCAGTTGCTTCTTCAAGCAAATCTTCGGGAATAGGAACTTCTTTATAAGTCATTCCCTGATCATGCTCATTCCACTGAATTCCGCGGAAATTGATCAGATCGACAACACCTACAAAAGTTTCTTCTGCACCGATAGGTAATTGCAAAGGAATTGGATTTCCACCCAATACTTCTTTTACCTGGGCAACAACTTTCAAAAAGTCTGCTCCTGAACGGTCCATTTTATTTACGAAACCGATACGGGTAACGTTATAATTATTTGCCAAACGCCAGTTAGTCTCCGATTGAGGCTCAACACCATCAACAGCAGAGAATAAAAACACTAAACCATCAAGGATACGCAATGAACGATTCACCTCAACTGTAAAGTCAACGTGGCCCGGGGTATCAATGATGTTTACTTTGTATTGCTGATCTTTGTATTTCCAGAAACAAGTAGTTGCTGCTGAAGTGATGGTTATCCCACGCTCCTGCTCCTGAACCATCCAGTCCATAGTAGCAGCTCCATCATGCACCTCACCAATCTTGTGATTCACACCTGTGTAATAAAGGATACGCTCAGTACAGG
>JALYRR010000138.1:0-662 GCA_030855265.1 Bacteroidota bacterium | reverse complement strand
TACAGGTAGTTTTACCTGCATCGATGTGTGCTGCGATCCCAATGTTTCTTGTATATCTTAAATCTGACATTTTGTATTATCTAACTCTAGTATAAATCTTTGTTCTTTTTATAAGATCCCGACTTTCGTCGGGACAAATGATTATAAGCGCTCAGCGCTAACATTCATTAAAAACGGAAATGTGAGAAAGCTTTGTTCGCCTCAGCCATCTTATGCACATCTTCTTTCTTCTTGAAAGCTGCACCTTCTTCTTTTGCTGCTGCAACGATTTCTCCGGCTAATTTCTGAGCCATTGATTTTTCATTGCGACGACGGGAATAAAGGATCATCCATTTGATACCCATTGAAAGTCTTCTCTCAGGACGGATCTCAGAAGGAATCTGAAATGTTGCTCCACCTACTCTACGACTACGTACTTCAACTGCTGGAGTAATGTTAGTCAATGCTTTTTTGAATGTTTCCAATCCGTCAACATCCGGTGTTCTTTTCTGAACGATATCGATTGCATCATAAAACACATCGTATGAAGTGCTTTTTTTACCATCATACATCAGGTTGTTCACAAAACGAGTAACGAGGATATCGTTAAACTTTGGATCAGGTAAGAGAATTCTCTTTTTTGCTTTGGTTTTTCTCATTGTTATTTTTATTTGGGTTCCTAT
>JALYRR010000305.1 GCA_030855265.1 Bacteroidota bacterium | reverse complement strand
ATCCGTAGACAGGGCTACCACTTTTTTTACCTGGGTCTCAAATGCAGCATTGATCACATTTTCTGCACCAAGGACATTTGTTTTAACACATTCCATCGGATTGTATTCCGCAATAGGAACATGTTTCATAGCCGCAGCATGAATAACATAATCGATGTCCTTGAAGGCTTTCTTCAAGCGGTCCACATCTCTTACATCACCAATGAAATAACGTATAGCAGGATATTTAGCATGAGAATATTCCTGAGCCATTTCAAATTGTTTCTGTTCATCGCGTGAATAGATAACAAGGCGCTTGACCGCAGGAAACTGGGATAAAATAGTTTGGGTAAGATGTTTTCCGAGCGAACCGGTGCCACCTGTTATTAAGATCGATTTTCCGTTTAAATCCAACATTTTTGCTTTTTGTTTAATGCTCAAAAATACATAGAGTTTGCTGAACTTCCAACTTGTTTAAGAAGGGTTTTCAGGCAAAAAACAAAAGGAGAGCTATTGCTCCCCTTTCATGGTTGATTAACTTTCTTACACTACTTTACGATGACAATCTTTTCGAGTAGTTTGCTGCTTTTGTTTTCAATTCGAACAAAATAAATCCCTTCCGAAAGATTAGTGATATCAAGGCTTCCACTCATTGTGGCTGCATTGTTTTGGAATTCAGTTGTATAAACATTCCGGCCGGAAAGGTCAAGAATATCCATTTTTACATTGCCATCTAAACCACTGATTGAATAATTTAAGATTCCACTTCCCGGGTTAGGGTAAAATTTAGTGATCATTTCCGGCTGTTCTTCTGCAACACCAACCGTTGAAGGCCCTGTATACAATGCATTAATCTCCGCAGTATTCAATGGTCTGTCATAAATACGGATATCATCTATCTTTCCAATAAAGGCGGTGGCATTGCATTGTGTCCCTGAGGTGTTCAGATAATCACCCACACCCATTGGTGCTGCACCAACCTGTATGTTTCCTAAAATGCCTGTTGAAGGTGCACCCACAGAAATGGTTTCAGCCACATCATCCACATACATCTTTACCCTGTCCATTCCTCCACCTGTATTGATTGTTCCATCATACATAACTACAATATGATACCATTTACTTGTATCAGTGATCAGCGTAGAACCGGTTGGATAACGATAATTTCCTGTTATTAACGAACTTGAATAGCCAAACATGATCTTTCCGTTCCATAATCTGAAATAGAACTGTCGCTCATCTTCAGAGCATGCACCATCAGCTATCTTAGCCATGATCATATTGTTCGCCATATAATCAGCTGGCTTTACCCACACAGAAATAGAAAATTTATTTCCTGTTCCTGCGAAAACACTGTTCAGAATATTGCCGGAATTAATATAATCTGTACTTCCGTTAAAGTCGTAGGCTTGATTAGGATTGGAGAATCTATCGGTTGTTAGTGTTGCACCAACAACAGTTCCATGGAATGCATTTCCACTTCCATCATTCGCATTCCCGGTGAAAGTATAACTTAACGCAACACCTGTTCCCAGAGAAATTTGCGCTTGAGAACCAAATGCGAGCAGGACTAAAGCTAAAAGTGTAATTTTTTTCATAGAATATTAAATGATTTAGGAAGCAAGATATTAAATAACCCGATTACTTCTGATTTTTAATGAATTCATTGATGTTTGTAAACTGCTCCTTATTCGCCTTGATCCATTCTAAATCCCTGTCCCACCATTTAAATTCCTGCAGGAAAGCGATCTGATCTTTTTCAAACCGGTATTTAATGATCTTCGCAGGTGTTCCTCCTACGATGCTGTAAGGCTCCACATCTTTTGTTACCACCGCTCCTGATCCGATGATGGCTCCATCACCGATCGTGATCCCGTATTTAATCGTAACATTGTTTCCGATCCACACATCATTTCCTATCACCGTTTCAGGGAATTCATCAAACAGGTTTTTATCAACGATAACCAGTCCAGACGATTGCCCCAGTGTTGAATAGAACAGCGGATGACTCGAAACGAATTCGGCAGAAGGATGCGCACCCATACCTGTATTCACATTCGGTCCGATACAGGTGAACTTCCCGATCTTAGTCTGGTAGATCTGGCAATTACGGGCGACATAGCTGAAATCACCCAACTCTGAATCACGAAGACGCGAAAATTTATAGATCTTATTGTAGATTCCAAATTGACAATTCTTCACTTCAACCATGTATTCGAGTTGAAGATTTTTGTGCTTCATCTCCAAACTTAATTTGGTGAAGATCCAGCGGATCCAGTGAACTGAAGGATTGTTGAAAATGGCCAGCATATTAAAGTTTTACCCGTTTAAATGCATCAATAAATGAAATTTCGGAAGCGTTCAGAATCTCACAATTTTCTGATATGGCGTAATCGTTTAAAGCGACATATCCATAAAAGGTTTTGCCCCAGGTAACAAAAATTTCATCCACCCTGAATGTTTCTTTCGAATGAACGCCCTTGTAAAAAGGCTTATGGGAAATGCTCGATTCGTTTTCATAAAAATGTATGTTCTTCAGACAAAGAACGTTCTCATCATTTACATGCAATTGCTCATGCCAGGTATGATCAGCGCCGAACAGGAGTATTTTTTTGAATCCAATGTTGATCGAGCAGAAAATTGCTGCCACTAATACATTCTGACTTTGCGGCGCTGCAAGGTTTTTCCTGTAAAAAGAATATGCGATATTTTGAAAGCCTTTGAATACTGTATAATTGAAAAAAGTAACATGAATGTTCGGATTTTTTTTTGAGATTTCAGTGATCAATGCTGATTTGGCTGCAAGTTGAGGGACGATCAATTCAAGCGGCCAGGTGGTTTTGCTGATGATGCTTTCAAGTGTTGAGTTGACAAGTTCACTATTGTCCCCAAACCAGAATCCCGGATCAAGCATCACATAATAACCGGGTTTCAGTAGGATGTATTCATCGGTTACGGAAAAACTATTCACACATACCAGCGGATGATTTTTGAACAGGTCAGGATGTTTCTGAAGTGAAGTCTTTAATGATGGGCCGTTCCCAAGAACAATACAAGTGTCGGTTGTCGCGGAAGGCAGCCTGATGCCCGTTTTTGAACGCAGCATAACTTTCAGCACGGAGATGCAGGTGTTCAATAAACTACTGATCCAGCTGCTGAAACTTTTATAGGCTTGCTCTGTCGACATTATCAGCAAA
>JALYRR010000137.1 GCA_030855265.1 Bacteroidota bacterium | reverse complement strand
ATTTTCAGATTCCCGGAACTCTTGGTTTGATTTATCCTGCTCCTCAATGGAAATTGCTGAAAGATAAAACACGTTGTTATCCACTTATTGGATTTAATGAGTATACCAACTTCCCGGAAAAATCTTCCCAGGTAATTTTTGTTACTGTAACGATGAATGATCTCGTAACAATTGATTCGTTTTCTGTTTATGATCCCTCCGTTGTTTTTGTTTTGGAAACCAAGAACGATCATGGCATGGCTGAGCAGCGAAGAATGTTCATTGAGTTAAAGAATCGTGGCGTGTTAAATCCTGTTATCATCAAACGAAATTACACGGATCTCAGCGAAGAACAATTTCAATTGCATTCGGCTACGGATACAGCTGCCTTGTTGCTGGATGGTTTTGGGGACGGACTTTGGTTCAGCCAGGATTGTACTTCTCCAAAGAATGCGAACGCAACAGCCTTTGGTGTTTTACAAGCAACCCGAACACGCATTTCTAAAACAGAATATATTTCCTGTCCATCCTGCGGCCGTACACTTTTTGATTTACAGGAAACCACTGCAAAAATTCGTTCGCGCACCGATCATCTGAAAGGTGTGAAGATCGGGATCATGGGTTGCATAGTAAATGGGCCAGGTGAAATGGCGGATGCGGATTATGGATATGTTGGTACAGGTATCGGAAAGATCACGTTGTATAAAGGAAGAGAAGTGGTTGAAAGAAATATTAAGTCGGAGGGCGCCGTAGATGCATTGATAAGTCTGATCAAAAAGCATGGCGACTGGGTGGAGAAGGAGTAAAAACCGAATAACGAATTTTTCCGATTACGAATCTGCGTTTGCGGATGTTCCCCTTTAATTATACGGATACCGAATTATTTAGAATATACGGATCTGGGTTTTAATAAGTATTCCGTTTTAACCTTTCTGTTTCCTATCTTCTTTTTTTATTTGCCTACTCGTTTGATTTTTTTGATTGCCAAATTTTCTTGTTCGGTCTTCGACAAACTCAGAATGACAATCGCGCAGTCCTTTTTGACTTTTAACTTTTCCCTTCCTTCTTTCTAATCCGCAGGAATATAAATATCAAATGTTGCCCCTTCGTTGAGTTCTCCGGATGCTGTGATGATCCCAGCATGATTCTCGACGATCCTTTTGCAGATCGCAAGTCCGATTCCTGTTCCCTTGTAGTTTTCAAAACTGTGTAAGCGCTGAAAAACTTCGAAGATCCTTTCTTTGTATTGAGGGTCGAATCCAATACCATTGTCGGAAAGGGTAACATGACAATAATTTAAATGCGGAGCAAGTTTAGTGTTTTCGAGTTCTGCCCCTGTCTTCACACGGCAGCTGATTTTTATATGTGGTACCCTTTTGTGTTTTGAGAATTTTAGAGCATTTCCGATCAGGTTTTGAAACAACTGCCGGAATTGAAATGGAATGATGTTTACCTCGCAGAGCTCACCAATATCGATTTGTGCATTTTTCTTTTGGATCACATCTTCAAGGTCGCTCAGGACTTCATTAATAATATTACGCAGATTGGTTTTTTCGAAAGTTTTTTCCTGACTGCCGGTTCGTGAATAGGTTAAGAGATCCTCAATAAGCGAATGCATTCTTTTGGTTGAAATCTGTAATCGTTCCAGATACCCTTTTCCTGCTTCGCTTAAATTTACATTGTCGTTTTTATAGATCAGTTTTACAAAGTTTTGAATTTTTCTCAAAGGTTCCTGAAGATCATGACTGGATACATACGTGAGGGTCGTGAGATCCTTATTAGCACTTTCCAGCTCCATGTTCTTTCTTTGTAATTGTCTTGTCCGGTAGCGGAAGGCGCTTTCCAGTTCTTCTTTTTGCTCTTTCTGATTGTGTATCTCGGTGTTGCTTCCTACCCACATGATAATATTATCTTCCTCATCTCTCACTGGCAGGGCGCGACTCAAGTGCCATTTATAAAGTCCTTTTTTGTTTCGGATCCTGCATTCCATATCGAATGTGGTTCCTGAACTTACAGCATGTTTCCAGTTATTCAATGTCCGTTCGAGATCTTCTGGATGAATCGCTTTTTCCCATCCCAGTCTTTCAACTCTTCAAATGTATAACCTGTATCGTCCATCCACTGCTGGTTGAAAAAAGTTACATTGCCTTCTGTGTCGGCAGTAGTAATTTTTTGAGGCATTGAATTGGTTAATAGACGGAATCGTTTTTCACTTTCCTCTATTTTTTTTCGTGCGACCACATGTTCTGTAATTTCATGTGCTAAAGCCATAACACCGGATATAGTACCATCAGATTCACGTAAGGGTTCGTATACAAATTTTACGAAAATATCTTCCATTTTCCCATTTCGTTTAATGGTAAGAGGGAGTTCGTGTGCAATATATCTTTCTCCTGTTTTATAAACACCGTCCAGCAATTGTTTTAATCCCTGGTTTCTGAATTCGGGGAGCACGTCAAATGCTGGAAGATTTAGAGCCTGAGACATTGTTCGACCCCACATTTCAAGCATACATTCATTGATCGTTTCAATCACATAATTTTTTCCTCTGAGAATACAGATCGCAACGGGTGCCTGTTCTACTAACGAGCGGAAGCGGGATTCACTGGCCTTTATTTTTTCAGTGGTTTCTTTCGATTCGTGAATGTCGACTGTGCTTCCTACCCACATTTTTATTTCACCATTTTGATCCTTAACAGGAGAAGCAATATTTAAATGCCACCTGTATTCACCCTTTTTATTTTTGAACCGCAGCTCCATAGAGAATTCGATTTTCTTCTCAGTCGCCTCTTGCAGACGGCTCACAAATTCTTCTAGTTCATCCGGATGAAGTGCTTTATGATAACCATGATCTTTAAATTCTTCAAAAGTCAATCCTGTGTACTCCAGCCAAAATTTATTGCAATAGATCAAACCCCCATTAGCATCAGCGTTACTTATCATTGCAGGCATCAAATCAGCCATTTGCCTGAAATGTGCCTCGCTTTCTTCAATTCTTTTATTGGCGTTTACCTGCTGAGTAACTTCATATCCGAAAACTAAAACCGAGTCAATGTTTTTATTTTCATCAAACATTGCCTGGTAACTGAAATTAAAAAATCGTAGTTCAGGTTCCATGCCCTCATCACGTGCAAGGTAAATGGGAATATCGAAACCCAGATACGTCTCTCCTGTTTCATAAACTTTATCGAGCAATTTATCAAATCCCTGTCCTTCCAGTTCAGGGAGAGCGACCATAAGTGGTTTACCATAAAGTACCCTTTTCCCGAATATTTTCTGGTATTCTTCATTGATTAATTCATACACATGGTCCGGTCCCCGAAGCGTACAAACAAAACCCGGAGCAGTCATCAGCAGGTTGTGAACCATAGTCGCCTGCGCTTCCATTTGTTTCCGGGCGGCCACCATTTGAGTTACATCGTAAGCAATCGTAGTAACACCCGTTATTGTATCATCCGCTTCGTAGTAGGGTTGATACACGATATTAAAATACTTTTTTTGAGGTTTACCTTCCAGATTCAGGATCGCCAATATTTCATCGGCATTTATACGTTTTCCAGTTGAAAGAACTTGTCTAATCATATCCGGAAAAGGTTGTTCCTCGAGCTCCGGCAGAACTTCCAATAAGGGTTTTCCTTCTACATCATCTCCTTTCCCCCAGAATTCTTTCATCAGGTCATTCGCCAGCGTAATTATAAGATCCTTTCCCTTCATAATAGAGAAGGCAAAGGGGGAATCCATCAACATGGAATAATACCTTTTATTTGTTTGCTCTATGTTTTTAAGAGCAGATAAGATTTCAATTTCCGGAGCCGAGATTGAATGGGTGTTTATTTTATGGATCGTTTTTTTTCGAGCTTCGTCGCTTTTGCCAGAAGACCTTTGTGAACTTGTAATCAGATTGAGAATGTATTCCTGAAATTCTTCTTCAGTCATGTTTCCTCTTAATTCCAGCGCGTTTTTGAGCAGTTCTTTTTCCAACTGTTTTGTCTTACTTTCAACCATTGTGTAGCATTAGTTTTATGTCAGGTTAAAGTTAGACTATTCATATCGCTTTCAGAGAATTCTTCAGTATGTCATTTAAAGGAATGCAGGAATTGTTAATATTAAACCGTTTTTGGGGAACGATTTCCTCAGGCTTTCGGCATGTTTAAAGGCATAAATTGAAACAAAAAAAACCTGCGATTTGTCGTAGGTTTTTAATATATTCTCAAAAGAAATTAATGAGGTTATTCTTTATTTTTCATCCGGTTATATTCTTTTTCAATGTCATTTTGTGGATTGTACATATAGGCGTTGTAGTAATTAAAACCAAGACCTAATCCCCATCCCAGCGTTGGCCAGATCGGCCATGGAATACCATCAGATCCGACACCTTCAAAATCTCCGCTGAACCACCAGATGGCCCAGAGAAATCCATTCACCAGTAAATAACTTGCCAGATGCTTTTTAAACGCAACCCGCTTTTTTGCAATGCGCCATAATTCTTCGTCTCTGTTTTCCATGTTTTGTTATTTTGTTTTGTGTAATGTTAGTTAGTGTCAGTTCGAGCGGAGTCGAGACCCATGAAAGCACCAACCTTGCAAGCTAAATTGTCACTAGGCAGAGCCTAGCGCCTACAGCGAATTTCAAATTAGCGTGTCAGTTCGAGCGGAGTCGTGAACGGTCGAAATTAGCAGAATCAAATTTATGGTTCTCGACTCCGCTCGAACTGACATCAACCTCATGATCCCGTTCTTAATAAATTATGCTCTCGAACTGACGGTTTTATTAACCACCTACTTCCCAAATTTCCAAATTGACACATTGGAATTAATTCTTTTTAATATATGCTTGTATCGCTGCAACATAATCGTCAAACGCTTTTACACCTGCTTTCGTAATGCTGCAACTTGTCTGAGGATATTTATCCTTAAACGTTTTTTTAACAGTGATATAACCTGCTTCCGACAATCGGGTTATTTGCACATTCAGGTTGCCTGCACTTGCCCTTGTTTTTTCTTTCAGGAAATTAAAATCAGCTTCTTTCAGACTAACCAGTAAACTCATAACTGATAAGCGTAATTGAGAATGCAATAATGGATCAAGGTCCTCAAACATTTTATTTTTCTTTCTTTTTTAATTGGCCAACTACGTTTAGATTCTGCTTTTAGAAGTTCTCGATACCTGCCTACCGACAGGCAGGCAATTTTGTGAAAAACGAAATCACTCGAACTGATATTTCGGCAAAGCCAACTCAATAATTTTTGACTTTTTTGACTTTTAACTTTTTCCTTTTTAACTCTTCCAGAGACTGCCTACTCTTTTAATTGCTTTCTTTCTTTTGCCTTTTAACTTTCAATAGATTGTCGACTTTTTCAATTCTTTTAATTGCCTTCTTCTTTTTTCTTGATCAGACTACTTCTCATCACATTTCTTTAGAAAATATTCTGTACTCGATTTTCCCCAGTGTGGATGAATGCTGCTGGCGGGTTTGAAAGCCTCAAACATCGGAAGAGCTTTTTCAAAAACCGGTTTTGCTTTATCTTTTCCGCCACCGAACATCGCCGGAGTGTAGAAATAGGCTGTTCCTTCGAGGTAGTACGGGCGAGGATTCTTAGGATCCATTTCTTTTGCTTTCTCGCGCAGCACACCGGATTCGGTCCCGTATTTCTGGCCTCTTGTCATTGGATTTACGCTGATCCTCGCAGAAGCGATCTGTGCCTTCAGCGTATAGATCTCCGAATTGTTCGGACTGATGGAATCAGCTCTTTTTATATAGGTGTCTGCCTTATCACAATACGTATCGATCATATCGCCTTTTGCTGAATATGTCATGTTGGTGTAACAATAGGCTGCATAATAAAGAGGAAGCCATTCGGTTTTTTCCGCACTGGCAATGCGTTCAAAGTTGTTTGCGAGTGGTTGTAATAATTCCACGGTTCTGGAAGTATCCAAAGCAGCTACATTCTTTTCCATCGTAGTGATGTACTTTTTGTTCTGAGAATTTGCAGTGACTGCCATTCCCAAAACCATGGTGAGGAGGAGGATCTTTTTCATTTTGTTTTTATTAGATTTTAATTTTAAGTTTTTATCGCAGAGTATTTTTTAAATGTTCTCGAAACAATTTCGTGAAAAACGAAATCACTCGAACTGACGACGCCGCAAACTGCATTCTTCTGTACTTAATTTTTCGTCTTTTTAATTGCCAACTGTTTAAATTGCATACGCTGTACTTTGTTTGTCTTTTGCCTTTTTTCTTATTTCCTTACCGCTCAGCACATTTAAACATCATCCAATTTGCACATTCCCCGGCGTCTGTTCTCGATACTCTCCCTGCGGTCGAACTCGAACTTACCAACACACCGGTTCCACGAAATTCCGATTAATTAATTTGCAACATTATCACATTGCCTTTTTGCCTTTTACCTTTTACCTTTTCACTTTTAAATGAGATTGCCACGGGCAAAGCCCTCGCAATGACGTCCAATTGCATCACCCCATCACCCCATCACCCTATCACACCCCATCACTAAATCACCCCATCACTTCATTATCAAATTGCCATATTTTCAAATAACCAATCATTAATTGTTCCCTTCAATTACTTCCTTCGATCTATCCTGTCCGAATGAAAGAAACAAGCCAATAAAAAAGAAACGTTTTGCCGGTGGAGTGATCGCTTGTCTTCGCTGAAGATCATACGAGTAATTATAACCAAACACCTGATCATTCCCAAATACATTTGTCACAGAGACCGCCAGTACTGCAAAACATCTGCCGATTTGCCGAAGGTAGGCTGCATTCACGCCCAGAGCATTATAGTCGATAGTACGATCGCCGAGGAACTCAGGATTGGTTGGATTGAAATAGGGCCTTCCCGTAGCATAGCTGTAAGTGAAGCCTGTACTTAAATTCAGCTTCGTAAAGAATTTCTTAAATACGAGAGAGGCTGTATGTGACGCTGCGAAAGGAGGAGTAACTTCCTTCGGATAATTCAGCCACTTTCTCTTTGTGTCGAGGTAAGTGTAGGAAAGCCAGTAATCAACTCCTTTGATGGTTTTCTTATCTCTCCAGAAGATGTCGATTCCCTGCGCATAGCCGTAGCCTTGGTTGGTAGAGTCGGGGGTGAGACGTGTAAGATTATCATACTTTTTATAATACACTTCCGCACGTAAGGTATGAAAGTCATCTACACGCTGAATGTTTGCGATGTAGTGCGTAGCTTTATTGTAGTTCGGAATCTGTGGAAAGAACAAATAATCCCGGTCAGGTTTCTGGTAGAAGTGTCCGTATGCCAAGGAAATCTGGCTGTATTCCCCGATCTTATAAGAGAGAGAACTGCGTGGCGAGATCACCAGTTTTTTCATGAGGGTTGAGTATTCTGATCTTGCTCCCGCACGCCAGACAAGTTTTGAGCTGAGAAAAATGTCGGCTTCTAAAAAGGTTGCAGTATAGTTGTCGTAAACATTTTTCTGAAAGAATTTATTTTTAAATGCATCAAAAGAATATTGATATTCCGCTCCGATCCGCAGGACTGAAAGCTTCCCAAGCCCGCGACTAACCATGATCCTGCCTTGTGACAGATCGCTCTGTGACCTGATCGTATCGAAATGGGTTTTGATGCGATCCACATTTGTGCTGTAGGAAACGCCTACGTTCAATACATATTTTTCTCCGAGACGTTCTTTGTAGGTAAGGTTGGTGTAGACATTGTCGTTTTGTAATTCAAACAGATTTTTGAAACCGTTGATGCTATCGAGGCTGAGCGTTTTAATTCCGAGATCCGAGAGGTTGAAGTATCCGTAGAATTTGATAATTCCGCCTTTCGATGTTTTTTTGCGGAAGTTGAGAGATCCGCCTGCAAATTGTGGTGCGCGGGTGTATTCCGGAGTTTGTTTCACCAATTGAAAATAGGGAAGCAGGTTGGCATAGTTCACATCGAAACCGGCGCTCATTCCTTTTTTCTCCCAGAGCTGATTATGTCCTCCGCCAATTCCAACGGATGATAAAGCAAGAGTGCTGCTGGTTTTGTCAGGGAGATCCTGCGTTTCCAATGCGAGGACGGATGACATTCCCTGACCGTATTGAGCGGAATATCCTCCGGTACTAAAGATAGTTCCTTTGAAAAGAAATGGCGAGAAACGGCCGCGGGAAGCGATATCAGGAGTAGCGCTGAAGAATGGATTGTTGACTACCATTCCATCAATGATCGTTTTGGTTTCATTTCCTGTTCCCCCTCTTACGAATAATCCTTCCGACTCACCGATCTGCTGAGAGCCGGGCAATGTTTTAAGTGCTCCCACAATATCGCCCTGGGCACTTGCTGTTGTAACAATATCAAGTGGTTTTAAAACGGTTGTTCTTCTTTCATCGCTGGCTTCAATAGTTCCGGCAGAGATGGTCACTACTTTTAATTCATTCAGCGATTCTTTGAGAGTAAGATTCAGGCTGATTTCTGTCCCTGTTAATTTCACTTTCTTTTCTACAGGATCAAATCCGATAAAGCTGGCAACAATAGTAACCTCGCCGGTGTCGGTAGTTGTAAATGAATAGGCTCCATCCGCTCCGGTTGAAGCTCCGTCATAACTGTCCTTCACATACACGTTCACTCCCGGGATGGCCTGCTTCTTCTGATCAAGCACTTTCCCGCTTATTTTAGTCTGGGAAAATCCTGTCGAAATGGTCAATAGGAGTATGGAAAGCGCAAATAGAACTTGTTTCATAAACTAAGGGAAAAGTAGATTATAAATTGAATACTCAAAAGTAAATAGTTAAAAGGGAATAGGGAAGGGAAAAGGGGCAAATTTAATGGGAAAGTCATAAGCCAAAAGGCGAAAAGCGGCTTTCAGCGTCAGTTCGAGTGATTTCGTTTTTCACGAAATCGTATCGAGAACCAGCTAAACGGATTATTTCATTTATTTCTATTGTCCTTAAAGTTCACAAGTCAAGGAATACGCGAAGTCAACTGAGCTTGTCGAAGAGCGTGGGAGGGAAAATGAAAAAGTTAAAAGTCAAAAGGAGTTTCTATAAGTACCGTCATTGCGAGGGCTTCGCCCGTGGCAATCTCTTTCTAAGTTAACGGAAAAAGAGCAAGCAAAGTCAGTTCGAGTGATTTCGTTTTTCTCGAAACCGTATCGAGAACCAGCTAAACGATTGATAAAATTCGATATCCGTAATGCTAAAAATTGCTTGTTTCAGGAAAAAATGTTACTTCCCCTGTGCTAATATCATGCATTCCTCCGATGATCCCGATCTGGCCACTGTCGATCAACTCCTTTAAAATAGGACTGCGTTCTTTTATTGATTTTACCGTTCTCTTTACATTGATGGTGGCAACCTTTTCAACGAAGATGGAATTCCCGGAGTTGCGATTTTCTTTTGTAGTAGTTTCATCATCCACCGCAGGCCGTATTTTGGTGAGCAAGGCTGTAAGGTTTCCCATTTCCACATGGTCACAGGCCCCTTTCACTGCGCCGCATTTTGTATGTCCCAGCACGACAATGATCTTTGAGCCTGCCACTTTACAACCGAACTCCATACTTCCTAAAATGTCCTCATTGATAATGTTTCCTGCGATCCGCACGCTGAACACATCACCAAGGCCCTGGTCAAAAATCAGCTCCGCAGAAGTCCGGCTGTCGATACAGCTCAGGATCACTGCAAAGGGATGTTGGCCATCTGAAGTTTCATTTGCCTGCTGCAACAGATTTCTGTTTACTTTCAGGTTATTCATAAAGCGCTTGTTTCCATCTTTCAATAGATCCAAAGCCATTTTAGGAGTGATGCCAGATTGAACTTCTTTTGTGAGTGTTTTCATTTGATTTTAATTCGTTCTATTGGATAAGTAAGAGCTTGTTTGTGTTTTAAATTACTTTGCGCGTTGTGATGAAAATCATCATTAAAGGTAGGGAAATTCAATTAATTGAAACGGCATTTTATCTAAGACTTAGTCCTTAGAATTTTCTCTATCTTTTTTCCTTTTGCCAATTCATCAACGAGCTTATCCAAATACCGTGTTTGCCTGGTGATGGGATTTTCAATCTCTTCTATCCTGTAGCCGCAGATCATTCCGGTAATGAGTTCAGCGTTGGGATTCAGCCTGGCTTTCTTAAAGAAAGTCTCAAAATTCACGTTCTCATCGATCAATTCCTGTACTTTTTTTGAATCAAAACCTGTCAGCCATTCAATCACCTGGTGCAACTCTGCTATTGTACGACCT
>JALYRR010000304.1:2625-3182 GCA_030855265.1 Bacteroidota bacterium | reverse complement strand
TCAACACATTTGCACATTATTTTAATAGAACGCAGATTCTCATGATTTTCATGATAAAAAAGGATGCTGTGTTTGGGAAACGCAGATCTTTTATGAACGCTATGATCACCTTCGGTGTTTATGATAAAATAGGATTTAATTTTAGTAACGAGTTGCATTGGTGTTATCCGTTCATTCGGACTCCTTCGCCAACTCAGGACAGGCTCTGCGGAGGAATCTTTAAACTCGAATGACCGCAGACACCCGGGAGAAGCGAAATCCAAATTATCACATTATATAATTCTCCTTCCTACCCGCCTGTTCTCGATACATTTTTTCTAAAAAAGAAAAAACACTCGAACTGACCGCACACTTAATAACAATCGAAATCCAAAAATTATCACATTTGCACATCAACACATTTGCTCATTACACTGATCACCTTCGTGGAAAATTATGATAAAATTTGATCAGATTTGAGTTTGCGAGGACTTCACACTACCAATCTGCACATTTGCACATTACCTAATTTGCACATTGGATTCGGCAAATTTGTCAGGCTGCACCCAAACGGAACA
>JALYRR010000304.1:0-2615 GCA_030855265.1 Bacteroidota bacterium | reverse complement strand
ACTTGGGAGGCCGGAAATTCGCTTTCTTTTTATTGTCTTTCAAGGCTTTTATCATCGCAAAATCGGCTGATAAATTTCAGGAAATGAAGCTAAAAATTAGCTATTTTTGCATCCCTAGAAATTATCAGGAATAATTAACGAACCTTCATATAATGTTAGATTTCTTCACAAAAACAGTTTCCAAGTTATTCGGTACCAAATCAGAGAGAGATCTGAAAGAGATCCAGCCACTTGTGGATAAGATCCTCGAGGAATTTCCTAAGTTCGCTTCTCTTAGCAACGATGAACTTCGTGCAAAAACCCTCTCTTTCAAAAAGCGCATCCTGGAATTTTCTTCCAAAGAGCAAGCTGAGATCGATGACATCAAAAAGAGTATGGAAACCGATCCTTCAATGGACATTGAAGCCAAAGAGAAATTATACGAAACGATCGATGAGCTGGAAAAAGCCATTATAAAAAAGAACGAAGAAGTGCTTGAGGAGATTCTTCCGGAAGCATTCTCCGTTGTAAAAGAAACCGCCCGCAGATTCTCAACCAATCCTTTCCTTGAAGTGACTGCCACGCAAATGGATCGTGATCTGGCTGCTTCGAGAGGGTCTATCGAAATAAAAGATAATAAGGCTTTGTGGAGTAACTCCTGGATCGCTGCAGGAAACACTGTAACCTGGGACATGGTCCATTACGATGTTCAGCTCATCGGTGGTATTGTTCTTCATCAGGGTAAAATTGCCGAGATGGGAACCGGAGAAGGAAAGACACTTGTGGGAACATTACCAGTTTACCTGAATGCTTTAACAGGACGTGGGGTTCACGTAGTAACTGTCAATAACTACCTTGCAAAGCGTGACTCCGAATGGAACGGTCCTTTATTCGAATTTCATGGTTTGTCCGTGGATTGCATCGATAAGCACGAACCGAATTCAGAAGAACGTCGTCAGGCTTACCTCGCTGATATCACTTTCGGAACAAATAATGAGTTTGGTTTTGATTACCTGCGCGACAATATGGCACGTAGTCCGGAAGATCTTGTTCAGCGTCCGCATAACTACGCCATCGTGGATGAGGTGGATAGCGTTTTGATCGATGATGCGAGAACTCCATTGATCATTTCAGGACCAACACCGCGTGGTGATAACCAGGAATTCGCGCCGCTTAAACCACGTATCGAAAAAATAGTAAACGCCCAGAAAGCATACATCAATGTTGCTCTTACGGATGCGAAGCGTTTAATCGCTGCAGGGAAATCAGGAGAGAAGGAAGACGAAGGCGGAATGGCCTTGCTTCGTGCATACAGAGGTTTGCCGAAGAATAAAGCACTGATCAAATTCCTGAGTGAGCCGGGTGTAAGAGCCATCCTTCAGAAGACTGAGAATTTTTACATGCAGGATCAGTCACGGGAAATGCACAAGGTGGATACCGAATTGTTCTTCGTGATCAATGAAAAACAAAACTCCATTGAGCTTACCGAAAAAGGAATTGAGCTGATCTCTACTTCATCTGAAGATTCTAAGTTCTTCGTACTGCCGGATGTAGGTGCTGAGATTGCTGAATTGGAGAAGTCAGGTTTGACACTCGAAGAGAAAGCCGTGAAGAAAGAAGAGATGATCCGCGACTACTCCATTAAATCGGAGCGTGTTCATACTATCAACCAATTGCTGAAAGCGTACACTCTTTTTGAAATAGATGTGGAGTACGTGATCATGGAAGGGAAGATCAAGATCGTGGATGAGCAAACAGGCCGTATCATGGAAGGTAGAAGGTATTCTGACGGATTGCACCAGGCCATTGAAGCAAAAGAAAATGTGAAAGTGGAAGCCGCAACTCAAACGTATGCAACTGTTACACTTCAGAATTATTTCCGTATGTACAGCAAACTCGCCGGTATGACCGGTACTGCTGAAACAGAAGCAGGTGAGTTCTGGGATATCTATAAACTGGATGTGGTTGTAATTCCAACCAACAGACCGATTCAACGTATCGATTCAGAAGATTTAGTTTACAAAACAAAGCGTGAAAAATACAACGCGGTTATTGATGAGGTGGTGAAATGTGTTGCTGCCGGAAGACCGGTGCTTGTGGGAACCACTTCTGTTGAGATCTCTGAATTATTGAGCAGGATGTTGAAACTGCGCGGGATCAAACACAATGTGTTGAATGCAAAGATGCATCAGCGCGAAGCGGAGATCGTGCAGGAAGCCGGTCAGGCCGGAACTGTTACAATTGCTACAAATATGGCTGGTCGTGGTACGGATATCAAATTAGGTGCAGGTGTGAAAGATGCGGGTGGTTTAGCGATCATCGGTACAGAGCGCCATGAATCTCGTCGTGTCGACAGACAGTTGCGCGGTCGTGCAGGTCGCCAGGGAGATCCGGGATCATCACAGTTCTTTGCTTCCCTGGAAGATGATCTGATGCGTTTATTCGGATCAGAACGGATTGCGAAGCTGATGGACAGAATGGGAATTGAAGAAGGCGAAGTAATTCAGCACTCCATGATCACCCGTTCCATTGAACGTGCTCAGAAAAAAGTAGAGGAGAACAATTTCGGAACACGTAAACGTTTGATCGAATACGATGATGTGATGAACTCTCAACGCGAAGTGATCTACAAGAAA
>JALYRR010000011.1:11989-31885 GCA_030855265.1 Bacteroidota bacterium | reverse complement strand
CTCTGATGTTGTTAATGCCGATTATAAGCCCACGTATCAGACGGGTGCAAAGGAACACTCCCACAATTCCTAATCCTGTGTATATAAAAACATGAGGAGAAACCTGCTCCACGAATGCAAGGCAAACCACCACTGGCATCATAAAAAGTCCAAGGGTATTGCAGAACAGGAAAATTGTCATGACATAGTCCGAGGCTGCTTTCTGGGTTTGAAAGATAAATCCGGAAAGCCGGATCATAGCCAGTTTTAAGGTATAAATGATCAGTATCGTAAAACCGATAAAGATCAAATCCTTAAATCGCTTTTCCGACCCCGTAAAGCCGTAATAGGTATTTACCTGCCAAATAAAAAGACTCGTTGATATGACAAACAGGATGGAGAGAAACACAGAAACCCTGTTTCCAAATGAGACCTCATCTCTGGCAAGCTGATTTGCATACCGGTTGAGATAAAATCCTTTGACGATCTGATTGAGTCGTTTTCTGTTGGAAACATACAACCAGACGAAAAGAATAAATGAAAAAAGCAGGATCCCCGCCATCAGGAAATCATAATCCGTCAAATGGATTTGCGGTTCAGGATTCGCTACTTCCAGGAGATGATCTCCGAATATGGAAGGTGCCGGCACGGTGTCGGTCGGGGCGATAAGACTATCTTTTAAAACAGGTTGAGCGAGCACAGTGGATTTTATTCATTGCAAATCTATGAATAATGTAATGAAATTAAAAAGGCTGTCGTTTATTCCGACAGCCTTTTATAAACAAATAATGCAAACAAATTATTTTTTATGCTTCTTACCTCCCAGGTTGAAAACCCTGGAAATATTGAATCCGAATTTAAATCCGCCTTTCAGCCAACTGTCGGTAGTATAAGGAATATAATTGTTTTCAATGATTCCGGAAGCATTTGTGAAATTCAGATGGAATACGTGTCCGCCGGTTTCAATCTCGATCCCTATCGCTAATGGGCTGTAGAAAGGACTTGCTGTATTGCCTGCACGATAATCTGAAAAAGTATAATAGTAATCGGCAATGATTGCGAGACGTTTTGTTATTTTGATCCTTCCACCTACTCCAACAGCAAACAGTCCATTGGTTTCCTCTTTACCATTATCGGCATTGATATATCCTGCGACAAAATTTCTGTGCTGATAGGTTGGAGCGATCTGCATAGAGAAACGTGATCCGAATTTCCTTGCAATCAATAATTGACTTGTATAGGCAAAACGGTGTATTTCATTCTGATGAAAATCCGGCCCCGGAACTGTTCCACTATAAAACTGAGAAGCATCGCGGGGATCATAACTCATGCTACCGAAAAATGCAACGGATAATGGAATGTGATTGTCGGCAGTCTGACTTAAAAACTTCCACTTCACCAAACCATCAATCAACTCGTTTGCTTTGCTTCTTCCCACACCGAGAGTAAGGTTATCTGTAATTCCGAAATCAAATGAAATCCGGATATCCGCTGAGTTATCAAATCCATAAAGAGTATGTCCGCCTCCACCGCTTTCTGGTCCGATATTTCCGAACCTGTGTGTGACCCTGAAATCCATGGTTTTTCTTTTAACCGTTTCAGTGGATTGCATATTGATCACTTTCGTGGTTTTGAAAGTAGCGCTAACTTTTTCATGCACTTTCGGTCCACCGGCAGAGTCAAGCAGACTGAGCAGATCGTCCTGTGCAGAAATTGAAAAGCCCGAAAAAATTAAGGCAGCGAAGGCAATTGTTCTCTTTGTAATAGTCATCATTCCTTTTGATTAATTCTTTTTATACGGTTCCAGAGTAGCGTTTAGTTTTACTTCTACATCTTCAGCAATATTCTGAACATATAGACTTGGCACTTTTACACCATGATCCGCGATATGTACATTGAACTTCGTTTTTAGGTTAACCTGACCGCCTTTGATAGTTAATGTTCCATCGAATGTTCTGTCTTTTTCAACACCATGAATTTTCAACTTTCCTGTAGCGGATACTTTGTGTTCTCCGTCTTTTGTCCAGTCGATTTTTTCATTGAATTTTCCTTTGAAAGTCGCATCCGGATACTTTTCACTTTCCATGTAATTCTCATTAAAATGTTCCTGCATCAAAGGCTTTTCAAAAACGAAAGCAGTGATAACGATCTTCATCTGAATATCGTTTGTTGCGGAATTGATGATTGGTTTGGAAGCTTTGTTCATTGCTTCGATGTTCTCGAGAGGAGCTGCAGAGAAGAAACTGATCTCGCAGGTTTTTGCCATGTAAATCTGCGCGAACATAGTAGTGCTCAGCGCTGTTGCGATCATTGAAAAGATTACTTTTTTCATTTTGTAAATTTTTAAATTGTTTATTGACAGCGCGGTTTTACAACAATTGTGCCTGTCATGCCTGTATGGTAAGCACAGATATACGTATAGTTTCCGGGCACTGCAATTACTGCTGAGAAAGTTTCACCGGCATTTATTGGAGTACCGATTCCGCTATCGAAGGATGTGCCTCCGGAAGGCATAACAGTTCCAGCAGAACCATTGCATGTTACAGTGTGAGGAGCTACTCCGTTGTTAGTCCACTGAATAGTATCGCCAACGATGACAGTCAGATCAACAGGAGCAAAAAAATTATCTCCCATTGAAACATTCACAAGATGGATAGTTGTATCGTCCACGCAATCTGCGATGGGTTGCGGAACATCGCCTTTATCAAATCTGCAGGCCACCAGGAAAAGAGATGCTATCGAAATAAGGATGTAAATTTTCTTCATGTATAGAAATGATGTTGCTCACAAATATAGAACATTAATAAAATAAACGACGAAAAGATAATTGGTACTTTTTATTGATTTTAAGGTACTTTTTACTACTTTTTCATTGTTCAATAATTATTTGCCGAAATCCTGCTCTTTTACTAGCTGTCCTGATTCATCCCAGAACTTCCATTTGCCGCTTTCTTTATCATCGGTATAGAAACCTTCGTATCTCTTTTGCTCATTATCGTACCAGGTGATTGTCTTCCCATCTTTTTTACCTTCTCTGAACGTGGTTTCACTCCAGGGTGATCCGTCCTCGTACCAGCTTTTCCACAATCCAACCCGCTTTCCGTCTTTCATCATTCCTTTCATTTCTATCACCCCATTCTTATGACGTTGTACATGTTCTCCGTTATCTTTTACTGAATCAGGACTCACAAATGAAAACAATGTTCCATTTGTATCTGCAACGGGTGGCGGTAAAGGCGCAATTTCTTTCTTCTTTTCCGGTTCTGAACTGCAGGAAAACAAGGTAATCACGGCAAGGATAAACAGAATTTGAATTCTCATAATTTCTAATTTTTTCTTTCGGTAGTGTATTTAACAAGGCCAATTAATGCATTTGCCGATTCGGTCTCAGGGAATTCGGAAATAATCTTCAATGCAACGTCCTTGTACTCATTCATTTTTTTCTCCGCATACTGGATCCCTCCGCTTTTTACAACGAAATCAATCACCTCCGCCACTTTTTTCGGATCATTGTTGTTGTTCTTAACAATGTTGATGATCCTCCGTTTCTCCCAGAAGGATGTATTGTTCAATGCAAAGATAAGTGGAAGGGTCATTTTCTTTTCCTTGATATCAATACCGGTTGGCTTACCGATATTCGATCCGTCTCCGTAATCGAACAAATCGTCCTTGATCTGGAACGCAATACCAACGGCTTCACCAAAGGCACGCATTTTCTCTACTTTAGTTTCATCCGATGATACTGATGACGCTCCGCAGGCGCAACAGGAAGCAATAAGGGAGGCTGTCTTTTTGCGGATGATGTCGAAATACACCGCTTCATCAATATCAAGTTTCCTTGCTTTTTCAATCTGCAGTAATTCTCCTTCGCTCATTTCGCGAACAGCATTGGAAACCAAACCAAGTAAATGGTAATCTTTATTTTCTATTGATAAGAGCAGACCTCGTGATAAAAGAAAATCACCAACCAGAACGGCGATCTTGTTTTTCCATAAGGCATTTACAGAAAAGAAACCTCGGCGTTCATTGGAATCGTCTACCACATCATCATGAACGAGTGTGGCAGTATGCAGCAATTCTATGAGTGAGGCGGCCCGGTAAGTAGAATCGTTCATTTCTCCGCAAACTTTTGCAGAAAGGAAAACGAACATAGGACGTAGTTGTTTGCCTTTTCGTTTTACAATATAATGTGTGATTTTATCAAGAAGCGGAACCGAACTTTTCATCGAAGATTTGAACTTCAATTCAAACTCCTTCATCTCCTGGCGGATTGGCGCTTTGATCTCCTCAACGGTCATGGATTTCTGCATTCTCTCATTTGCAGATGCATTCAATTCCTTTGAAGTTTCTCTATTGTCTTTGCCGTTCATGATTCAATTCAAAAATTCAGCTTCTTCAGAGCTCTTCCGGTGAAGCCGGCCGGGATATTTTCATTTTCCTTTTCACAAAACCCTCTTTATTCTTGTTGGCAAGTTGTCCGCATGCTGCATCAATGTCCTTTCCTCTGCTTCTTCTCACATTCACAATGATGTTCCTGCTTTCCAGGTAATTCGCAAAAGCATCTAATCGCTCCTTTGTGGTTTGCTGAAACTCTCCTTCATCTATCGGATTGTATTCAATTATATTCACTTTGCAGGGGATCAGTTTGCAAAACTTTGCCAGATCCCGTGCATCATCCAGGCTGTCGTTAAAATCCTTAAACGCAATGTATTCATACGTTACACGCGTTCCTGTTTTCTCATAAAAATATTTCAATGCTTCACCTAATTCCGCCAACGAATTGCTTTCATTGATCGGCATGATGTGATTTCTCTTTTCATCATTTGCGGCGTGCAGCGACAAAGCTAAATTAAATTTCACTCCGTCATCACCCAGCTTCCTGATCATTTTTGAAACGCCGGCCGTGCTCACTGTAATCCTTTGAGGCGACATGTTTAATCCTTCAGGAGATGTGATCTTTTCGATGGAATCCATCATGTTCTTATAATTGAGCAGAGGTTCACCCATGCCCATATAAACAATATTGGTAAGCGGAGTATTGTATTTATCCTCTGCCTGCTTTTTAATCAGGACAACCTGATCATAGATCTCATCAGCATTCAGATTCCGTAATCGCTCCAGTTTCCCGGTAGCACAAAACTTACAGGTAAGACTGCAACCAACCTGCGAAGAAATGCAAGCCGTCATTCTCGTATTACTTGGAATCAGTACACCTTCAACAATATTACTGTCGTAAAGTTTAAAGGCGTTTTTGATGGTGCGGTCGGAACTGATTTGCATATCATCCACAGTTACCGCATTGATCAGAAAATGTTTGTTGAGTAATTCCCGGGTGGATTTTGAAAGATTTGTCATCTCATCAAATGTCCGCGCTGATTTTTTCCAGAGCCATTCATAAACTTGCTTCGCACGAAATGCCTGATCTCCATTTTCAGTAAAAACGGTTTTCAGTTGATCGAGTGTAAGGGAGCGTATGTCTTTTTTGGAATCCATGATTTGCGCAGCAAAGGTACGAAATAAAGTACGAAAGGCCGCGGTAATTGACCATCAGGGAAGAAGGATTATTCGTAATTTAGCGATGTAAATTCATTTATGCGACACCTTACAGCTGATTATATATTCCCGGTTTCCTCCCCGGTAATTCAAAATGGCATCATAACAGTTGACAGTGAAGGGATGATCGTTGCTGTTTCTCAGCCAGGAACAATTAATCAGGATCTTCTTGAAAAACACCAGGGAGTTATTTGTCCGGGCTTTATAAATACTCACTGCCACCTGGAACTTTCTCACATGAAAGGCGTTATCAGCGAAAAAACAGGTATGACAGGATTCATTGGAGAGATCCTTGGCAATAGGAATGTCAGCTCCCCAGAAGCAATAGAAAAAGCAATGAAAACGGCGGAGGAAGAGATGATCCGAAATGGAATTGTGGCCGTTGCAGACATTTCAAACAACAATGCGAGTTTTAAACTGAAGTCGGAAAGCAAAATTCACTTCCATACTTTCGTTGAAGTATTCAGCATGGATCCAAAGAAAGCTGAACAACAAATGGATGAGGGGAAAAAACTTAGCCTCGAACTTTCGGCCCTGGATCTTGCTAATTCTATCGTTCCTCATGCTCCCTATACTCTATCTGAAGATTTACTCAACCTGATAAATGAAGAAGCCGAACAAAATAATTCCATCATCAGCATTCATAATCAGGAAAGCGAAGGAGAAAGCGAATTGTTCCTAACCGGCTCCGGGCCTATGTTTGACGCATTCACAAAGATGGGAATCAAACAGGAGCTGATGCGAAAAACCGGATTGAATTCGCTGCGAAGCACATTGCCTTATTTATTAAATGCTCAGAAGATCCTACTGGTTCATAATACTTTTACAACGCGGGATGATATTGTTTGGACAAAAAAGTTAGAGGCAAGAAGCAAGAAGCAAGAGGTAAGAGGCAAGAATCAAGACTTAACATTCAACAATCAACAATTACAACTCTACTGGTGTACTTGCCCGAACGCTAATTTATACATAGAGAATAAATTGCCGGAGTATGATGTTTTTATCACTGAAAATGTGAAGATGACAATTGGAACCGACAGCCTGGCTTCCAACCACAGTCTTTCCGTTTTGGATGAGTTAAAGACAATTTCAAAACACTCTCCTCATATTCCATTGCAAACGCTGCTTTCCTGGGCATGCTTCAACGGAGCGGAATTCCTCGGTTTGAAAGATCTGGGATGCATTGAAAAAGGGAAACGTCCCGGACTGAATTTGCTGAGAAATATGAATGGGGCTCAACTTACAGCGGAGACTGAAGTTCTGAAACTGATGTAATTATATCATGACTTCTGCAATGATCAGATCCTGTGCGGTAGTGATTTTTATATTTTCTTTATTCCCTTCCACAAGATTTATTTTTTCGCCATATGCTTCCAGAACAGTTGCATCATCAGTGAATTCGGGCTTGTATTCTTTTTTGAAAGCTGCTTTTATCAGATCAGAATGAAAACACTGTGGCGTTTGAATGATGCGGTACTTGCTTCTGTCGACAGCCGTATTTTCTTTTCCTTTCACCACACGGATTGAATCAGACAATGCCACTGCCGGACTTGCATTCCCGGTTATGGAAGCTTCTTCAAAAGTTCTCCGGATTGTGTCGGCACTCACCAACGGACGCGCTGCATCATGGATTCCGACAACACAATGATCAGGTACTTTCTCCAATCCGCTTTTTACGGAATGATAACGGGTTTCACCACCATCTGTAATGATCAGTTCCTGATTGAAATTAAATTTTTTAACGAGGGCATCCCAATCTGCACGAAGCTCTTTGGCCAAAACAAGAACAATAGAGATCTCCGGAAATGTGGAGCTGAACTTTTCAATGGTATGCATCAGCACAGGGCGTCCTTTCAATTCAATGAATTGTTTCGGAACGGCATTGTTCATCCGTGATCCGCTCCCGCCTGCTACTATGATAAGATATTTTTTCAATTTTAAAAAGCCCCTCTCTTGTGGAGAAGGGCCTATTTTTAGTTTTTTATAAAATCAGCATGGCATCGCCATACGTATAGAAACGGTATTTCTCTTTGATCGCTTCTTTGTACGCTTTCATCATCAGGTCGTAACCTCCGAAAGCACAAACCATCATCAACAAAGTAGATTCAGGAGTATGAAAATTTGTGATCATACAATTTGCAACACTGAAATCATACGGAGGAAAAATGAATTTGTTTGTCCATCCATTGTAAGGCTTCACATATCCTTCAGTGCTTACGGAGGTTTCAATAGCACGCATGGTGGTGGTTCCAACGCAGCATACTTTTTTCTTGCCCTCTCTCGCCTTATTCACGATCTGGCAATCCTTATCATCAATGATAACCTGCTCAGAATCCATTTTATGTTTTGTAAGATCCTCCACTTCTACTGTGCGGAAAGTTCCTAGTCCGATATGCAATGTTACATTCGCGAAGTTCACTCCTTTTAATTCCAGGCGTTTCAACAATTCGCGGCTGAAATGCAATCCTGCAGTTGGTGCAGCAACCGCACCTTCATTCTTAGCATAAACTGTCTGATAACGTTCTTTATCTTCTTCAGTCGGAGCGCGCTTAATGTATTTAGGCAAAGGAGTTTCACCCATCTCCTCAAGGGTTTTACGGAATTCCTCGTAAGAACCATCGTATAAGAAACGAAGAGTACGTCCTCTGGAAGTGGTATTATCAATTACTTCTGCTACCAACGCATCATCATCTCCAAAATATAATTTATTCCCAATCCTGATCTTACGGGCAGGATCAACAAGCACATCCCACAAACGGCTTTCTGCATTTAATTCACGCAAAAGGAACACTTCAATCTTTGCTCCCGTCTTTTCTTTATTTCCATACATACGTGCAGGAAAAACCTTGGTATCATTCAGGACCATACAATCACCATCATTGAAATAGCTAAGTACGTCTTTAAATTGTTTGTGTTCGATCTTTCCGGTTTTACGGTGAACAACCATCAAACGGGCTTCATCACGGTTTTTGGAAGGTGTTTCTGCTAATAACTCTTTTGGTAAATTGAACTTGAATTGTGAGAGTTTCATACTTTTTCTTTGTGTTTTAATGCAAGAAGTATGAAGGTCTGCTTAAAGGAAGGAGCGCGTTCATAAATCTTACGGGATTTATAATGAGGAGGCAAAAATAGCACTATAAAGGAGCGATGTCAATAAAATTCGCACTTATTTTGCATTATTAGTAATAAGCATCATTGCGAATGAAAAACTTTAGGACTATGAAACGCTTGCTATTATCGCTTTTCCTCCTCTCCGGACTGGTTTCCTGCAAGAAAGAACCATTCGACTTCCGCAATAAATACCTTGGCTATTATGATTTTACTGTGGAAGTTTCTTCCCATGACATCCCCACCGGAGCTCCTTATTCGTATACAGAACCCTATGTTGGAGAAGTGACTTACGGAAGCCGCGGAAATACGGTTAATATCCGCTACCTTATCGATAACACGATTGAACCGACTATGGATAAAAGCGGAGTTCTTACATTTACAGAAGGATTCGAGGGGGAATTTGAATCAAAGAAAAAAGTCAGGTTTACATATAATGATGGAGGCAACCCTGAAAAGCGTTATGTGGTTACCGGAATTAAACAATAACATCATTTTTTACAGCCTCTTCGAACTCTTCCAGACTCATCGCATCTTTTAAATGAAATTCACCGATCCTCGTTCTGCACAATGCTGCTAAATGGGCTCCGCTGTTTAATGCTTCTCCAAAATCTCTGGCGAGAGAACGGATATATGTTCCTTTACTACAAACCACCCGAAAATCTACTTCCGGTAGTGCAATTCTGGTGATCTCAAATTCCGATATCGTTATTTCCTTGGATTTGATTTCGGCGGTTTTACCTGCTCTTGCAATGTTGTAGGCTCTTTTACCGTCAATCCGGATGGCTGAATACAAGGGTGGGGTTTGTTGAATAGTTCCTGTAAAGCGATTTGTTGTTTCCCGGATCATTTCTTCCGTGATGTGTTCCGTTGGAAAATATTCGTCTACAGGCTTTTCACGATCAAAACAGGGAGTGGTGGCGCCGATAAAAAAAGTGCCGGTGTATTCTTTTTCCTTTGCCTGAAAACTCTCTATGCTCTTTGTCATTTTTCCCGTACACACAATGAGAAGCCCCGTTGCAAGCGGATCAAGCGTGCCTGCATGTCCGATCTTCGGCTGAACCAATTTACCATCCAACAATTGCGATGGATGATGCTTCAGTTTGTATTTCATTTTGTTTACTACCTGGAAGGAACTCCATGTAAGCGGCTTTTGCATCAGCAGAACTTCCCCTGCTCTGAAATCAAACTTCATCAGACAATACTCAGTTGATATCCTGCCGCATAGAGGATGATGATTGTGAGTCCCACAATGATACGGTACCAGCCAAATGCTTTGAAACCGTGCTTTGTCAGAAAGCCTATAAAAGACCGGATAGCAATCATAGCAACAATAAATGCTACGACATTTCCAACGATAAGGAGGTTGATCTGTTCAGCTTCCAGAACAGTTCCTGCTTTGTAATAATCGTATCCTTTTTTAGCGGTTGCAGCAAACATGGTTGGAACAGCAAGGAAAAAAGAAAACTCCGCAGCAGCACGACGGGTCATCTTTTGAGTTAATCCGCCAATGATAGTTGCAGCAGACCGCGACACACCTGGTACCATAGCAATCACCTGAAAAAGACCGATCTTTAATGCGGATGGATATGTTGGTAACTCATCGCTTTTCCCTTTATCATCGAATAATTTATCCAGAAAAAGAAACACAACTCCACCAACAAACAGCGAGATGCCCACTACCAGAACATTTTCCAGCAATGCATCTAAAGAATCATTGAATAAAAAGCCAAACACCGCTGCAGGGATAAATGCGACAAAAAGCTTTAAATAAAAATTGACGCTTTGTAAAAAGCGTTTGTAATAAAGGACAACCACGGATAAAATAGCGCCGAGCTGAATGACAATGGTAAATAATTTTGTGAAAGGATCCTGGGCAATGCCCATCACCGATGAACCAATGATCATGTGGCCGGTGGAAGAAACAGGAAGGAATTCAGTAAGACCTTCTATAATGGCCAGGATAATTGCCTCGATATACGACATAGGAAAACGCGGAATTCAGATTTAAAATCTGATGAAAATCTACTCTTTTGGTTTTTTCATAATGGCATACAATACCGTTACGAATCCTGCAAGAATTACAACAGGAGAAATAGTGATCCTTCTTGCACTGAATATTTCTTCTTCATGAAATTGGTTGGGATCATCCGAACCGCCGCCTATCATCAGCAGATATCCGATAACAACGATTACTACACCTATAATGAGGATTCTGTAATTTTCTTTTCCGAAAGCAAACCCTGCCTTTTTTGGCTCTTTATTCATCTGACAATTAAATTTTGTAAGGCAAATGTAATTAAATTTAAAGATACTGCTTGTTAAAAAAAGTCAAGGCCGAGGCTCTAATAATAGAGATCATCAGAACGCAGCCTTAGATATTTTCTCACCGCAAGGGAAGTGCTGATCCATGAAATGATGATCCCAAGAATGATCACAAGCCCGAAAAGGGAAGCAAGCATTTTTTCATCCTGCAGTTCGATCAACTCAGGTAATTGTTTCTGAGCGAAATACAAAACACCGATCAGCATAGCGATAGCGATCACCGCACCGTAAATACCATGTTTGATTCCATTGAGCACGAATGGCCGCCGGATAAAGCCCTGCGTTGCACCCACGAGTTGCATGGTCTTAATAATAAAACGTTTGCTGTAAATTGATAATCGAATGGTGTTGTTGATAAGGGCCAGCGCGATCACCATCAGGAGTGAACTGAAAGCCAGAATAACAAGACTTATTTTCTTTACATTCTGATTGATCATGCTTACCAGTGATTTCTGATAGATGACCTCTTTCACAAGATTGCTTTCCAACAGATCTTTTTCAATCCAGGAAAGGCTGTCGGTATTCGCATAATCCGCCTGTAAGTGTACATTGATAGAAGCCAGAAGAGGATTATATCCGAGAAAATCTATAAAATCCTCTCCGAGATCTTCCTGAAGACGTTTTGCTGCATCTTCCTTTGTAACGAATTCCGTGGATTTTACATATTCCGAAGCATCCAGTGTTTTCTGCATTTTCGCCACATCCACTTCTTTCACATCTTCTTTCAGAATCACCTGAAAACCGATGTTCTCCTTTACATTATCCGATAATTTTCGTGTGTTCAGAATAATGATGCCCAGCAATCCGAGCATGAAAAGTACGAGCGCAAGGCTGACAATTGTTGTAAAGGATGATCCCGCTAATCTGCGTTTTGAATATTTGTCCGACACAGTTCTTTTCTTAGTATTACGCCTCTAAAATAACGTTAAATAAAGTGTTGGGATCCTTGAAATGAAATTGAAATAAACAACAAGCCGTTGATAACCTCTTATTTCTTCTTTCCATTGCCTTTTCCACCTTTGTCGCCACCTTTATCAGATGATTTACTTGTAGACCCTGATTTTCCGCTCGGTTTTCCGCCGGAAGATTTAGCACTTGACTTTCCTCCACCCGACTTTCCTTTTGCCGCAGTTTTTGAACCTTTAGATTTTATGGATTTTTTCATTGCATGGAATTCGGCCGAACCTGGTTTTATCCCCATTTCCTTTGCAATTACACCCCATCCTTTTCCTTTGTTCTTCTTGTATGATTCTACAACTGTTTCGAAAGGCTTTCCAATACTAATAGATAATTGTGCTGCATAAAACAGATCACCCGGACTTAATATCAATAAAGCCGATTCAATTCTTGGTCTAGGGATATTGAACGTTGCAGAGACATCGCTCTTAAAAAAACTAATATCTGCATGCGCTTGCACATCCACATCTCTCAGAACCACATCCACTTCGGAATCACCTGTACTTGCTGAAAATGATAGAATTTGAGAATTAACTGTTGTTATCGCCATTGCGATGATGAATGTAAATAGGAGCTTTTTCATTTTTTTTGATTTATTTACTCAAAGATAGTAAATACTTGTGATTCCTGCGTTTTCAAATGCTTTTCTATTACTTTAAACATACGTATTTCGTATATTCGCATTCTTCAAAATGTATATAAAATGGAATATAATTTCAGGGAAATAGAAAAAAAATGGCAGGCGAAATGGGCAAAGGATAAAACCTTTAAAGTTGAAAACACAACTGACAAACCCAAATACTATGTACTGGACATGTTTCCTTATCCGAGTGGAGCCGGTTTGCACGTCGGTCATCCGCTGGGCTATATCGCTTCTGATATTTATTCCCGCTACAAAAGGCTGAAAGGATTTAATGTATTGCATCCTATGGGTTATGATTCCTTCGGTCTGCCGGCAGAACAATACGCTATACAAACCGGGCAACATCCGGAGATCACTACCAAAGCCAACATTGCGCGCTACCGCGAACAATTGGATAAAATGGGATTTTCCTTCGACTGGGATCGTGAAGTAAGGACATCTGATCCTTCTTATTACAAATGGACGCAATGGATCTTCATTCAACTTTTTAATTCCTGGTACAATCCGGAAACAAATAAAGCAGAAAACATTTCCACCCTGATTGAAAAATTCCAAAGCGGTTCCATCTCAACGGGAAAGTCAGAAGACTGGGAAAAATTAAATGAAAAAACACAATCCGACCTCTTGCTTGAATATCGTTTAGCTTTCCTCAGTGATACGATGGTTAACTGGTGTCCGCAATTAGGAACTGTGCTTGCCAATGAAGAAGTGAAAGATGGTGTTTCTGAACGGGGAGGATATCCTGTTGAACGTAAACTGATGAAACAATGGAGTATGCGGATCACAGCGTATGCAGACCGTTTGCTGAAAGATCTTGATAACCTTGACTGGACAGACAGCATTAAGGAAGCACAGAGGAATTGGATCGGAAAAAGTGAAGGAACGAGTTTAAAATTCAAGGTGGCGGATTTTGATTCCGAGATCGAGGTTTTCACAACGCGCCCTGATACAATTTTCGGGGTCTCTTTTGTGACACTTGCACCGGAGCATGAACTTGTAAGCAAGATCACAAGTCCGGGACAGAAAAAAGCGGTAGAAGAATATGTAACGTTCGCAAAGAACAGAAGTGAACGTGAGCGAATGGCAGATGTAAAAAAGATCACCGGCGTTTTTACCGGTGCCTTTGTTCTTCACCCGTTTACAGGAAAACAAATTCCGATCTGGCTGGGAGATTATGTGCTGGCCGGATATGGAACCGGAGCTGTAATGGCGGTACCGGGACATGATTCAAGGGATTATGCTTTTGCTAAACATTTTGATCTGCCAATTTTAGAAGTTGTTGCCGGTGGAGATCTTTCAAAAGAATCCTATGATGCAAAAGAAGGCCTTCTCATCAATTCTGATTTCCTGAATGGATTGGGTGTGAAAGCAGCAGTTAAAAAAGCAATTCAGGTGGTGGAAGAAAAAGGTCTTGGTAAAGGGAAAACCAATTTCCGTTTGCGTGATGCGATCTTCGGCCGTCAGCGTTATTGGGGCGAACCTATTCCTGTGTACTATGAGAATGGAATACCAAAGGTGCTGGATGAAAAAGAATTACCATTGATCCTTCCGGAGGTTGATAAATACCTTCCTACCGAAACAGGTGAACCGCCTTTGGCAAGAGCAGCAGACTGGAAATACAAAGGAAAATTCGAATATGAATATTCAACCATGCCGGGCTGGGCGGGTTCTTCCTGGTATTTCCTTCGTTACATGGATGCGCATAACGACAACACATTCGCCTCGAAAGAAAGTATGCAATACTGGCAAAATGTGGATCTCTACATTGGTGGTGCGGAACACTCTACCGGGCATTTGCTGTATGTTCGGTTCTGGACAAAATTCCTCTACGACCTTGGACTGATTCCTGTTTTTGAACCAGCAAAAAAACTGATCAATCAGGGAATGATTCAAGGTGTGAGTTCGTTTGTTTATCGCATTGGACAATCCAGTAAATTCGTTTCTGCGGGATTAAAAGATCAGTATGAAACGACTGCTTTGCATGTAGATGTAAATATGGTGACGAATAATGTACTGGATCTTGAAAAATTCTCAACCTGGAGAGAAGAATATAAAAATGCCGAATTCATTTTAGAGGACGGAAAATACATCTGCGGTAGCGAAGTGGAAAAAATGTCCAAGTCGAAATGGAATGTGGTGAGTCCTGATGATATGATTCAACAGTATGGTGCTGATTGTTTGCGATTATACGAAATGTTCCTGGGGCCGCTTGAACTTTCGAAACCATGGAATACTAACGGAATCAGTGGTGTGAGCAATTTCATAAGAAAACTCTGGAGGCTCTATCACACTGGTGATGTACTGAATGTTTCCGATGAACCTGCCACCAAACCGGAGCTGAAGGTTTTACATAAAACCATTAAGAAGATCAACAATGATATTGAGAATTTTTCTTTCAATACATCTGTCAGTAATTTCATGATCTGCGTAAATGAACTAACTGAACTGAAGTGCAACAAGCGTGAGATCATTTCTCCACTTGCGATACTAATTGCTTCGTACGCACCGCACATTGCGGAGGAGTTATGGTGGAAACTCGGAAACAAAGAAAGCATTACCTATGCGAATTTTCCTTCGTTGAATGAAGAATATCTGACAGAAAGTGCTTTTAACTACCCAGTTTCTTTTAATGGGAAGACGCGATTTTTCCAGGAATATGATCTCAGTCTTTCAAAAGAATCTATTGAACAAGAAGTGTTAACACTGGAGCAAACACAAAAATACCTCGAGGGAAAAACACCGAAAAAGATCATCGTTGTGCACAATAAAATTGTGAATATTGTCGTTTAGCAGTCTGTTGTAGCCGATATTTTCCAAGAGCAATCGTTCGTTAATTTTTGTTAAGGCTGCAACCTTCATCCCCTGTATTTGCGTTAAACACCAAGCCCCACAAGGAATTCAACCCTTGGCACAGGGTTTGAATTAACCAGTGTATAAACATGACAAACATGAAAAAATTAGCTTTTATAGGAACCACCGTAGTTTTAGCAGGGATCGCCGGTTTCTCTTTTCGCAGTAAACCTGAGCACAAAATGCCGGAAATAAGTGTGACTGACGGAAAGGTAAAAGAATTACCGGTTGTAAAGAATGAAGCTTTTAACCGCGGTGAAGTGCTCTCATTTAAAATGCACTATGGGATGATTGATGCCGGTGTTGCCACACTTGCTGTAACAGATGAAGCGAAAGAAATCGGTGGAAGAAAAACTTTTCATATTGTAGGGATCGGTACTTCAAAAGGAGCATTTGACTTCTTCTTTAAAGTTCGTGACCGTTATGAAACGTATATCGACGAGAAAGCAATTGTTCCCTGGTTGTTTCAGAGAAGAGTATATGAAGGCGGATATACCATCAATCAGGATTATATCTTCAATCATTTTGCACAGAAAGTAAATGTTGGAGAAGGTAAAGTGTATGACATTGAACCGAACATGCAGGATATGCTTTCCGCTTTCTACAATGCAAGAACGATGGATCTTTCGCACGCTAAACCCGGAGACATTTTTACACTGAGTTGTTTTATGGATAAAGAAATTTATCCGCTAAAAATAAAATTTATCGGTCGTGAAGATGTAACGATCAAACTTGGAACATTTAAATGTTTGAAATTTCGTCCTATCGTTCAAAAAGGCCGTGTATTTAAGCATGAAGAAGATCTTAATGTTTGGTTAACCGATGATAAAAATCACATCCCCGTGAAAGGTCAGGCAGATGTACTTGTTGGTTCTATTAAACTGGAGCTGACCAATTATTCAGGATTAATGAATCCGATAGCTAAAGTAAATTAATTAATTGTCTGCACAGAAAGCCCTCCGCAAAACGGAGGGCTTTTTTTTACAATACTATACTGTAAACATTTAGTGTGTTTCAGTTCACCGCCTGCTTTCTCAATACATTTTCTTCAAAGCGAAAAAACATTCGAAATGACGGCGCAGAGTAAGTTGATTCTCTCAAACTTAAAAGTTCGAGTGTTTTCACTCTTCATGAAATTACCTGCCTGCCGGTAGGCGGGTATCGAGAACACGTGTAAGGCTTTGAAGTAGATAATACATGCCTGCCCGCTTTCTCGATACTTTTTCTCGCTTTTCCAAAGTGCGAAAACACTCGAAATGACTCCGCTGAGGGAGAAGCGCTAAGAACCCTTTTCACAAAACAGTATCGAACAATTTAAAATGAAAAGCTCCCCGATTCCCGGGGAGCTTTTTATATTGTTATTTAACTGATTAATTATAATCTCCAGTTTTCTGGCTTAACTGTTCCTCTGGTTTGTGTTGCAGAAGATTTGTTATAACGTTTCTCCACATTGCTACCTTCTCTCTTCAGGTATTGCATGGAAGCAAAAGTAATGATCAGTGATCCCGCCATTCCTTCCATAAAACTACTTATAAAGAGCGTGAAGCCTGTCATGGATTCCCCAATGGAAGTGTTTTCACGAATATGCTCCAATAACAACGGATCGAATTTCATGATATATATGCTCATAAAAAGGGAAAACACAACAACTGCCACAACCGATATATAGATTCCCTGAGCCCAGCCTTTGAGATAAAACTCATCCTGATGGAGATCGCGTTTAAATTTATAGATCCCGTAAAAAATACCAATTGCCAGAATTACATAATTAAAGAATCGCAACTCGGTTATGTGGGCAAGACCTACAGCTTTCATAACGAAAAAATACGCCATAAGTGAAACAGCGAGAATTAGTCCGATTACGATACCGTTTTTTTCAATAGAAGGAATTACTGTTTTCATGATTTCAAAGTTTGTTTGATTAATAAAATAAACTTTTCGGCACTGGAAGCGCCAATAATAATGCATAAGATTCTTAAAAAACCATGCCGTGATTTTTTTTTTCCTTCGTTTTGGCTAACTTGCGAGCATTCAGCAAAGAAATACACAGCAATGGATTTGAAACCGGAGATTATAGAAAGAATTAAATTACTTGACGAAAAGTATCAGGCAATGGGACAAAACCTTGTTTCCTATCTTGACGGTCTTTTATATGCTGATTATCTTACCTATTGGGATTATATTCACCTCGACACATTACTCAGTCTACAAAGTCCTAAGACCAAAATACCTGATGAAGAAATCTTTATCATGTACCATCAGATCACTGAGCTGTATTTTAAACTATGTCTGCACGAATACCAACAGCTTGCTGAGAAAAAAGATCTTGACCTGAAGTTCCTGACGGAGCGTGTAACACGAATCAACAGATATTTCGAAGCATTAATCACCTCCTTCGATGTGATGGTGGATGGTATGGATCCTCAGCAATTTCTGAAATTCCGGATGAGTCTTTTGCCTGCCAGCGGATTTCAGTCGGGACAATACCGTATGATTGAGATCTGCTCCACCACTTTTAAAAACCTGGTTGCGAAGGATGTCCGCTCTACTTTTAGCAGTGAGATAAGTGAAGAGCAAATTGATAAGATGTATGAGCACATCTACTGGAAGGCAGGCGCAACTGAACTTTCATCAGGTAAGAAAACGCTCACCCTTGTTCAATTCGAAGAGAAATATTCTGAGCAGTTTAAACAGCTTGCTAAAAAGTTCATTACAGGAAATCTGTTCTCCCTTTACAAATCGCTGCCGGAAGCCGATCAGAAGGATGAGAAGATCATAACCGCCTTACGTCAGCTGGATGTTAATGTAAACATCAACTGGCCATTGTCCCATTATAAATCTGCTGTTCGTTACCTTCAAAAGGATCCTGAAGATATTGCCGCTACCGGAGGAACCAACTGGCAAAAATACCTGCCGCCTCGTTTTCAGAAGCGTATTTTTTATCCTGAATTATGGTCTGAAAAAGAAACTGAAGACTGGGGAAAAGGATGGGTAAAAACGGTGGTGTTTAATAGAGTCGATCATTGAGAGGGGAATATATTCCCCAACTAGGGCAGGATCCTTTACTTATTCATCACTTCTGTTTGTCTTCGGATAGATTCATCATGAATCAAGCGGTACAGTCCGCGGATAAAATCCGGAGGTAATCCAAGAGCTTCTGCATTTTCTACACTTTCTTCAATTAACTTTTTCCAGTGCGCCACCTGCAGGATGGTGATGTTATTTGCTTTTTTATGTTCCCCGATCTGCATGGAAACAGTCATACGTTTAGCCAGAAGCTCCAGTAATTCATTGTCCAATTTCGCAATAACTCCTCTTAGTTCATCCAGCTTCGATTGCAATTCCAGATTATCAATAGAAGCGTTTCTGATATGAAGGTGACTAATTACCTCTTTCAGTTCTGATGGAGTGATCTGTTGTTTCGCATCACTCAGTGCAACTTTCGGATTGATGTGTGTCTCGATCATGAGTCCGTCCATATCCATGTCCATTGCCTTTTGAGCCAGATAGGGAATCAATTCCGGACTACCACCAATGTGAGATGGATCGCAGATGAGTGGAAGTTCCGGACAAGCGGTTTTCAAATCGATTGCCAGTTCCCATTTGGGAGAATTGCGGAAAGGCCCATTGTCGTAGGAATGAAAACCACGGTGAATAGCCGCCAGCTTTTTTATCCCGGCATTGTTTATTCGCTCGAGCGCTCCGGCCCACAATTGAATGTCGGGATAAATGGGGTTTTTTACAAAAACGGGAATATTAACACCTTTTAATGCATCAGCAATTGCTTGTACAGAGAATGGATTTACGGTGGTCCTTGCTCCTACCCAAAGGATATCGACACCCGCTTTCAGACATTTTTCTACGTGTTCAGCAGTAGCAACTTCGGTAGCGGTTTGTAATCCCGTTTCCTTTTTTACCAATTGCATCCATTCCAGCCCGATATCACCAATGCCTTCAAAGGTATTTGGACGAGTTCGAGGCTTCCAGATCCCTGCACGAAAAATAGCATGAGGGTAATTTATAGCGATCTCTCTTGCAGTGGATAGCATCTGCTCTTCGGATTCTGCGGAACAGGGACCAACAATCATCAGCGGTTTGCAAAAATCTTTGCACCACTTGCTAAAAGGAAGAAGGTCTAATTCGAGTTTCAAAATACGGATACCAATTTATACTGATTTGCAGATCTAATATTAAAGCTTCTGATCAAACAAAATCAACACTACCCCAAAATATCGTAATCTGTTTTAGATTACCAACCAAGGATCCATGCGAAGATTAAAGGTGCAACAATAGTCGCATCTGATTCCACAATGAACTTTGGAGTTGTGATATCGAGTTTTCCCCAAGTGATCTTTTCATTTGGAACGGCACCTGAATAAGAACCATAGCTGGTGGTTGAATCAGAGATCTGACAGAAATAACTCCAGAAAGGAATCTTATCCATTTCCATATCCTGATAAAGCATTGGGACAACGCAGATA
>JALYRR010000011.1:0-11979 GCA_030855265.1 Bacteroidota bacterium | reverse complement strand
GGAAATCTCCCGCAATACCGCCACCAATCTGGAAAAACCCAACTCCTTTTCCGGAAGAATTATTAATGTACCAGTCGGCCAGCCATGCCATGTACTCAATACCCGACTTCATGGTTGAAGCTTTGATTTCCTTTTTAATAACATAGGAAGCGAAGATATTTCCCATTGTAGAATCTTCCCAACCCGGAACAACCATTGGAAGATTGCGCTCTGCAGCAGCAAGCATCCATGAATCCTTCGGATCGATCTCATAATACTGTTGAAGTTCTCCGCTCAAAAGAATTTTGTACATGAATTCATGTGGGAAGAAACGTTCTCCACTCGTATCAGCATCTTTCCAGATTTTATGAATATGTTTCTGAAGTCTTCTGAAGGCTTCCTCCTCCGGAATACATGTATCAGTAACACGGTTATAGTGATTTTCAAGTAAATCCCATTCGTCCTGCGGAGAAAGATCACGGTAGTTCGGAACACGCTTATAATGAGAATGAGCGACAAGATTCATGATATCTTCTTCGAGGTTGGCGCCTGTACAGGAAATAATATCCACTTTTCCCGCACGAATCATTTCAGCCAGTGACTTACCAAGTTCGGCAGTACTCATCGCTCCCGCCAGAGTGATCATCATCTTTCCACCTTCAGTAAGGTGAGTTTCATAACCTTTTGCAGCATCCACAAGTGCAGCCGCGTTAAAATGTTTATAATGCTTTTCAATAAATCCTGAAATCGGTCCTTTGCTCATATCTGCTTTTTTTAATAATTGGAATGCAAAAGTACGTTATCTCAGGGAAACTAAAAATTAAAAGGAAAATCCCCTTTTAACCACCTAGTAATCAGGATGAGTCATGTTAAATTCATGCTTCTGAAAATTTCACATTTAGTTAATAAATCACTAACAATTTAAAGAAATTTTTGTTATATATTTGTATTAGAAAAAATGACTTTCTGAGTTTTACAAGTGAATACCCTACAGGAAACCAACTGAAACACTGGTTCTCCGAAACCACTTAAACTATTTTATTTACTGCTAAGGTGATTACCCTATAAGAATTCTGTTTTAAAAACAGAATATTCCGAAACCACTTTATTTATTTTACGTATTAAAAACGTTATCTAAATGAATAAAGTTACTCCATTTCCAACCTTCAGGTCTTATTTCAAAGTCTTGATATTAGTAGTCTTCCTCCTTTCCGGGAATAAGACTTCTATTGCTCAAATTCTCACATTTGATTTTGCAGGCATTGCAGGAAGTGAAGTAACCTACAATTCTAATTTTAATCATATTGATCTTACTTCATCCACCATATCCCGCGGATCTGGACTTACCACCAGCGCAAATGCCGACAGATTTAATGCAACTGACTGGGCAATCACTGCAGGAGTTGATCTGAATGATTATATGTCATTCACTGTCACGCCTAATTCCGGTTTTCAATTTTCGGTTAGCTCTGTTGTTGTTCAAATGCAACGATCCGGCACCGGGCCACGCGTGATTGAACTCAGAAGTTCTGTGGATGGTTATGTTGGAACGCTCGGTACAGCAGAGGTAATTTTGGATTTAACTACCACTCAAACATTCACATTTACGTTTACTCAGTCGAATTCTACAGCTCCCATCACATACCGAGTATATATGTATAACTCCGAAGCCGCTGGTGGTACCGGAGGAATTGGAGATGCGGCAGGCGATGACATCGTAGTGAATGGGGTGGTATCAACCATCTCACCCACCATTACTCTTTCTCCTTCAACACTTTCCTCATTTACCTATGTAGTAGGGACTGGCCCCTCATCCAATCAAACCTTCAATTGTAGTGGGGTCAATCTCACGGGGAATATTTTAATTACTCCTCCGGCCAATTATGAGATTTCTCTTTTAAGCGGATCAGGTTTTGGATCTGCCATTACCCTTACTCCTACCTCAGGCTCTATAGCTGCAACCCCCATTTTCGTAAGATTAAAAGCGGGGCTGCCCATTGGTACTTATAATTCTGAACTGATCGCATGTTCCTCTGCCGGAGCCGCAACTAAAAATGTCGTATGCAATGGAAGTGTTACTTCAGGTGTTGCAACTGTTTTCGGAACAGGCGATATTGCCATTGTCGGAATGTGCGTTAACATGCTCGCTTGTGGGGGCGCGAGCGGTGAAGATGAGATCAGCTTTGTGAGTTTTGAAGACATTACTCCGGGTACTTCTATCGATCTGACAGAAAACGGTTTCGAAAGAAAAAATTGCGGAAGCAACACATGGGGAAATTCTGAAGGTGTAGTTCGTATTACAAGAACTACCTCTACCGTGCCAAAAGGAACCATTGTTACTTTGCGGATCCTTGATGAATCTGTTTTTACACCGATACAACCAGATGGAAACTGGACGGTTTCTTACCCAAATACAAGCGGGACGTTTAATTTAAACGGTAACGATGAACAGGTTTATATAATGCAGGGCGGGACCTGGGCAACCGGTACTGCTGGCCTTCACAATGCTACTTATACCGGAGGAATACTGATGTTTGCGATCAACACATTCACATCCTGGTCTTGCAATGACAATTTAACAACCAGAGGAAATCTTCCCTCATTGCTTAAATGTTTCAGTATCCTTCCCGGAATTGCAACTGCCAACATTAAATACACGGGGCCGGTCACTCCTGCAAGTCAAAAAGATTGGGTTGACCGATTGAATTCCTCAACCAACTGGTCGGGTACAAGCACCTGTGCGCTTTATACAGCAGGCGGACTGGATTACGGGGGAACATCCCAGGTTTATTCGATCATTGCGAGTGGATTCAATGCAGGACAATGGACAGGGGCTTCCAATACAGATTGGTTCGATTGCAATAACTGGCAGAATTATAAAATCCCGGATGCAACTACGAATGTAGCGATTGATCAAACCGCAGTAAACAATTGCGTAGTAGGAGTAACTACCGGAGCGGCGGTTTGCAGCACACTTGCTTTGAGCTCAAACAATGCAACAACCAGGAATCTTACGGTAAATAACACCTCTTCACTTTCTGTTTCAGGCAATGCTACTATTTCCAAAACTGTGACTTCGGCCAATCTTGCTATGACAGTGCTGAATACAGGATCCTTCAGCTGCAATAATCTAACGATCACGGGAACGGCTTCTGGTTTTGAAAATGGACGATTCATAAATAATGCATCAACTACATCGGTCACCATTAATGGGAATCTGACCCTGAACACCGGTGCTCAACTGGACCTGAGTACCGCGGGAACAATGCAGCTAAAAGGAAATTATACTAACAATGGATTAGAAAGTGATTTTAAAGAAAGTGGATCAACCATTTTCTTTAATGGAACCGGGGCACAAAGTATAAGCACAAATAGCTTTAATGAGGTTTTTGCGAATATCGTTCTCAATAAAGCTTCAAATTCACTTACACTCAATAATCCGATCGAAATGATCAATAATTTTAATTTCACTTCCGGATTAATCAATACGTTTCCTTACACGCCTTTGATTTTCCGTGATGGATCTACCTACAACAATGCTTCTTCGGTGAGTTATGCCAACGGAACTGTTAGAAAAATCGGGGATGATGCTTTTACTTTCCCTGTTGGAAAAGGCGGACAATACGCACCGGCAAGTATTACAGCTCCTGCAACTCTTACTGATGTGTTCACTGCGGAGTATTTTTACAGCAATCCCGATCCGACCTATGATAACACTTCAAAGGATGCAACGATCAACAACATCAGCGTTTGTGAGTACTGGACAATCGACCGTACAGAAGGAACTTCGGATGTATCCGTAACTCTTACATGGGGAAGCCCTAGAAGTTGTGGCGTTGGATCGCTCATCGACCTGGTAGTAGCCAGATGGAATGGCACCATGTGGAAAGATCATGGAAATGGTGGAACTACAGGTACAACTGCAGCAGGCACAGTCATTAGCGCAGCAGTTATCACTTCTTTTAGCCCATTTACACTTGGCTCTGTAACTGCATTGAACCCGCTTCCGATTGAGTTATTGTCGTTCACCGCTTCAGCAACAGATGAAAAAACGGTTACTCTGAATTGGTCAACAGCGACAGAAATTAACAATGACTTTTTCACGATTGAAAGAAGCGCTGACGGAGTGGAATTTGAATTTGTTCAGGATGTGAATGCTGCCGGCAACAGTGATCAGTTATTGCGCTATGAGACGATTGATCCGCAACCGATTCCCGGACTCAGCTATTACAGGCTTAAACAAACGGATTACAATGGTGCTACCAGCTTTTCAGCAATGGCTCCGGTTGAATTCAGGGAATCAGGGAAGTTTATTGTCTATCCGAACCCTGCTTCTCATACAATACAGGTTATCACCGGAAGCGAAGCGAAGAACTCTTTCGAGATCTTAAGTGTACAGGGAAAATTTATTTCAGGCAGCGGATTAAAAAATCCTGTGGATGGTAGATTTACACTGGATGTTTCAGAACTGGCTCCCGGACCTTATATTTTGAAAGTAGTAAATGCTGAGAACATTCGTCAACATCTGTTTATTAAACAATAAAATTCGAAAACATGAAAGCCATACTCCAAAAGCTAACTGTTAAAGAAATCAATCTTCACGTAATCACATTCTGGGTGACGCTGCTTTTTTCCATCGTCTTTTTCAGTTATGCAATATACCTCCATTTTAATATATGAATTTTTTGTTACTAATTCATTATCTGTTGATTACTATTGACAAAATCGATTTGTAAACCGGGGAAAAAGCGGTACATTTGCAGCGTTAAATAAGGAGGCGAACATCCTACACGAATTCTTCATTCGAAGACCATTCCGAAACCGCCTTCGTTCGGTATTCTAATATTTTTAAAAAACTTACACCATGAAAAAACTTTTACTTTCGGTTTTTGCATTCGCCTCATTTTTGACAGCAAGTGCACAGTGCAATGAGCTTTTTATTTCTGAGTATGTTGAAGGCACAGGATATGACAAAGCAATTGAAATCTATAACCCGACAAACGCACCCATCAATCTGTCAAATTACAGAGTGGAGCGCTTTTCAAACGGGTCTTCCACTTCATCTTCTGGTGGAGTTGTAAATCTTTCGGGAACAATCCCTGCTTTTGGAACATGGGTGCTTACAAACAACAACACAACAACACCTCCTACATCTCCTGCTTTGGTGGCAATGGCTGATCAGCTTGACAATCCATATCCGGCTCCAACTTACATGAATGGAAATGATGCGATCGTTCTTTACAAAGGAACAACTATCGTTGATATTTTCGGAAAAACAGGTGATGCTGCAATGGTGAGCTCCAGTGGATGGAGTGATGCTTTACCTTATGATGGATCTGCAGGTGCAGGTGCTATCTGGACAGAAAACAAAACTCTGGTTCGTAAAGCGACAGTACTTGGAGGCGTTATGGCTAACCCTTCTCAATTTATTGTAACGAACGAATGGGATTCTCTTTCAGTAAACACATTTACGGAATTAGGCCAGCACACCTGCAATTGCCTTACAGGTGTTAATGAAATTGACAATGCTGTTTCAGTATTGTTGTTTCCAAACCCGGCAAACAATGGTTCATTCACTATCACAGCAGCTGAATCTATTTTAACTGCACAGGTAGTAAACATCATTGGTCAGCAGGTAGCAATTAAAGAAGGAAATAAAAACGAAAGAGCTATGATCATCGAAACATCCGGTCTTTCTAATGGTGTTTACCTTGTAAAAGTTACTTTCGACAAAGGAAGATCAACCGTAGTAAAATTATTTATTCAGTAATATTATTCACAGGAAACTGCTAACGAATTAGTTCGTTAGCAGTTTTTTTTCGGCTCTCAATGAAAAATTTATATCTATTCCTGTTTTTTTTTCTGATCAATTTTGCTCTCCTCGCACAAAACGGTGGTGAGATAAAAGGTACAGTGAAGGACGCTGTAACAGGCGAAACTGTTGTCGGTGCAAGCGTAATGGTTGCAGAAGGCAAAGTTGCAGTTACTGATATTAATGGAAATTACAGCATCGCAGTTGATTCTGGCTCTTACACTGTAACCATCTCTTATGTTGGTTTTGAGCCTCAGAAGCAAAAAATCAAAGTGGGTAACAAACCTGTTACTTTAAATTTATCACTGGCTACAAAAACGCTGAACGAAATTGAGGTTACTGCTGATGTAGCCAAGATCCGTGAAACACCCGTTGCTTTTTCCACCATCACGATCAAACAAATCAAAGAGGAACTCGGCACAAGAGATCTTCCAATGATTCTTAATTCCACTCCAGGGGTATATGCTACTGAACAAGGCGGCGGCAGCGGAGATGCACGTGTAAGCATAAGAGGATTCGACCAGCGGAATGTTGCAGTAATGGTTGATGGTGTTCCAGTGAATGACATGGAAAACGGACAGGTATATTGGAGCAACTGGGATGGTTTAGGCGATATCACTCAAAGCATGCAGGTTCAACGTGGGCTAGGCGCATCAAAGCTTGCAATCGCATCTGTTGGAGGGACTATTAACATCATCACAAAAGGGATTGATAATAAATTCGGCGTCGCAATAAAGCAGGAAGTCAACAACTACGGATTGTATAAAACATCTTTCGGATTTAACTCAGGACAGTTAAAAGACGGATGGGGCATTACACTCGCGGGTTCACGGAAATGGGGAAACGGTTATGCCGATGCTACTTTTACGGATGCATGGTCCTATTTTTTCAAAATTCAAAAACGATTTAAAAAACATCTTTTTAGCTTAAGTGCTAATGGAGCTCCTCAATCACACGGACAAAGAAATCTTAAACTTGGCGTTCCATTCTACAGCGAAAAACTTGCAAAGTCGCTTGGGATCAATGCTGATTCGGTTTACCAGTATTCAGGTGTTTCGCCGTTTCAATATTACACTACCGCAACTCAAGGCGAAAGAGGAATTAAATACAATCCAAATTGGGGAGAACTGAATGGCAAACCTTTCAATGAACGTGTGAATTATTTCCACAAACCTCAATTCAATTTTACTCACTTCTGGACGCCAAATGAAAAACTGTACGTGTCAACAGTGCTTTATATGTCGATTGGAAAAGGCGGAGGAACGGGAATTAAAGGTTCTGTTGACAGAGACTCTACAACCGGACAATTAAATTTTCAGCAAGCCTACGATCTTAATACAACTTCTGCTTATAATCCAGCATACAGCAGCAACGAACATCCATCCAACGTTTATTTAAGATCTTCCAACAATGACCATGTATGGTATGGATTGATCTCATCCTGGAATTATAAGATCAGCCCTTCGATTTCTTCACTCATCGGAGTTGATGCCCGCTATTATAAAGGAAGCCATTATCAGAGTGTTTATGATCTCATTGGCGGAGATTATGCCATTGACAACTCCGATAAAAATGTACCGGGCGGTGCTCCGTATGGTAAGAAATATGTCGGCGATAAAGTCAGCTATAACAATGATGCGATCGTGATGTGGGGCGGCGCATTCGGACAGGTTGAATACAAAAAAAATAAATGGACCACCTTTTTAACAGGAACGGTTTCTGAAACCGGATACCAGAGAATTGATCACTTCAGAAAGAAGGATCTTGTTCTTCCGGACACGTTGATTCCTCAGGTTCTTGGATACGGAAACACGTATACATACAATGGAGTAACTTATACACCAGAGTCTCCGGAAGCAAAAACATCCACCACACCACGTAAATGGTTCCTCGGATATACAATTAAAGGTGGTGCCAATTACAACATCAATGATCACCAGAATGCATTTATCAATCTTGGTTACCTGAATATGGCTCCGAGAATGAATGTGGTTTTCGATAATAACAACAAAGCCTTCCTTAACCCGAAAAATCAAAAAGTTTATGCGATTGAAGCAGGATATGGATTCCACAATCAAAAATTTGCAGCCAACCTGAATCTATATTACACGCTATGGAAGAATAAACCACCATCCTATACTCCTACTGTTCCGGATCTTGTAAATGGTGGTGTTCTTTCTTACAACATCAACGGACTTGATGCCTTGCACAAAGGAGTTGAAGTTGACTTTATTTATAAACTGCTAAAGAATCTGGATGTTCAGGGAATTCTATCAATCGGCGACTGGAAAACCATTTCAGGAGAAAAGGTTTACGTAACAAATGAAGACGGTATTGTTCAGGATTCTGTTGATTTCAGCGCCAAAAATGTTCATGTTGGAGATGCTGCTCAGATTCAGGTCGGGGGAAGTATCCGATATGAAATCATTAAAAATCTTTACATCAAACCACGATACACGTATTTCGGAAAAAATTACGCGAACTTCGATCCTATCCTGCTTACAGGAGAGAACAAGGATCGTGAATCGTGGAAAATGCCTGGCTATGGATTGCTTGATATTCACGCAGGATACGAATTCAACTACTGGAAATTAAAGTTTTCTTTATCTGCCGGAGTAGTAAATGTGTTTAACGCTACTTACATCACTGATGCACAAAACGGAATTAAATTCGACGCCACAACAGCAACAGTTTTTGTTGGAATGGGAAGAAGATATAACGTCGGATTGCTGATCGCTTTTTAATAATAAAATAATTACAACCATGAAAAAATTCATCTACTCCGCTTTATTAATTGTTGCTGCGAATGCTGCTGCAATTGCCCAGGCTGTTCTACCCACGGCCTGGAGCTTCCCAACCACGAGTCTTCCTACGGGATGGACAACGGCAGGGACCGCCTTTTACACAGCATCAGGATTTACTCCACCTGCATGTAAATTTGACAACACGGGCGATATCTTGACAATTAATTTTGCAAGCGCTCCCGGAAATCTTACATACTACCTTGCCGGAAACAGCTTTGTAGGCGGGACTTTCCTTGTTGAAGAATCTGTAGCCGGAGTTACCTGGACTACCCTGCATTCTTTCACCGCTCCACCTGCAGGGGTTTACACACTTTACACGGATGTGCCAAACTCTGCAAGCCGTTACATCCGCTTCAACTACTCAAATAAAGTAAGCGGAAATATCGGATTGGATGAAGTGAACATTGATGCAGGTGCAGCAAGTCCTGCTCAGGAAATCAACATTAAACAAGGTTCAACAACCATCGTAACAGGCGGGACACATGTTCTTAGTTCCCCGGTAGGTGTTAACACTTCTACTACATTTATTGTCGAGAATCTTGGAACAGCAAATACCCTGAACGTATCTTCTGTAAATATCACAGGTGCTGCAGCATCGGACTTCGTAGTTTCTTCCTCGCCGTCTTCTGTTTCAGCTACATCTTCTGCCAACCTTGTGATCGGTTTTACTCCTTCTGCATCGGGTACACGCAACGCCATCATGACAATAAACAGTGATGATTCCGACGAGCCAGCTTATATCATAAATCTTTACGGGATCGGTGGATCTTTTGCTTCAGCTCCGGCTTCACAACCAACTGCTCTAAATTTCAGCGCTGTTAAAACATACCGTATAACAGGAACTTTTACAGCAGCTTCGCCGGCTCCGGAAGGATATATTGTTTTAAGAAAAACAGGATCTGCAATCACCGACATTCCGGCTGACGGAACTGTATATGAGCGTGGCGATATAATCGGAAGTTCACAGGTGGTATTCAGCGGCAGTTCATTAGCATTCGCTCCTAATAGTATCCATGCAAATTCTACTTATCACTTCGCAGTATTCTCCTACAACGGCCCGGGAGTTTATCGTAATTATCTTACAGCAAGCCCCCTTGCAAACAGTGTTACAACACCTGCAACCATGCAGCCTGCAACGTATTACACAACTACGTCAACTCTTGCTCCTACTTTTGTAACGGATCTTCACAACAAGATCAATCCCCACACACAGCAGTTTTACAGTAATTACGGGATCAAATTTGTAGGCCCGTTTTTATCGCGAGATACCGTTGATAACCAACGTGTAATTACTTGTGTGTACAGCGGACAAAATCAGGTGTACACTGAGCCGTTTGACTTTACAGTAAATGGCTTCAGTCGTGAGCATTCATATTGTCACAACTGGATGCCAACAAATCCTGCCAGTGGTTTACCTGAATATGATGACTATCATCACCTATTCCCTACCAATCAGGATGATGCAAATGCTATCCGCAGTAATTATCCATTGGGTGAGATCGTAGGAACTCCTTCTTACACTTACCTTGGATGTAAGCTTGGATTAAATGCTGCAGGACAAACTGTATTTGAGCCGCGTGATGCTCAGAAAGGTGATGCTGCACGTGCATTGTTTTACATGGCTACCTGCTATGACGGTGTTGCGGGAAATGACTGGTCATTGCCTGACTATATCAGCACTTCCATTCCTTATGGACAAGATCAAAGTGTTTTGAAAAAATGGCATTACCAGGATCCTCCTGATAATTTTGAGATCGCAAGAAATGATTTTGTTGACTCATTACAGAACAACCGTAATCCATTTATCGACAGTGTGCAGTTTGCCTGCTACATCGATTTCATGACAATGAATAAGATCACTTCACCAAGTATTCCTTGTAATACAGTAACAATTGGAATTTTCGAAAACGAAGCTAATTCTGATTTGATGACCCTTTCTCCGAATCCTGGTAAAGGTGACTTTATGCTGAGCTATTTCAGTAACAAAGATCAGGACGTAACTGTTAAATTATATGATGTAACCGGTCGTAAAGTATTCAGTTCTGAATTTCATGTGATCAATGGAAACAACATGATTCCTATGAGCATTACGGGACTTGAAAAAGGTATTTATCTTTTTGAATGTTTCACTGCAAAAGGAAGAAAAACAGAAAAGCTAATCATCGAATAATTTTTTTCTATTTAACCAAAAGAGGCTGTCTCAAAAGGGCAGCCTCTTTTTTTGTTCAACATTTGTTTATAACACCAACTTTTTTTGTTATTTCAGTAAGGAGTCAAAAAATCCTTTCGGATTATGCTGCCATTTTCTTAAGATTGTGTGCTAATGCAATTAAACCTGTTTCAATTTCCACTTTTTGGATGCCTCTTAAGTTAAATCGTTTAAATTTTTTATTGTGTTTGATATTGGCAAACACAGGCTCTACATCATACGCTCTTTTTTTGCGATGATAAATTCCTTGGTCAGTTTTTAAAAGTTCATTAATCTTTGCTTTATAATCTTTGAGTGTGTGGTTAATTTCTACTTTACGATTGCCTTTGCTTTTGTAACATTTATCTTTTAAAGCGCAACCACTGCAATTGATAGCCCTGTAACTGGTTATCTCTGCAACTTGACCACTTTTGTTTTTTCGGTTGCTTGTTCCAATATTATGCATTGGTTTGCCTGATGGACAAAAGAGCGTGTCCGTTTCTTTATCGTGAGCAAAATAATCACTTTTATAATTTTCCCTCAAAAAGTGCATGGATTGTTCTTTATCAAAATAATTATATTTAATAAAAGCATTGATGTTTTCTTTTTCAAGTAAGGTGTAGTTTTCTTCTGAACCATAACCGGCGTCAGCAACTATACTTTCAGGGTTTTGATTGTATAACTGTTGATAGGATAGTAAATGGGATTGAAGGGTTCTTGTGTCGGTTGGGTTTTGATGAAGGCTGTAATTAACGATGTATTGATTATTACTGGATACTTGTAAATTATAAGCGGGTTTTAATTGCCCATTTCTCATGTGATCTTCCTTCATTCTCATAAACGTAGCGTCGGTATCGGTTTTAGAGTAACTGTTGCGCCCTTTAAGTGTTTCTTCCTGCTCTTTGTACTTTGCTAAATTCTTTGACCATTCACGCTTAATGTAATTTACTTTTTGTTTTATTTTTTGAGGAACTTCTTCTCTGTCTTTTAAAACAGTATGGATTTTATCAACTGTTTTAGTGAGTTGCTCGGGGCTGATTTCAGTAAAAGATATAGGTGCTGTATCTTTAAATTCTTCTTTTGCTATGCTTTCTGTATAAGCCCAAAGCTCTTTTAACTGAGCTTCCATTTTTGATTTATTGTACTTAATGCTATTGCCCCATACAAAGGTGTAACGATTAGCATTAGCTTCTATT
>JALYRR010000136.1 GCA_030855265.1 Bacteroidota bacterium | reverse complement strand
TCGCTCACCTTGTCTGGGGCACAGCTTATACATTCATCCAGATTCCTGTTTTGCCCTACATCCTCAGAAACGCACCGGTGGAGCAGCACACGCTCGCTATCTCACTCAACTTTGCCACCTGGAGTATAGCAAGTATCACAAGTAGTTTTTTAATTGCGGTGCTGAATGGATATGATCCGGTGATCTTCAGCGAAAGAAACTTATTGTTTGGAATTGCGCTGCTTGGATTTGTGAGTGTGAAATTCGTAAGAGGAATCAACAAAGAAGAGATTGTTCCACTTATCACCGAAAAAAGGAGTAATCTCAAAGAATACGACTGGAAGATCATCGCGAAAGCACTTTTACCAACCACCATGATCGCCATCGGCGCGGGCTTCACGATCCCATTCATGAGCTTATTCTTCTCCAATGTTCATAATATGAGCACGGCTGTTTTTTCTGCACTGAATTTCTTCACGGCGATTCTCGTAACCATTGTGACCATGTATGTTCCCAGGATCAAAGACAGTTACGGCTATGAGAAAGCCATCCCCAGAACTCAGCTGGCTGGCATTGCAGTGCTCATTATTATGGCGACGACTCAATATTATAATTATCTCGGAGTAGCCGTAATTGTTGCTGCCTTTGCTTTCATAATTCGTCAACCGTTGATGAGTACAGCAGTTCCAATGACCTCCGAACTGACAATGAATTATGTGGGTGAAAGAAACAGGGAAATGGCCAGCGCTTTAACTTCCGCGATCTGGTCCGGGTCCGCCTATTTTAGCGCAATAGGTTTTGGTGTTTTACGTCACCTTGAAGTTGAATATGTGAATATATTCTGGATCACAGCAGGCATGTACCTGATCGGTGTGGTGGCGTATCAACTTCTGATTAGAGATATAAATAAGGGGAAAGGGAATAGGTAATAAGGTGATGGGGTGATAGGTGATAGGTGATAAGGTGATGAGGGAATGTGATAATGAAGGAATGTGATAATGTGAGAATGAGGGAATTTGATAATCCGCCGCGGCGGAGGGAATGTGATAAGGTGACAATGAGGTAATAAATAAGGATAACAGTTATCTGCCGCGGCGGAGGCAAAAGCTATAAAAAAAGGAAAACCAGTAAACCTTTTTAATCATGAAAATCTGCGTTCCATTTTCAAAATCCCAATAGATTCCCTTTCACCCCATACTTACTAAACTCAACCGTCGGAGCCGGGATCTTAATAAATCCAATGGTTTTGAAAACCGTATTAAAAAAAGTTGACTTGGTTTTAATTCTCGTAAGGTCAACATCAAAAGACAGATAAAACTGACGATACCGTTCAAACTTTAACTGATTTCCATCAGGATCAATATAAGGCGGATTAAAATCGCCGCCTGTCATACCATTTGCTCCGTAGCCGAATGCAACATTTAACCATTTTGGAAATTTACTTTCGGGCGATAAAAAGGATGAAGGGTTCACAGAGAGCCAATAGGTTTGTCCGTTATAATCCTTGAGTAATTGCTCGGAGATGGAACTTCCGAGGACATCAGGTCGATAAGTAGCAAAATCGCTTTGCATAAACGAATATTTCAGGACAACACGTTGTTCATCCCAGGCCAGCTCCTGCCCTATCACCAGTAATGAACCAGCAGTATTCGAAGCGAGGTCAGCCCATGAGAATCCCCATTCCGAAGAGTATCCATCGAGGATTTCGATCGTACTCTGATAAACAGAACCCAGCATTCCTCCATACCAGATTGCCTTCTTACGTTTCAGGCCGGTCCATTTCAACAGATCAATGCCGATCCTTCCTACATAATAAGAGGTAGTCATGTGTCCGACCTTATCCACCTGCAACCATTCATGACTGTCATCAAAAAAATGAAAGGAAGTTCGGGGATAATCCTTGTACCACAGTTCATTTAAACCGATCAGAGAACCGGCATACAAAGCAGCTTCAGTTCCAAGAACAAGTGCGAGGCGTTTTTTATTGAGGTGTGATGAGTCTTTTTCCAAGACAAGAAATCGTGAATGATTAGATGAATCAATGGATTTTTTTATCTGTGCTAAAACAGAATCAGGAAGCCGGACAGCGGTTCCCATACTCATCAATTGCTCATCCGTCTGCGCAAATGATTGCCCTGCGAAAAGCAGAGACAGAAATGAAGAAAGGATGTGTTTTCTGATTAACCTGAGCACAATTAAAGATAAGAAAGAAACTTATGAGTTTTCTTTAAAAATTTGGTCTGGAATTGATGACACAGCGAATGACATATTCCTTTTTCATTTTTATTTTTTACTTTATTCCCTCCTATTCTTTCTGAAAATAATTCAGCGCCGAGAGATCAACTAGATTTACATCCTTGTAATAATAATGGAGAATGTCTTTGTAGGAATAGTTTAGCTTCGCCATTCTCATAGCCCCTTCCTGACAAAGACCAACTCCATGGCCATACCCGCGACCAACGAAATTTACGGAGTCGCCTTTTTGTTCTACAGAAAAATAGGTGGATTTCAATTGGAAATCGGCACGAATAATTTTAAGCGGGATCTTCATATCCTTATCAAGGAAATAGATCGCTCTGCCATTTGGTTGGGTAAAGCTGGTTGCGCCAATAAATTTCAAACTGTCATCAACAGGATATTTATGTTTTAACTGAAGATATGCTTTCCAGTCTTCTAATGGAATCGATCTTTTCCAGGTCGCATGTGTCTGATGAAGACAAAAAGTATCCATCACTGTTTTAAGATAGGATTTCGACATAGCCCAGACATCCTGGGAATTCACTGTTTGTCCTCCGCAATTTGAATGAAAAGCTGCAGTGATAAGGTTAAGATCAGCATCCACCACTACCAGTCCTTTCGTATTTAAAACACCTTCTTTGATTTCAGAGTCCATGGTCCTGCTGAGATAAGCCTGACAATGTACATCATCACATACCTGGAATCCTTCGTTCTGATGGCGGTTAATATGGGCAAGCAAATAAGTTCTGCAAAGTAAAGCCTGTAGTTTGTAATATTCAACGGCACTTTTTGTACCCGCTTCAGATTCAACAACCCCGGCGATATAATCCTCAAGGTCAGCTTTGTTGATCAGCAAGAATTGTTTTTTATCTGTAGAAAGAGAAACACTCAGGTGATCATCGTAAGTTCTCACTTTGCTGGCAGGGATTACCGATTTGATCTTGAATGCCGCATCCGAACCCTGAGCGGACATTTTTAAAGTTGAAAATTTCCCGATTGTCCTCTCGAAGGTTTTCAACAAGATTGAATCGCCATCGATGCTCATTTGAAAAATGCCTGATGCGTCACTTTCTGTGATCAGTTTATTATCGCCGTATAAAAAGTAGTTGCCGGAAAGCGGAGAAAAAATAAAAGAACTGATCACTTTGGTCGTCAGGATACGAACCTGAACCGGTGCTGCGAAAGTAAATTGAAAAGAGATCAGAACAAGAATGAGGGTAAGCTTTTTATTCAAATTCATATTAATTTCTGATTTTTCAAATAATTAATCATTCGCACTGCTGTCTTTTCCGAAGCGCCGGAACCACCCAGCATTGTTCGTAAAACAGCATAATTTTCAAGCATTTTTACTCTGGTTGAACCGGATAATAATTTTGACAATTCAGTTTTAAGATTTGTTTCATTGAGTTCCTGCTGTATCAGTTCCTTCACAATTTCTCTGTCCATGATCAGGTTGACCAAAGAAATGTATTTCACTTTGATGAGCTGCCTTGCAATTGTATACGAGATCGCTCCGCCTTTGTAGCACACTACTTCCGGCACATTGAACAATGCAGTTTCCAGAGTCGCGGTTCCGGATGTAACCAATGCGGCATACGAACGCTGAAGCAATTCATAGGTCTGATTAAAGACGATCTGAATATTCATTCCGTTTGTAAATTCCTCATAGAATTCTTTGTTTTGCGATGGCGCTCCCGCAATTACAAATCTATACTCGGGGAAATGTTGTTGCATAGAAAGCATGATCGGCAGCATCGTGCTTATCTCCTGCTTTCTGCTGCCGGGCAATAAGGCAATAACTGGTTTATCAGTTTCCAGATCAATCGTTGATTTTTGAAGCGAATAGTTCTCAACAGCATCCAGCAAAGGGTGGCCGACAAAATCCACTTCGTAATCGAAACGTTTATAAAATTCTTCTTCGAAAGGAAGGATCACGAACATCCTATCCACTACCCGTTTGATTTTATGAACCCGGGATTGTTTCCAGGCCCAGATCTGCGGAGAAATATAATAGAAGACCTTAATGTTATTCTCTTTCAGAAATTCTGCAATCCGCAGATTAAATCCCGGATAGTCAACAAGAATGACCACATCCGGCTTATAGGTGAGAATGTCTTTTTTACAAAGGCTGATGTTTTTGAAAATTGTGCGAAGGTTCATGAGCACTTCCGTAAATCCCATGAATGCGAGTTCAGAATAATGCTTCACAAGAGTACCGCCCTGCGCCTTCATCAAATCGCCGCCCCAACAGCGAAAATCAGACGAAGCATCCAACACCTTCAACTCTTTCATAAGATTGGAAGCATGAAGATCTCCGGAAGCTTCACCTGCAATGATGTAGTACTTCATTAAGTGAAGAATTTTATAAAGAGGATAATCGCGGCCCAGATGAAAGTTGCTCCAAGCACTCCTTTGGCACCTGACCATTTTTCTTTCCAGATAAAAGGGTAGAAAACAGCGAGGTTGGTCAATACACACAGGCTTAATACAGGAGTGTACGTATCACCCATTTTCATATAATTGATGAAACCGGCAAAGCTCATGTAGCTATAACAGATCTTAAAGTACAATAACAGAGCGAGTGCTGGAACAGCAATACCTGCCAGTAAACCTATCCATAATTTATCAAAATCGAAATCCTTCATCTTCTCTTATTTAGAGCTTCCATTTCGCAATCTCTTTGATAGCGGGGTGTGCGGTCATATCAAATTGGGTAGGCACTATCGAAACGTAATTATTTTCAAGTGCCCAAACATCAGTATCTTTTTTTCCTTTATCAAAATTATCAAACTTTCCTGTCAGCCAGAAATAAGGTTTCCCTGCCGGATCCTTTCGTTCATCAAGTTCTTCTATCCAGTTGGCACGAGCCTGACGACAAACTTTTATTCCTTTTAGCTCTTCGTATTTCGATTTCGGAATATTTACATTCAGGCAAACATCCTTTGGCAAACCATTTTTCAATACACCCAAAGCGATGGTCTTCACAATCTTTTTTGCAGCCGAAAAATCTGCGTCGATTGATTCATCACACAAAGAGAATCCGATTGAAGGAATACTTTCGATTGAGCCTTCCACTGCGGCAGACATGGTTCCGGAATAGATGACATTGATCGACATATTGGATCCATGATTGATCCCTGAAACACAAAGATCCGGCTTGCGTTTCAATAATTTGTTCATAGCAATTTTGACACAGTCCACAGGAGTTCCGCTGCAACTGTATTCTTCCATGACTCCATAAACATTTACTTTATTTATCCGGATGGTTGAATTGATCGTGATCGCATGCCCCATTCCTGACTGAGGTTTATCAGGGGCGATTACCATGATATCACCGATTGTTTTCATCACTTCCACAAGTGCGGCTATTCCGGGAGCTGTTACTCCATCGTCATTGGTAATCAGGATGAGAGGTCTTTTCTTTGTTTTCACGTTCATTATTTTTATCATACAAAAATAACCACAATTTGTTGCTTTCTCCTTCTTATTCAGGGATAACATTCACATTGAATTGTTCATAAAACAAAAGAAGGTGAACTCCTGTAGCAAGAAGGATTAATTACACCCCTGTTCACATAAGTTTTAGTATTTTTGTCATCGGCTTATCGCCCTCAATCATGAAAAGTTTTAACATACCTGAATTTTACAAAAGCCCTCTGATCTCGAAAGTAAAAGAGATCCGTAAGCTTAGTGATCCGCGCAAAAAAGATTTCAGTCCTACCCTGCTTGATTTCGGGCCGGTCCGCTTTTACATTGCCCGTCATTTCGGTTTTTGTTATGGTGTGGAACATGCGATAGAAACCGCCTACCTCGCCATAGAGGAAAACCCAGATACAAGAATCTTTCTTCTTAGCCAGATGATCCACAATCCGGATGTGAATGATGACCTTTTAAAAAGAGGAGTTAAATTTTTGATGGACACTTCCGGACATCAGATCATTCCTTTCAGCGATCTGAACAGCGACGATATCGTTATAATCCCTGCTTTTGGAACTACATTAAAGATTGAAGAAGAACTGAACAGAATGGGGATTGAGGTTCGTAAATACGATACCACCTGTCCGTTCGTGGAAAGAGTCTGGAAAAAATCAGAGAAACTCGGTGAAGAAAATTATTCCATTATTATCCATGGAAAATTCAACCATGAAGAAACAAGAGCAACTTTTTCCAGGAGTGAAAAGAATGCGCCTTCGATCATCGTGAAAGACATTCTTGAATCAAAAATTCTGGGAAATTTTATATTAGGAAAGATTGGCCGTGATGAATTCGAAAAACATTTTAAAGGAAAATATTCTTCGAATTTTGATCCTTCCACCCATCTTGAACGCGTAGGTGTGATCAATCAAACCACAATGCTCGCCACTGAAACACAGGAGATCGCTGATTTTTTCAAAAATATCATGATCGAGAAATACAGCAATGGAAATTTAAAAGAACATTTCTCAGATACACGGGATACATTGTGTTATGCAACAAATGAAAATCAGGAGTCGACATACGGCCTGCTTCAAAAGCCCGCAGATCTTGCTATTGTGGTAGGTGGATACAACAGTTCAAACACTTCACACATTGTTGAATTATGTGAAAAAAAGCTGCCTACTTATTTCATCTCGTCTTCAACGGAAATTATTTCGAATGAAACCATTCAGCACTTTGACTTTATTACTCATGAGCATCTTGTAACAAACAATTATTTACCGAAAAAAAATCCGGTAGAAATCATTCTTACAAGCGGAGCATCTTGTCCCGATTCAGTCGTAGACGAAGTCCTCCGGAAAATTTTATCCTTTTATCCGGATTCATATAAACCGGAAGATGTATTGGCACTGCTTCAGAAACAGAAGGCAATTAATTAAAATGAAAAAGATTCTTCTCTTCCTCTTTTTGTTGCCATCTTTTTTTATTTCCGCTCAAAAATATTGTCCTGTAATCAATACTGCATTTCAGGCCGGTGAGCAATTCAACTATCAGATCTTTTACAACTGGGGCGCGATCTGGATGAATGCCGGTGAAGCCAGCTTCAGCACCAAGCTTACTGAAATGAACGGAAGATCTGTTTATCACTTTGTAGGACTTGGATCCACTTACCCTAAATACGACTGGTTTTATAAAGTAAGGGATCGTTATGAATCATATGCTGATACGAGTACGCTCAGGCCGCTTCGATTTAAAAGGGAAGCGAATGAAGGAGGCAATCATACTTTTGATGATTATGTATTCAATCAGAAAAAAAATAAGGTTTACACCGCAGAACGACGGAACACTAAACCAACAAAACTGGATTCCTTATCTATCACAAGCTGCACAAATGATGTGATGACCGCCATCTTCTATGCACGCTGCCTTGATTTTGAAAAATATAAACCCAACGATACCATTTCGATCACCTTTGTTCTCGACGGAAAAGTATATCCTTCCTACATTCGCTATATCGGTAAAGAAACAATTACAACGACATTGTTAGGAAAAGTTCGCTGCATTAAATTCCGTCCTAAACTGATTGAAGGTACTTTATTCAAAGGCGGCGAGGGAATGACGGTTTGGGTGACCGACGATGAGAACAAAATGCCTGTTTATGTGGAAACACCAATCGTGGTTGGATCTGTAAAAGTTCAACTGAGTGCTTTTACCGGATTAAGAAACCCAATGAACTGCCTGGTTCCAAAATAAAAATGCCACCGGAATCCGAAGGCATTTTAATTTATAAAAAATATAGCTTTTTATTTAACGATCAACCGTTCACGGAAAACCTTATCATTTGCAGAAGCTGTGATCAGGTAAATGCCTGAAGGAAGTTTTTTTCCATCGGTAGCAATGGTAAAAAGAAAACCTTCATTTTCCATTAACTCCACTTTTGAGTAGATCTCCCTGCCAAGCATATCGTACACTACAACCAATAGATCGGAAGCAACAAAACCTTTCAGACTAACATACGTATCTTCTCCCTGATTAGGATTTGGAAATACTTTAAAATCCGGACTTTCTAAAGGAGCACTATCCTGCGCCTTAGCTGTTATTGAAAATAAAAGAGAAAAAGAAAATGAGAGCAAAGCTGTTTTAAAAAGTGTTTTCATATCCGATCGCTTAATAAGTATAATAACAAATAGAGTTCAATTAATTTACAATTCCAAAGTTCCCACAGCATTGTTATTAACATTGATATGTGGATTCAAAATTTACATACAACTACGAGCCTAGAGTTTTTTTCGACCAACCGCCGCAAAAGTCAAATCAAGAGGCTATTTCCCGTTTTGATAGGATAAAAGGTAAATTTGCACCACTTTTATGACAAACGGATTTATGTATATCGGGGAAATCGTAGCTTTTGCTACAACGCTCTCATGGAGTATCGGAATATTTCCTTTTACCGAAGCAGCGCGGAGAATGGGCCCGAATCCCGTGAATCATATCCGATTGGTCTTTGCATTTATTTTTCTTACAATCCTTTCTCTCCTCTTTCTTCCTGTTTCTTTCCAGGAACTTTTCAGTTCTCCTCTGCCGGAACATTGGATCTGGTTTGGACTTTCAGGAGTTATAGGTTTGGCGCTCGGAGATTATTTCGGGTTTACATCATTTGCCATACTCGGTCCGCGAACGGGCAGCATATTTAATACACTTTCTCCTACGGCAGCTTTGTTTGCGGGATATTTTCTGATTGGTGAGCGCATTAATTTTATCGGGATCTGCGGGATATTGATTACGATAGCCGGGGTAATCTGGTTAACGCTGAGCCGCAGCGCGAAATCACAAATGAAAGATCATGAACATGGAAAAGTAAACAAAGGAATAATCTTCGGGATCTTATCTGCATTATGTCAGGGTGTTGGAGTTGTGCTTGCCAATAAAGGATTTACGTATAAGGCTGAAACAGGAGATCTCCCCTTCTTTCAGGCAACCTGGATCCGAATGATCAGCGCTATGGTAGTCATCTACCTTATTACAATTGTCCGCGGAAAATTTATGGAAGTGACTAAGCCTGTTATTGAAAACAAAAACAAAGGAATGTTATATGTTCTGGGTGGCACTCTATTCGGTCCTGTTATAGGAGTGAGTTTATCGATGCTTGCTATTTCATTGATGGAAAACAAACCTTCGGTTGCACAAACCATTTTCTCTCTGGTGCCTGTATGTGTTCTCCCGCTTTCCTATTTATTCTACAGAGAACGGATCACTTTAAAATCTCTATTAGGTGCGCTCATTGCGATCACTGGTGTAACAATACTTATTTGGAGAACGGAGATTTCCGCTCTGTTATTCTGATCAGAAAATAAATCGGATATTTGCAAAAATCTTTACAATGGAAAACAAGGAAGACCTTAAAAAATATTTTGATTCGAAAGAATATGTAACTAAGATCATTGGTTCAGAAGAAGAATCAAATGAGCTTCCTGAGATCGAACCATCTGCTCAGAAAGACAGTAAGATCGATACTCTTATTTCACTTCTGACAGATCCACAGAACAAGGATGTAAAAGAAGAAACATTGCTTACGCTAAAAAAAGACAAAGGAGAAGAAGTTCTATTAAAAGCCATTGCAACTCAAAAAGCAAAAGACAAACAACATCTGCTTGTGGCCGCCTGCTGGGAATCAGAAATTAATTTCAGTAAATACCTTCCTTTTTTTGTTCTGCTAGCCTTAAGTCCGGATTACCTGGTTTCCCTGGAAGCTATTACTACGATAGAAAATATGGAAGGTCCGTTTGAACCGGATGCTGTTAAAAATGCTATTCTTAAAATCAAGGCCGAACAAAAAAAGATCACAGATGAAAAAGCGGTATTGCTGAATGATCTGGTTATGACCCTCGAAAATTATCTTGCCTGAAGTTAAAATGAATCAGGGTGAAATGCCATTCGCAGATCACCCTGATTTTTACTTTATATCGAATTTTAATTCTCTATTTACTTCTTCTTATAATACTTCATCGCTTCAGGAAGAAAGGCCTTGATATCAGCTATACGGGTTGCATCGCTCGGATGTGAACTCAGGATCTCCGGAGGCGCTCCTCCACCACTAGCTTTTGA
>JALYRR010000135.1 GCA_030855265.1 Bacteroidota bacterium | reverse complement strand
AATTCTTAGAAAATCTGCGTAACATCGCTCTGGTTCTGTAAACTCGCCCGTATAATTTTCGGAACTTAATCATTCTCCATGGGCTCAAAGCAACTGATTATTTAGCCATGTTTGAAGCAAGCAATTGTGGAGCTGCTAATCGCCTTTTAAGATCAAAAGGCTTTTTACTTTTTGGCAGCAATAAAGTAAAAGAAAAAACAAAAGGAATTCTTTTTATTTCTTTTCTTTTTGTCTTGAACACAAAAAGAAACAAAAAAGTCAAGACCAGGCGATCGCTTCCCGCCTCTCCCCTTTTCGCGGAAAATATAAATCAAAAGGCGCGTAGCGTTGATAATATTTTCTCGCGAAAAGGGGTTCACCCCTCGACGGCATCGCGCCTGGCCAAGCCTTCCCGCTTCTTCGAAATCTTCATTCAACTTAATATTATCATCAAATACGAGACTGCTCAAATGTTACGTTTTTGATCTTAACCGCTTCGCCTTCGGCGACCGGAGGATAGTGGTAAATTACGGAGCGTCAACTGGGCATGACCCAGTTCTCAATATTGAGATTGTTTAAAATGTGAGATTCCGGATCAAATCCGGAATGACGAGGTTACGGAGAGGCAATGAGCGGCAATTACTTCACTTGTACCATCGTGCTTGAACCACTTCCTAAAACGGTAGTCGGATTTATACCATTCCATGTTGTTACTTTAATGTACTCAATATAAAGTGGCGTTAATTCCTGTTTCTTTTTCTTCATGGCCTGTGCTTCCCCCTCGGCTTCAATAATTGCAGCTTGTGCATTTCCGGATGCCTGAATAACGGCGAATGCTGAATCTGCACGTGCTTTCGCTACACGCTGATCACCCAATGCAATTTCAACTAATTTCTGACTTTGAGCTTTCTGCACATCCTGGATAGCTACGGTTTTATCTTCGATGGCTTTTTGCAAAGCAGGTGGCGGAACAATATTAGTACGCAACTGAGACACTGTAAACCATTTCGAAACACGTTTATTACATTCTGCTACAATGGCAGCCTCAAACTTCTCGCGCTCATTGAATACATCATCCACTGTCCATCGGTTCGCGACATCCGCAACTGCACCTACTATAGCTGTCTTCAACCAACCATCTTCAATTTCCTTCACATCGAGCCGAAGATTCTGAAACATATCACCAACGGCACCCGCTACAAGTGCATAGTTAAAAGTCGGTTTGATATTGGCAACAAATCCTCCCTTAGTAATAACGATTTGATCTGAGTATTCAATGTGTTGTTGATAGGTTGGGAATTCAAAAAGATCTTCTGTCCAGGAATTGAAAGTGACCCAGCCTGTTTTATATTCGTAGGAGGATACACCTCTGGCATCTCCTGTAAGATTTACTTTTATCCCTACATGACCTGCATCTACTCGCTCAATCACATAAGGTTGAACCAAAGCAATTACTAATCCGACCAATACAATGAGAACAGGCCGCAATAATACTTTCCGACCTTCGGTTTTAATTAAATGACGATTCTTAAAAGCGATTCCAAGAGCAACGACAACGGTGATCAGAAAAATAACGAGTGAGATCATAAGTTCATGAATTTTTGAATTATTTTAACGGCATATTTTATATAAAAGATAAAGATCACTATCAAGGCAATTCCCGCAGCTATCGTGAATATCAATTTGCATTCGCGATTGATCATGTATTCCAGATACAAACCTGTAAGGATTAGCATTGCAATTGAAAACAATAAGAAGATGACGAGTTTCATGAAGAATAAGGCGTAGTTTTTACTGCAAGTCCAAAACTACAAAAAAAGAGACGAAGAGTGTTATTATGTTTTCAGTACGTGATAAATAACTGTTCAGACCTGACTCTAAGCATCTCCTGCTTTCTCTTTAATCAACTTGGACCTTTATCAAAGGAAAAGACTACAATCTTAATAGGTTGCGGTGTTTATCCATGTAAGTTTCATTATCACTATTAAATGAACTTATTATTTCGTTCCCGGTAACACCGATTTTTTTAAATGCATTTCCTTCGATTGCATTAGATAATAATATCTTCCCATCATTAGTAAATGTAATCAAATGTCTATCAAACAATGCATCATAAACAGGTGAAAGCAATATACCATTATTTACATCTAGCCGCTCCAAATCCGTTGAATCCTTCCAAGGGTGGATGTGTGAGGCGACTAAAATTTCAGGCTTCTCAAAACCTGTTACAGCACATTTATATTCCCACCTGTGAATAATTCTTTTACGATATGCACCCTGCCCTACTCTTGAGTTAACCAACCCAGACCTTTCGGTTGAATTGGGCATGACATAACTATAGTCTTCAATCTTGTCAGCAGCTGCATTGGTTTGAGAAAACAGGTCATATGCTTTTGGAATACTAACCCCTGTTCTATGGAAGAAAAAACGAATTCCCTGTCTAAGTTGTTTTGCAGAATCAAACGTTTCAAAATAGTCTGAATCAAATACAACTAATTCAGAAACGAATTTTACAACTCCAGATGAAACATATTCAAATAAAAAAACGCGCTTTCCATTTTTTATATGGTCCCTTAATGCCAAGTTGCCCTTCGTGAAGCGCATATCGCCCAATTGCCCTTCTCCCGTGTATGAAAACACATTTGGGTTATCCCAGCCATCTAAGTAACCATGTGCTTTACCTTGCGCACCGGAAAATATAAAAATGTATGGAAAAGTAGATGATGGGCAAATACCACTCTGCCAATTCCCTCCATATTGGGCGTGAATATCCCTTCGTTTGATAATTTGATCTGGTATGAATGGTAGTTTATTCAAGTTACTTATTTAACCTTCGAATAATACTTAAACAAAACTGGCTTTTCGAAAGTCGTAAGACCCTCTGAAGGTTCTCCTGAAAAATGACAGTATTTTTCTTTGTACTGCTTGTTTCCGTATAACAGCCAACTTTGATATGATTTTTCAGCAAACGGCATTTGCATATTAAAAGGTATTTCAACTCCCGTTCGAATACAAAAGCCCTTTTTATTACCACCTGAAGTTTCCTTTTTTATAGAACCTTCTAGAAATTACTCCAGTTCATTATGGACAATTTCTTTCCCTTTTAATTCTTTAAATCCCAGAAATCCTGAAATGTTCTTCTTATCTTGAAGAATGGGTGTGGTTTTGTAAAGAAGTCGAGACGAATTGAAAATTTGTTGAAATTTATGTGTTGGGTGCAACTCATCTTTTTGCATTCCTATAACTTCTTGCTTCACCTTATTTATGCCTTCTGATACAAAACCAACAGATGCATCTAATACCTTTAACAGCATACCTTTAGAAGCGTATTCGCCTTTAACACCAATTTCAATATTTTTAGAAAGAGAAAAGTCATACAAGTTCATGCTAGTAATTATGTAATGAAAGTCATTCTGATAAAACTTCGCATGTAATCTTTCATTATAGCGGATTTCTATATCAGGAAAATCCATAAAGAATTCTAAACTCCCCTTCTTTGCACTCTTTGTGTAATTGCCATCATTTTTACCGAATAACACATTCACTTTTAAATCTTTCTTTTTTTGCTGAATGAGTAGAGAGTCTTTAATTCCCGAACTCAAATCAATATAAGGCGAGACTAGAACAAGTTGATATTTTGCATTCTGAATTAACTTCTCCAACTCACCTATAAGATCCTGATCGTATAAAAAACTTACTTCTTCCATAAACTGTTACATTTTAACTTTGTTTGACAACAATAGATTTCAACCATTCTCTAGTCTCTAGATCTTCAGACCATATATAACAACCTTTCATTCCTCTAGTCATAAGAGTACGATAAGTATTTTTTATTATAGCATTAATTACGTTTTTTGCCTTTTCGGGATTTTCAACAAGCATTTTTTTATAGCCCTTAATTGAGGAATCCATTTTAGATCTTTTCGAAGGGTCTACCAAGACTTCTCCATTTCTGAAAATCAGGTCGGAACCAATAATCACACCTATGTAGTCAAGTTCCAGTCCTTGACAAGTATGTATGCAACCAATCTCATTTACAGAATCTGGCTTCATTATCCACAGCATGCTATCTATGGCAAGGTTCCATTTCATTTCAAAATCATGCTGAGGAAAAACAATATCCATAGCATTGGGATTTTTCTGACTTTTCCAGTCCCAGCAATAGCCCGCCACTATCCTTGCGCTATTCTTCTCTTTGTTCTTTTCGAAAATCAGTTCACGGAGCTCGGTTGGAGTTTCACAAACCCTGAAATCATAATTAACATTATCCAAGTCGGGATTGGCAGTTGCTCTTATTTGGAGAAGATTGTCAAGGAATGCCAAATAGGCATCGGATCCATTGCAACGGAACTGAGAGTTTAGTTCCAACTCCTGAACAACAGCACCCATGCGCTTCGCCTGTTTCTTAATCTCCTCCTTTGTTCCAATATCCTTCATGGATACTTTCTGATTTTCATCAATAAAAAATACACTACATCTTGCAGATCGAATGATCTCCATCACCTGATTCTCACCTTTATTCTGAAACATTCCTGATTTTTCATTAAGCCTGTGCGCTTCATCGACTATAAGCGTATCAAACTCATTCATTAATCCATTTACAAATACTCCAGAACTTTGAAACAGGGCAGAGAACCTGCTTTTGGTCATAGAGCCAGTGAGTTTGCTTTGGTAAACAGCTCTAGGAGCCGCATTTTTTGTAATATACTGCGTTAGCATTTCACGTTTGGTGATTTCAACCAACAGATTGATTGCCACAACAGACTTCCCTGTTCCTGGACCACCTTCTACAATTAAAACTTTTTTACCTTCGACTTTTGACCGCTCAGTCAACCATAATGCTGTTTCATAAACAAGCTTCTGGTCATCAATCATGATGAATTCGTGGTTTCCCTTTAAAAGTGATGAGAGGCTTTCGGAAAGTTGTTTCGAAGGGCGAATTTTCCCTCTTTCAATCTGGTAGAGTATTTCCCCTTTATCGCCCACTTTAACAAAACGCTTAATAAAATCGCGCAACTTATGAGGATCACGCTTCAGGAATACTGGAGCCTTTTCGAGATATTCTGAATAGAATGAATTGCGAATAACAAGATCGTCAACATAATTATGTAGATATGCACAGGGATTTAAACCTATATCACCATCTCTAACAGCTTCATTATAGTCCTGCATTAATGCTGCATATGACCAAGCCTGATAGGAAGGATGACTTGTTTCATGAAGACCTTTTCCCAAGGCAGTACGAACTATGCCGTCCTTTTCAGTTATTTCAGCTGTCTTCCATTGCTTAAGCTCAACAATGACTATATTGGATTTATTGTTATCGTCCATACCAGAAATAACAAAATCAATTCTTTTGCTTGTCTGTGGGATCTGGCACTCAATAGCAACACCAACATCATCGGGAATCTCAGGGTCGTTAAGTACGGTTGACATATAATGCAAGGAGTTCCACCATGAATCAACTTCTTTTGGAGCAGTACGTTTATGAAAAATGTCGAAGATTTTTTTTTCAATGAGGAGATCAATACTCCCCATCTCGACCTCGCGTTGGAATTCTTTTTTGGTTGATCTATAAACAATCATATTTAGAGATCATTATATTTTTTTGCAGAACCTTTGGCCTTCTCCACAGGGTATTTCTCCCCATTACTTTTAATTTTGTCAAGTATGATTTGCTTTACATCGAGATTATGCTTTTCAGCCAATAGGAAAGCGTAGGCAAACTCGTCTGCAAGTTCTTCCTTCAACTTAGTAGAGTCAAACTCTTCGCTATCTTTAGCATCCTTCCAAAGAAAGAGTTCATTTAATTCAGCGGCTTCGATAGAAATGGCGACAGCGAGATTCTTCGTATTATGGAATTGAGCCCAATCGCGATCATCTCTGAATTTAACAAGTGCCTTAGTGATTTCTTCTATATCGGTCATGGAGTAGGTCCCGTTAAGTAGTATATGGATGGAAGTTTTCCGTGTCCAAAATATGAAAAAAGCGGGTTTAAACTCTATTCTATTTCGCCTTTTTTTAAAAGCCTTGAGTTTAATCAAATAAGTTAATCAGGAATGGCACATTTTCGCACCCTGCTCATGGGAAGCAGGCGGATTGCCTGAAATATTTGCAGGATATTATGCAAACAAATTTTCTATCATAGTTTTTTGTTCGAGTAGTTGTTTAATTACATTGTTTTATAAATTAAAGAATTATTTATAGTCTTCTAGTCTACTCATTAAAATAAACCGTCGCTGTATCAAACGGGACACCCTGGTAATTCACAAATAAGAGTATGGTATCAAGAGCTTGAGAAAGATTCTTTACCTGGGTAGAAGCCTTTGTAAACAATTCATCCTCTTCTTGTACAGTTAGAGTAGTTGCAGGAGTGAGATTGATCACGGAAGCATTTACTCCAAGCACTTGATAGGAAAAATCCACTACGAGTTTCGAGGAAACCTTCCCTTGGGACGCCTGCAAAAATGTTATTACATCAAGTGGCGCAGCTTTATTTATTAAATAAACATTCTGATCGAACTGGATTGAAACAGGTGTAACCGGTAATGTTATGATCCGTTTCGTGATCTTGAAAGGCAAGGCAGTAACTATAAGCTCAATGTTCTCGCTTGCTTCATGGTCTGCCTTATAATAAACCTCCGCTATCTTGTTACCCACTTTAACAGTAAGTGACGTTACCTCTTGAGATAAATTAGAAGGGTCAACCAATTTCCCTTTGCTAACGGAGAAGGTTACGTCCTTTCCGTTTTCGATCCCATAATCATCATTGTCGATCTGAAAAGTGATTTTGTAAGTCTTAGCAGAATTTGCAGAGAGAGTGTAGTTGTATGCCCCATCAATCAGGACTTTTGTAACAGCGTCGATATCGATTTCGTCTTCGATATCACGCACGCAGCTTGAAAATGCAAAACAAAACGAAGTGAGCACTAATGAAAGCTTGAATAAATATGTATTTTTCATAATGGATAGTTATAAAATGATTATTGTCCGGCAGTACCTGTTGGGAATTTAAAACCTGATGAGTTCTTAGCTGTTTGTATAAAAACTGAAGGAGTTATATTTAAACTCAAAAACACTCCGGCTACCAATCTTCTTTCAGAAACAGATTCAAGTCCTGAGTCCTGCATGCCTAATATTACTCCGGGGTTAATTGAAACATATGGATTCAATTCGAAATCAAATCCGAAAACCGGATTGACAAAATCAGAGATTTCTTTAATTTCAGAATTCCGGTATGTTAATTTTCCTAATGCAGCTCCTAATGTAAAACTAAACCTGCTATAGCCCGGATGCAATGAATATCGACTTCTCATTGGATGGAGATAAACAGGTCGGAAATGGATTTTGGCACCCGCCATAAATGAAAAACCCACTTTAGGCTCAGTAAAATTTTTCATTGCAAAAACAGGAAAGCCCAGCCCGGTGTATGCTTCAACATTCCTAATGTCTTTCTTTAGAGCAGTCGAATATATTCGAAGAGTGCCCGCTAATACCTTCTCGCTATTCTTTTTTTGTTCGGGAGTACCTTCTTCATCAACAACATCAAATTCATAATCTACATAATAATACCTGTGAGCATTGAGTTTTGCATCCACGAAAATCAGAAGTTCCTTTTTTGAACTTGGAACTGAAGAAAACTTTCGAGGAATAAGGAATCCATCTTCTTGGGTGTAGAGCGAATGCGTTAAGAAAGGCACTTCAGTTTTAACGCTATCATAAATAGTAAAAATTGTGTCTTTTGTAACTATTAGATTACCCCCCTTTTTTCCACTACTCCCTTCGACGACCTGTATTCTTTTTGTTTTCTTAATCCCTATTTTAGTGGAGTATAGTCCAATCTTACGATTATTAACTTCGCTTTCTTTGCTTGATTCATGCTTAATATTTTCTGCCGGAGTAATTAAAGTACCTGAATTCCCTTTAGAATCATAGAACGACACGCGGACTCCTGTAATTCTTTTGCCTTCAAGTTCATCCGTCGCAATCTTAAAATAGAAAGGTTCGAAGCATGGCAGATAATCTGCAGATCGTCCAGTACCGATGTGACCACTGGCAGAAAATTTCATCATCTTAATTTCATCGGTGATTTCTTCATCTTGCGCAAATAGCCCTAATAATTTAAAGAAAAAAACAAGGCTAAGAATAAATTTATACTTCATGATTTCTTTTGCTTTAAAATTCTAATTGCGCCAAACATAAACCATCTAACCCATTCCCACAAATCCGCTACTGGCTTGGTTCTTGTCCCAGTCCCATTTCAGGTTCATTTGTCCATAGAATTGTTAATAAAGTGGTCGAACTTTGAAAAATCAGAATGATTTTTTTGAGAGAGGAATTGGATCAAGTTATAAACAAAAGGAAAAAAATATTTTGGGGAGAGGGTTCTACAGGGGAATAAGTAATTCAAAATTATAGCGCGAGTATAATTTAAAAACTCAGCTTGGATTATTAAATCGAAAGTTCAAAGTTTAAAGTTCGAAAGTTTAATTTGAATACGGCATAAAAGTCTAAACACATTTCTAAAGGTTAAACATCCCCCTGCCGCCTTCAAAGGGGGAATTGATGCTAAAAAGGAGGTTAACGTTCCGTAAGGCTAAACATCCCATGCCGCCTTCAAAGGGGGAATTGGGGGACTTAGCACAAAAGTTAAATCCGGTTCCATAAGAAAACTCTTTGCGCCTTTCCGTCTTTGCGTTAAAAACTTAGCCCAGCCGATTCTTAACAATCATCACACTCCCCTGCCAGTCGGGCAACTCAACAAGAGATTCCGGTATCGTAGCAACAAACTCATCAATCGCTTTTCTTGCTCCATCCCAGGTATGGTTATAATCATGAATGAGGATCACTCCGCCGGGTGATAATCGCGGGTAGAAAAACTTCAACCCTTCCCGTGTTGGCACATACAGATCCGCATCGATGTTTACGAAGGCAAATGTTTCTGATTCCAAACCCCTGGCTGTACCCGGGAAATGTCCTTCGTGGAAAATGATGTTGTCGCCACCGTTGATGTATTTTTTAACTGCCTCCAGGGATGTATCTGAAAATTCCTTTGTATTGAATTTACCTCCTGTTGTTTTTTCCAGCTTAAGGTCGGATTCATCAAATCCGGAAAAGGTATCAAACAAATGGAGTGTCCGGCTGCGGTCCATCTCGAAAATAATGTTGGCCCATTCACCTTTGTACACGCCAAGTTCTGCGAAGCTCCCGGGGACATTTTCTTTTTTTAAGCGTTCGATCTGGAACCACATGAAATAAAAACGGACTTTGTCGCGGGTCTGAAATTCCAGTGAACGAAGATTTTTGGAGATGAGCTTTTCTTTTATTGATCGTTCCCACAAAAAGGGTTTGCTGATCTTATACGACCAGAACGTCTCCGCATATTTGAATGCGATGAACAGCAGGATAAGGAGTAAAGAAATATTGATGATGGTGGTAATGCTCATGGAATTAAAAGTACAAATATATTCCGGGAATTGGATGTCATTCGGTTTTCTCTATGATAGAAACATGCTCTTGACAGGTAATAAGTTTGACATTCTTTATCATCAAATGATAAAACCTTTACTTTTAATTATGGAAAAACCATTGGTGGACAAACAATACCGTTTAGAAAAATTTCCTGGTAAAGGCGGATGGACCTTTGCACGGATCCCTGAAATTTCGCAAAATAAGAAGGCGCATTTCGGCTGGGTGAAAGTACGAGGAACAATCGATGGATTTGAAATAAGAAAATACCATTTAATGCCGATGGGCGATGGTAAGTTATTCCTTCCGGTAAAAGCGGAGATCCGAAAGAAAATAAAAAAAACAGAAGGTGATTTTGTCCATGTAATTCTCTACCCCGACCTGGAACCACTCGAAGTTCCAGAAGAAATGATCATTTGTCTTCAGGAAGAACCTGAAGCTTTAGCATTCTTCAGATCTCTTTCCGAAAGTGAACAGAAATATTACATACAATGGATCTACTCTGCGAAGAAAGAGGAAACGAAGGTTACTAGATTGGCTAAGTGCATCAATAGGTTGGTGAAGGGGATGAAGATGTATGATGTTCAGTAAGTTTAAAGTTTAAGGTTGGAAAGTTCAAAGTTCTGTGTGGGAAAGTTTAAAGTTCAAGATTTAAAAGTTCAAAGTTCTGTGTGGGAAAGTTTAAAGTTCAAGGTTGGAAAGTTCAACGTTTTGTGGATATTTCACTCAAAGAGACCCCTCAAGATCGGTTTAAACTGACCCCTCATTTCCAACTCCTTTTTTCTGTTTAATCACACTGTGTTTTTT
>JALYRR010000134.1:3439-10270 GCA_030855265.1 Bacteroidota bacterium | reverse complement strand
GTAATGTATTGCATCGTGTCATAAATTCCAAGACCTGCATATACGGATCCACCCGGACTGTTCAGATAAATCTGAATGTCTTTTTTTGCATCAACAGATTGAAGGAATAATAACTGAGCCTGGATGATGTTTGCTACCTGGTCGTCAATTCCTGTCCCAAGGAAAATGATCCGATCCATCATTAAACGGGAAAATACGTCCATCTGAGCAACGTTTAACTGGCGCTCTTCGATGATATAAGGAGTAACATTGGTTATGCTGTGGCGAGCATAGGAATCAAATGTATTACCGCTGATTCCTTTGTGCTTAACGGCGTATTTACGAAAATCGTTGTTGTAAACCATAGTTGGATTTTTAGATTAAGTTCTTACTAAAATACAAACAAAAATTAAACCTCAATGTTCCAGATGCCTATTTGGCAGATTTAAAAAAATCATCATAAGGAACTTCCTTATTATCCAGAGAGAATTTGGTTTTGAAAAGCGTTAATACTTTTTGTCCGTATAATTTTTCATATAATTTTTTTGCTTCTTCCTGGTTGGAAAGAACACGCTGAGCTGTCTGGGTTAATTCCTCAACACTCATTGGCGAAGGATTGTATTTCCCGAATTGCTCCAGAATTAATTCTTTCGTGTGCTCAATCACTTCTTCATTTGTCACCTGAATGTTATTTTCCTTGATGATCTTGTTTTCGATCAGTTGCCATTTCAGGCCTTTTGCGTAACCGTCAAATTCAGAATCCACCTGCTCAGGAGTAACCGGCTTTTCATTAACAGCAACGATCCAGCGTTTCAGGAATTCTTTCGGAAGGTCAAAATTGATTTTACTCATCAAATGTTCTACAACATCATTGTAAAATTTTCTTTCGCTGTCATTCACAAACATGGAACCGAGCTCCTGGCGAACCTTTGCGCGGAATTCTTCTTCTGAATTTACAACACCTTCTCCATAGATCTTATTGAAAAAATCCTGATCAACAGAAGCGGCAGCAAGACGGCTAATTCCTTTTACTGTGAATTGAAACTGAGAATTTAGTTCTTCCGCAGTTGTTGAATCAACGCCCAATACAGCAGCAAGATCGGTTGGATTTTCTGCAATATTTTTCGCTGCGATCACAACTTTATCACCTTTTTTTAATCCGATAAGTGACTTTTTCGTTTCAGCGTCCTTGATTCTTTCCATGAAAAGAGATCCTGCTTTAAAGATTCCTCCTGCCTTGATCTCCCCGTTTGAATCCAATTCAACGAAATCGCCGTTCATAAGGTCTCCATCCTGAGAAACTTCCACCTGCTCAACTTTTCCGTAGCGTTTTGCTATGTCTGTAACGTATTTATTGACAAGTTCTTCATCAATCTTAACGGTCTGGTAACTGAATTTATCCTTTGGGGAAAGATCCACATTGAATTTAGGCGCCAGTCCCATTTCATATAGGAATTCAAAATCCTTTTGGTTGTCCCAGTCAATGGTAGTATCCGTTTTCGGTAATGGATTACCAAGAACTTCAATTTTATTTTCGTTCAGGTACTTATACAATGAATCATTTAGAAGTTTGTTGATCTCATCAACCATCACGGATTTTCCATACATCTTTTTGATCATACCGGTAGGTACTTTCCCTGGTCTGAAACCTGGTAAAGAAGCTTTTTTCTGGTAATCTTTCAGCGCGCTCTCCACTTTGGGCAGGTAATCATCTGCCACCACTTTAACTTTCAGAACTGCATTTAATTCATCGATATTCTCCTGGGTAATGTTCATTTTTGATTGTATTTATTGATTATAGATTATTCCTGTTTTTAAGGGACACAAAAATACGAAATTAATTCAATGAAAAAAAGCCCATTTCGGAGGCTTTTTAGAATAAAAAAATCCCGTTCTAGCAATAAGAACGGGACTTTTTAGGTAAATTATAGTTATATAATTATGCTAATCTTACGTTAACAGCATTTAAACCTTTTTTTCCTTCTTGAACTTCGAAAAGAACTTCGTCATTCTGACGGATTTCTTCTTTCAATCCTGATACGTGTACAAAGAATTCTTCGTTTGTGTCATTTGCTTTAATGAAGCCAAATCCTTTTGTTTCATTAAAAAACTTTACAGTTCCATTTTTCATTTTAATAATAATGTTTTGATTAATAATTAATACAAAGATAAACCAAATAACCGGATGTTCACACAAATTCTCTAAAATACATTCTAATAGTCTGATTTTAATGGATCTGAGCAATGAAGAAAGGTCAAAAGTGATTAAATTTTGCCCCTGGGAAATGAAAAAAACCAAAATAACATCATTTGGATGGCCGATTCAGGAATGTTCTCAAAAAAAAAGAGTTCTGAAAAGAACTCTTTTGGTGCCCACGAGGAGACTCCTTCGACTCCATTGAATTGCCCTCAGGACAGGCTTCTCGTGAATGTTCTCAATAAAAAAGAGTTCTGAAAAGAACTCTTTTAGTGCCCACGAGGAGACTCGAACTCCTAAGTCAATGACAACGGCTTCTGAGACCGCAACGTTTACCAGTTTCGCCACGTGGGCAGCTAAAATGAAAAAAGCCTCCAATGAAGCTCTTTTCCCTGACAAAGATAATGAAAATTGCTTTTTAAGGGTGATTTAGTTAAAAAACACAACCAACCCAATTTCCCGTCGAACCTTCGGATTCTTTTTCTATTCGGTATTTTAAATATTTGAATTATTAAAATCAAACTTTATACCCCCAGCTTATCTTTACCTTTTTCATAAACACCTTCAGCTTCCTTCTTTGCTGCTTCAAACTGCTGTGTCAGTGCTGCTAGTATATTCTCTAACTTCTCTTTCAGATCATCAGCAGACTCCGCACCTTTTTTAGCGATCTTCTTCCTGGTTTCAGAACCTTTATCCGGGGCAAATAATACACCCAATATAACACCTGCTGCAGCGCCCGCGAGCACTCCCAATACTAATTTTCCGTTATTCATAATTTTGCTTTAAATGTTTGTTTAATTAAGCTGACAATTTCCAAAAGGACAGGTTCAATAATAGTGTTGTGCCGAATATCCAAACAATAAAAGGAACACAGCAAATTTGAAAATAGTCTTCCTCCCTATGATTGGCTATTAAGAATTATTTATGTTTTCCCTTTTTATTTCCGTGGCCAGGGTTTGTAGAATTTGGGTGATGCGGATTGTTCGAATTCTTTCTCCATCCGTGCTTGCCCGGTTCTCTATGTGTTACTACCAGGCAGGAAGTTGAGCTTAGCAGAAAGCTAAAGCAAATTAACAGGGCGGTTGATTTATATAAATTTTTCATGATTGTTAAGTTTTAATAAATGGTTTATTGATTAATTGTTACTGCCGTTGACAGGATAATTCTATTTTTATTTTGACAAAAGTGATGATTATTAAGAAAGAACCTATTACATAACTCTTTAAATAACTTACACTATTCACAGGTTTAAAAGTCAAAATCTGTTAATGATTACTTCTTCTTTCCGCCTCCCCCTTTACCACTTTTCTTATTATTACCGGAACCATTATCATTTCCCTTTGGACTGCTCTTTTTATTGTTCGATTGGTTCGAATTACTTTTGTCAACCTGTTTCCCGGATCCTTTTTTCGGACCGGTAGAAGAATTATTTTTCCCGGGTTTGTTTCCTATCGTCTTTTGCGCTTTGCCACGATAACCTTTTTTATATTTTACTTTATGATCATGAAAATAAATATGAGGACTGTCGCCACGATAATCGTTTAATACTACTTTATACCCACCATACAGATCATAATGGCTGTAATGAACCGGGAGGTTTACCCGGTGAAGCCATACGCCATCGCCAAAATAAATGAACATAGAAGAATGAACATCGTAATAAGCTTCCACGTCCGGCAGATAATAATAACGCGCTTCCGCATATCCGACCGGACCCCATTGAGGAGGAGATCCGATATTCACATTTACAGAAACCTGGGAACGAACAACAAACGCAGATAAAAGGATTGTAGCAACAAGTATTGATTTTATAATTTTCATAGAATTCTGTTTTAAAGATAACTTGACAAAGATCGTCCTCATGCATGTTAGAAAAGTTACAACACGATTACTATTCCTTGCATTATTCCCACATTGATTACAACCACGTGTAGATTTCAGATGGTTCATAAAGGCAAAAAAATCAAGCATTTTAGATGGAGGTTGTTAAATCATATTTTCGTGAATTAATTTTAATGCTTCATAGGACGAGATCTCAAAAAACAAAAAGCGTTAAACTCCTTCATTTTAGAATTCACAATAACACTTATAAAAGAGTATTGGGAAAAGCTATATTCTAACTGTGAAACTTATCATTTAAGGCTATTGCTTTTTCCAAAGTAGAAAGTAAGAAATCTAAGAATGAAGCCAACAATAACCTAAGTTGCCTGATAAGGGAACTGAGAAGGTATAAAAAGCAAAACCCCTGAATTATCAGAGGTTTCTACTTTTAAAGGCGGATGAAGGGACTCCCTTCGTCTCCATTGTATTTCGCTCAGGACAGGCTTCTCGTGAATGTGTAAAATAAAAAAGAGGAGCCAAAAGCTCCTCTTTTTGTGCGGATGAAGGGACTCCCTTCGACTCCATTCCATTTCGCTCAGGACAGGCTTCTCGTGAATGTGTACAATAAAAAAGAGGAGCGAAAAGCTCCTCTTTTTGTGCGGATGAAGGGACTCGAACCCCCACGCCTCACGGCACCAGATCCTAAGTCTGGCGCGGCTGCCAATTACGCCACATCCGCATTGTTTAATTTGGAGGGCAAATATAGTCTTTTTATTAACACATACACGTTGTTTTTCTCTAAAAAAAAGGATTCCTTTTTCTTTTATTTGAAGGTGGGAAAAAATTTATACATTTCCCTGCTTTACAAAAACTTATGAAACAAGTACTCCTCTTGCTTGCATTTGCTTTTTTGCTGATCAACTCTTCCTTTTCACAGGCGGAGAAGAAAATTGATTCGCTTCAGAAAGCCCTGCAATCCGCAAAATTCGACACACTCAAAGTTAAAATCCTTAACCAGATCGGGATAGAATATAGCGGACAAAGTGATTTTGAAAAAGGGCTGGATTATTCCAAACAGGCTTTACACATTGCTCAGGCTTCTAAAGATACACTCGGACTCGGTGAAAGTTATCATTGCATCGGAAACCTGTATCTCCGACTGGGGAAATATGACCGATCGCTGGAAAACCTTCTTTTTGCTATTAAAAACTTCGAGCTGATCCAATTCAAAAAAGGTTTGGCCAATTGTAAAGTTTCGGTTGGCGTGATCTATTACTACCAGAAAGATTATGATAAAGCAATTGCATACTACAGCCAGGCTATCATTCTGTTCAAAAGTATCGATTTTAAAAAAGGAATGGCCGGTTGTCTTAACAACGTTGGAGAGATTTATCGCCTTCAAAAAAAATATGCCATGGCTCTTCAATGCTTTAAGGAATCACTGGAGACCTTCGAAGTAATAAAAAACAAAAAAGGGATCGCAACCTCCTTTGGGAATCTAGGTAACGTTTATTATGATCTTAAAAATTTCAATAAAGCCTTGGAGTTTTACCTGAAATCGATTGAAATAAAAAAAGAGATCGGAAATAAACAGGGTTTGGCTCTCACCCTTAATAATGTCGGATCCATCTTTATCATAAAAAAGAATTTCCAAAAAGCAGAAGAATATTCTTCGCGTAGTTTGGAACTTGCTATGTCTATCAACTCCAACGAAGACATTAAACAAGCATATAAGAACCTGGCAGAAATTCATTTCAAGCAGGAAAATTACAAGAAGGCATACGAATTCGGAGAAATGTATAACAACATGAAAGACTCCCTGTTCCTGGCTCAGAGCAACGAAGAGATTCATGAAATGCAGGCTCAATATGAGAGCGAAACAAAGGAACTTGAAATCGCAGTGCTTGAAAAGGAAAAAGTCCTCACAGGTTCACTACTCAAACAGGAGAAGATGACAAAGTATTTTCTTGCCGGATTCACGCTCCTCATTCTGGTTTTTGGTTTGTTTTTATGGCGTGATTACAGAACCAAAAAGAAAGTGAATGTTCTGCTCGGAACCCAAAATCAGGAAATTGAGCTTCAGAAATCGCTTCTTGAAGAAAAGAATAAAGACATTACAGATAGTATCCGATATGCGAAACGAATTCAGGAGGCTACACTTCCACCGGATGAATTGGTGAATGCCCTTTTGCCTGATTCATTCATTCTGTACAAACCAAAAGATATAGTGAGCGGTGATTTTTACTGGATTGAACAATGGGGTAAACAAACACTTGTAGCAGCAGTAGATTGCACTGGGCATGGTGTTCCCGGGGCCTTTATGAGCATGTTGGCATCCAATCTTCTAAATGAGGCGGTAATTGAACACGGACTTACTCAACCGGCAGCAATTCTGAACAGTGTACGAAAAGGTCTTGCAAAAACACTTCGAAAAAAACTGGAAGATTCTCTACTAAGAGACGGGATGGATGCAGCCTTGATATCCATCAACTTTTCGGAAAACACACTCGAATTCTCAGGTGCCTATAATCCTTTCTGGATGATACGTGAAGGTGTTTTCACTGAAATAAAAGGCGATAAGACACCCATTGGAATGGGCCTGAGCGATACAGAAAAGCCTTTCATCAACCATCAGGTTCAATTACAAAAAGGCGATTTGATCTATTTGTTAACGGATGGATATGCTGATCAGTTTGGAGGAAGTAAAGGAAAAAAATTCAAATACAGCAGCCTGAAGGAAACCCTTCTTCAGAATCATCACCTTCCTTTACATGTCCAAAAAGAACTGCTTGATTCCACCATTGAAAAATGGAAAGGCTCCCTCGATCAGGTTG
>JALYRR010000134.1:0-3429 GCA_030855265.1 Bacteroidota bacterium | reverse complement strand
ACCGACTAAATATCAACAATGCAGGCATAGTTTATAACATCACTCCGCGGTTTCTGATTTTAGTTTTATTTTTGTAATAGAAAATATGCTGCGAATCGATCCAAAGGAGGTCAAAACTCCTGTATTACATAGTTATTTACTTGGAGCTGTTGCACCGAGACCGATTGCGTTTGCAAGCACCATTGATAAAGACGGACGTCCCAATCTCGCACCTTTCAGCTTTTTCAACGTGTTCAGTGCCAATCCGCCCATTGTGGTATTTTCTCCTGCAAGGAGCGGAAGAACCGGTCAAAGCAAGCATACTTTCGATAATATTAAGGAAGTTCCGGAGGTTGTGATCAATATGGTGAACTTTGATATGGTTCAGCAAACTTCCCTCGCAAGCACAGAATATGCAAAGGGTGTCAATGAATTTGAGAAAGCTGGATTTACAGCGATTCCTTCCGAACACGTAAAGCCGTTCAGAGTGAAAGAATCGCCTGCACAGCTGGAATGTAAAGTATTGAATGTAATTGAACTTGGAACTCATGGTGGCGCAGGAAACCTGATCATCTGCGAGGTTGTTCTTCTTCACATCAATGAAAATATCCTTGATGAAAACAAACAGATCGATCCGAATAAAATTGATCTTGTTGCAAGAATGGGTGGAAACTGGTACAGCAGATCTAGCGGCAGTGCATTGTTTGAGGTACCTAAACCGCTGATGAATCTGGGAATCGGAGTGGATCAAATCCCGGAGAACATCAGAAACTCATCTGTGCTGACAGGTAATAACCTTGGGATGCTTGGAAATGTGGAGCGTCTGCCCGACTCTTCGGAAATTAAGGCATATAAAAATTCAACTGCAATGTCAGAAGCCGTTGAAAATTACGGAAAGAATATCGAACAAAAAGAACAACAGCTTCACATCATTGCAAAGGGTTTATTAAATCATGGAAAAGTGGATGAAGCATGGAAAGTACTTTTGTCGGATCATTAAAAAGAATCAATTCAACTATTAACTAAATAACAATTATCAACATGGACATTACAGGAATTTTAAAAGTAAAAGGAGAAGCTCAACAGGTATCGGAGAAATTCAAAAAGAGAGAATTTGTCCTTTCCGACAATTCTTCCCAATATCCACAGCACATTTCATTTCAGCTGACGCAGGACAAATGCAACCTGATCGATCAATACAAAGTTGGTGATGAGATCAAAGTACATTTCAATCTACGTGGACGCGAATGGACTTCACCTAAAAATGAAGTAAAATATTTCAACACACTTGAAGCTTGGAGAATTGAAGGCGGCAACGGTGGAGGAAGCACAGGAGCTTCAACAACAAACATGAATGATGTTGCTGCAACATTTACTTCAGCATCCCAGGAAGACGATCTTCCTTTCTAAGGAACAAAATAACCAATAAAAAAACAGCGCTCCTGCACAATGCGGGAACGCTGTTTTTATTTGATGCAAATTATTTTCTAAAACATAACCTGATCTTCATCAATGGATTTTGTGTCGAGGGCATCACGCAATCCATTCCCTAACAATACAAAAGCAAGTACCATGAACATGATGGCCAATCCCGGCAAAAAGGCGAGATAAGGCGCATCACCGATGATATAACCTCTGTGCGCATTGATCATTGCGCCCCAGGAGGCAGTTGGTGGCTGTGCACCGATTCCCAGGAAACTCAGTCCGGCCTCCGTTAAGATGGCCGAAGCGAAATTTGCCGCAGAAATTACGATTACTGGTCCCATTACATTTGGAAGTACGTGTTTAAAAATGATCCTCATATTATTGAATCCAAGCGCTCTTCCTGCCTCTATAAATTCTTTCTCTCTCAAACTCATAACCTGTCCGCGGATGACACGCGCAACTTCCACCCACATTGTAAGTCCTACAGCTACGAATACCTGCCAGAACCCTTTTCCTAAAGCAAGTGTAATTGCAATAACAAGAAGCAAAGTAGGAATGGACCACACTACATTGATGATCCAGACAATGATATTATCTACACGTCCACGGTAATATCCGGCGAGAGATCCCATTAAAACACCAATCACGATTGAAATAAATACAGAGATAAAACCTACTGAAAAAGAAACCCGTGTTCCGATCATCAGCCTGCTTAATAAATCTCTTCCGGCAGGATCAGTGCCTAAAATATAGCTTTTTGTGACGATGTAATTTTTCTCCACTTCTTCACGAAGCTCCTTAACTGTCTTACGCATTTTCTGATTGCTACCGAATTCATAGAACTCTGTATAACCTTCATCCACGTTGTTGTTGATCGGAGTGTTGTAATTGATCGCATACACTACATCAGCCAGATTGTATCGGATATCAGTGCCCACACGCTTGGCGTCGCCGGTGTATTCACGGCAGACAATGTCATTGCCTTCAAAATGATATTCAGAAAAAGGGATAGAACGGAAATTACTGATTTCCCCGTAGATCATTCTTGTAAAAAAATTGACATCGTGAGCAGGTTCGTTCTTGCGTGTTTGCAGCATCCTCACTTCAAACCCCGGAGGTTTTTTGGAGAGCTCCAGCAATTGGTCATTTGCATCCGGTGTGCTGTCTGGAGTAATGGCAAAACCGAGAATAGCAACCAGCATACACAGGCAGATCACAACCAGTCCGAACATGGCTAGTTTATTCTTTTTAACCCGTTGCCAGGCGTAATAAGATAGTGAGTGTGAATATTTGTCGTCCTTACGGGCCATCAATTGTATTTTCTGTTCTTCCACTCATATTTCCCTTGTTTCCCTAGCAAACCAACGATCACTACATACAACATATAAATCAACTGCGCGGGGAGAAAATAAAGCAAAAGCGTTTTCCTGTTATAAAAAGATGCGGCTAAAAATAATAACAAAAAGTCAATAAAGCATTTAAAACCACCAAGAATAAGACAAATATCGAAAAAAAGCGGACGGACAGGACTACCGGATAAGCAGAAATACCCTGCGAGCGGCATAAACAGAAGAAGAAAGCTAAATACATAGACTAACAATGAAACGAAAATGGTCTCTCTGTTATTGACCGACATCTCTTTTGAGGCCCATCTCACCCGTTGTGAAATAAAGGAACGGAAACTATTCCTGGCTTTCGTATAAACAATGGCCTCTCTGTTCTTCAGATAACGGATACTCTTTGGATAAATCTTTCCGATTTTGTACATCAGTAAAACATCATCTCCGGATGGAGAATTGCGAATGTTATCAAAGCCTTTTACCTCAAGGAATACGTCTTTTTTGTACGCAAGATTGGCTCCGTTGCACATGATGGCTTTATTGTGAAATAATGCGCCGCCGGTACTTGCCATCAGCGCCATCATTTCAAGACTCTGAAGCTTTTCCAGGATGGTATGATCCTGATGGAACATTACAGGCGCAACGATCATCGCCGGAGAATGCTGAGAATAAAATCCCGCTAACG
>JALYRR010000133.1:4564-10341 GCA_030855265.1 Bacteroidota bacterium | reverse complement strand
ATTCGAGTTTAAAGATTCCTCCTCAGAGCCTGTCCTGAATTGGCGAAGGAGTCCGAATGACGGATAACACCAATGCAACTCGTTACTAAAATCAAATCATTTTTAATCATATTCACCGAAGGTGATCATAGCTTTCATAAAAGATCTGCGTTTCCCCAAACACTGCATCCTTTTTTATCATGAAAATCATGAGAATCTGCGTTCTATTAAAATAATGTGCAAATGTGTTGATGTGCAAATGTGATAATGTGGATTTCGCTTCTCCCGGGTGTCTGCGGTCATTCGAGTTTAAAGATTCCTCCGCAGAGCCTGTCTTGAGTTGGCGAAGGAGTCGGAATGACGGTTAACACCAATGCAACTCGTTACTAAAATCAAATCATTTTTAATCATAAACACCGAAGGTGATCATAGTTTTCATAAAAGATCTGCGTTTCCCCAAACACTGCATCCTTTTTTATCATGAAAATCAGGAGAATCTGCGTTCTATTAAAATAATGTGCAAATGTGTTAATGTGCAAATGTGATAATTTGGTTTTCGCTTCTCCCGGGTGTCTGCGATCTTTCGAGTTTAAAGATTCCTCCGCTGCGGTCGGAATGACGGTTCATTTATAATTGCGACTATCAACTAAAATCTGCGTTCCAATGGGGTTCGAACCTGCAGGTGTGCAAATTGGTGGTATGACTTCTACAAATTCAAAAGCCCTTCCGCATTGAGCAGAAGGGCTTTCTTAAATATTGACCGCCCAAAAAAAGGCTAGTCCTGAGTTTAGTTTTTATTAATATTCGTCCTCGTTAAAAAAGAAGTCGTCTTTGGTTGGGTAATCCGGCCAGATTTCTTCAATGGATTCATAGATCTCACCTTCGTCTTCAATTTCCTGAAGATTTTCAATTACTTCCATTGGTGCTCCGGAACGAATTGCAAAGTCGATCAGTTCATCTTTTGATGCCGGCCAAGGGGCATCCTCCAGGTTTTTTGCTAATTCAAGTGTCCAGTACATAGTTTGTTTTTTGAAATCAGAACGTAAAAAGAATTTACTTGTTTCGTTCTGAGATGTTTTTTTTAATAAACGCTGATGCTCTATTTCGTGCAAAAGTAAAACTTTATTCCACTTATCAAACAGCCATCGGATTAATTTTAAATTATTAATCCCAATGTGGCTCCTTCAGTAATGATACCAATGTTTTCAATTTCAATAAAATTTTATTTTCCAGATTTTCACATTCTGGCTTTCCAGGGAATTTCGGTAGCGTGAAGATCATGGCTCAATTTCCTCGAAAGCACGAAAAGGTAGTCGCTGAGCCTGTTCAGGTAGATGATCACCAGCTCCGCAACAAAAGAATTTTCCGAAAGTTGGATCGTTAAACGCTCCGCTCTGCGACAAACACAACGGGCCAAATGACAATAGGAAACGGTGGTATGTCCGCCCGGAAGTACAAAAGACCTCATTTCGGGGAGTGTTTCATTCATGAGATCCATTTCCTTTTCAAGCAGAACCACATCTTCTTCCTTCAAATCCGGAATTTTCATTTTACTTTTTTCCGGATCGGATGCAAGTGATGCTCCTATCGTGAACAAACGATCCTGTATTTCGATCAGGATTTTTTTTGAGTTATCATCAATCGCCTGATCCCGGATCAAACCGATGTAGGAATTTAATTCATCCACTGTTCCATAGGATTCAATGCGGATATGATGTTTTGGAACACGGGTTCCTCCTATCAGAGAGGTTTGACCTTTGTCGCCGGTTTTGGTGTATATCTTCATGGGACTGATAACGAATTTTTACGAATGTACGAATCTAGGGGAAGCGGATAACGAATCATTACGAATTTTCGAATGAAGGGAATGTGCCAATGTGAAAATTTGAAAATTTGAACAAATTAAAAGAATGTGAACTCTTAGTAATTAAAATCGGATTCTGTTTTATCAAATTTCTCATCGAAGGTGATTCGGCTAATGTGAAAATTAGTTAATGTGCAAATGTGCAAATTGGAGAGTTTAATTTCTTGGTAATTAAAATCAGATCCTATTTTATCATAAACACCGAAGGTGATCATATCTTTCATAAAAAATCTGCAGCCTGCCCCGGTGCAGACCGGGGTACCAAAAAACACAACATCTTTTTTTATCATGAAAATCATGAGAATCAGCGTTCCATTAAATAATATGCAAATGTGTTGATGTGCAAATGTGATAATTTGGATTTCGCTTCTCCCGGGTGTCTAGGGTCATTCGAGTTTAAAGATTCCTCCGCAGAGCCTGTCCTGAGTTGGCGAAGGAGTCCGAATGACGGATTACACCAATGCAACTCGTTACTAAAATCAAATCATTTTTAATCATATTCACCGAAGGTGATCATACCTTTCATAAAAGATCTGCGTTTCCCCAAACACAGCATCTTTTTTTATCATGAAAATCATGAGAATCAGCGTTCCATTAAATAATGTGCAAATGTGTTGATGTGCAAATGTGATAATTTGGATTTCGCTTCTCTCGGGTCTGCGGTCGTTCGAGTTTAAAGATTCCTCCTCAGAGCCTGTCCTGAATTGGCGAAGGAGTCCGAATGACGGATAACACCAATGCAACTCGTTACTAAAATCAAATCCTATTTTATCATAAACACCAAAGGTGATCATACCTTTCATAAAAGATCTGCAGCCTGCCCCGGTGCAGACCGGGGTACCAAAAAACACAACATCTTTTTTTATCATGAAAATCATGAGAATCTGCGTTCCAATGCACAGCTCCCAGGTTCTCGACTCCGCTCGAACTGACATTCTATTTATGACTCAAGGAAAAATCAATTTGATTATTCAATAAATGCGATTATTTGGGCCTCAATGCGCAAGCCTGCTATCAACCATTGTAATGTTTTCATTCTTAATATCCTTCTCCACCACTCCATCTTTCAACCGCACGATCCGATGTGCATGTTGAGCAATGTCCTCTTCATGCGTTACAAGTATGATCGTGTTTCCATTTCTGTGAATCTCTTCAAATAGTCCCATGATCTCCACCGATGTTTTTGAATCCAGGTTTCCTGTTGGTTCATCAGCCAAAATAATCGCGGGATTATTTACCAATGCACGGGCAATTGCAACGCGTTGTCTTTGTCCCCCGGAAAGTTCATTCGGTTTGTGCATGATCCTATCTCCTAAACCAACTTGTTCAAGAACTTCTTTTCCTCGTTTGATCCTGTCTGCTTTACTGAAACCGGCATAAATCAAAGGAAGAATCACATTGTCAAGCGCAGTAGATCGTGGCAATAAATTGAAGGACTGAAATACAAATCCGATTTCTTTATTTCTCACTTCGGCAAGGTCGTTATCAAGCATTTTCGCTACCGAAATCCCGTTCAGAATATACTCACCGCTGCTTGGGGTATCCAGGCAACCCAGCACATTCATCAAAGTCGACTTTCCGCTACCGGATGGACCCATCAATGCAACATATTCATTTTTAAAAATGTCAAGTGAGACCGATCTCAAGGCATGGATCTCTTCAGTTCCAATCTTATATGCTTTTGCAATATCTGTGAGGCGAATAATCATAAGCTAATAGCGAATTTATGCGAATATACGAATCTAGGAGAAGGTACGGATAACGAATCGTTACGAATTTACGAATCTAGGAAATGTGCCAATGTGATAATTTGAAAATTTGAAACAAATTAAAAGAATTAAGAATGTTCAAATTTGTAATGTGATCGCATCGCAACTAAAATCAAATCTATATTATCATGAAAATCATGATGATCTGCGTTCCATTAAATAATGTGCAAATGTGGAGATGTGCAAATTGGAGAATTGGAGAATTGGAGAATTAAAGAATTAAAGAATTAAAGAATCAAAAAAGTAGGCAATTAAAATGTGCTGATGGGATAATGTGATTTCGTCGCAACTAAAATCAAATCATATTTTTTTCATATTCACCGAAGGTGATCATACCTTTCATAAAAGATCTGCAGCCTGCCCCGGTGCAGACCGGGGTACCAAAAAACACAGCATCCACTTTTATCATGAGAATCTGCGTTCTATAAAGCTTATTTCCACCGCAAAGGCGCAAAGTTCTCTTCGCAACTAAAATCAAATCCATTTTTATCATGAGAATCATGAGAATCTGCGTTCTATAAAGCTTATTTCCACCGCTAAGGCGCAAAGGCGCAAAGTTCTCTTCGCAACTAAAATCAAATCCGTTTTTTATCATAATCACCAAAGGTGATCATAGATTTCATTTGAAAGCAGGATCATTTCGTCACATCCTGCCTTATCATGAAAATCATAAAGATCTGCGTTCCTACACACAGCTTTTCCATTATCATCTCGAAGCAAAAGCCTACCCGATTCAGATCCAATTTCCCATACTCTGCTTATCAAACCTCAGAATTCTCAGGTTACTAAGGAAAAATAATAAAAGATAGATGCTGAATCAAGTTCAGCATGACCTCCGTTTACAACAATGGTGATAAGGATCAAAACTTAATCAGGAAATGCTGTTTGACCTGTTCTTTCCTAAAGAAAACAAGCCCCATAAAAAAGAGATCAATCGTAACTGTTACTTTTTCATGCGCTTTGATTTCCGACCAGGCTTCCTGCATTTCATCCGACCAGTTAATATCGTCAAAAATAAAAACACTCTGAGCGTGGGAGTTCTTCAGACATTGATGAAAATAATCCAGCGTAGGTTGTTTCCGGTGATTGCCATCAAAAAAAACAAAGTCCAGGGAAGGATTTCGCGAGAGGAATTCAGGAAGCTTATCATCAAAGTTCCCGGTAATAATGTTGATGTTCTTTATTCCTTCTTTACTGAAATTTTGTTTGGCGATCGTTGCTAATTCCGGACAACCTTCCATAGTAGTTACCGAGGCTGACGTATTCGCCATCGCCATATAGGCCGTGCTGATTCCTAAGGATGTTCCAAGTTCCAGAACGTTTGCAGGTTGAAAATAATTCACAAGCCGGAACAACAACTGAGAATATTTTGCTGGTTTTACGGAAGAGCGCGCTATGTCCGACACCCTTCTCACTTTCGTTTGTCCTTTGTATGATCCCGCGCCCATTTCGATGCAATGAACCTTTTTTTCTGAGCCAAGAAGTTCATTCCTAAGGCCTTCGATAGCGGAATAAGAGTAAAAATCCGCCTTGTTATAAACGACCGCATTGAGAAGGTCAAAAACGAAGGGAGAATGAACGCCATGTTCGTCTACAGCTTTTATCCTGTAAATCAAATACTTATATGGAATTTTTAACCGGCTCACCCGGCAAATTTAAGGTTTAAAAGGGAATAGGAACAAAAACCTTTCATGCAACCATTTACGTAGTTTAATCATCTGATGTTTAGAGATTAACGAAGAGAAAACAAGGCTACGAAAACTAATTATCCGTACTTTTGTATTTCTACTCCGCAATCGAAGTTCCTATTTTAGAGGATCTTAAATCAAAAACATCTTTTGTTTCTATACTTATTAATGCCTCAGACATGTTTAAAAAATTAATAGCCAGTCTCGGAATCGCAGGACTTTTTCTCTTTCCTGTCATCTCAAAAGCTTCTCACGTTGCCGGCGGCGAGATTACCTATACCTGTTTAGGTGGTAATCAGTACGGCATCACCCTGAACTTGTTCATCGACTGTGCAGGTTTTAATCCGGGTGCTACCCAGTTTCTTAATTTCACGAGCACCTGCGGAGGAACGGCATCGCTAACGGTGAACGTTACTCCTGCTACCACAAGCGGACTTGAGATCTCACAACTTTGTCCTCCACAAATTGGAATGAGTA
>JALYRR010000133.1:0-4554 GCA_030855265.1 Bacteroidota bacterium | reverse complement strand
GGAATGTGGCTGTTCAGCTATACCGGAATCGTTACTCTTGCTCCTCCCTGCGATACCTGGACAATGAGCTGGTCGACCTGCTGCCGGAACTCTGCTATCACCAACCTGAGTGCAGCCAGCAGCAATTATTACATCGAAGCAACACTGAATAGTCAAACCGCACTTTGCAACAACTCCCCAACATTTACCGCTCAACCTATTCCGTATGTCTGCGTTGGACAACCTGTAAGCTATAGCTACGGTGTGATTGAAGTGGATGGTGATTCATTGGATTACCAATTGATCTCCGCTATGGATGGAGCTGGTGTGAATTCTACCTACAATGCAGGATATTCAGGAACATCACCGATCCCCGGAATTACAATTGACCCTCTTACAGGACTCGTTCAGTTTACTCCCGGACTTGTAGGAAATTTCGTGGTCGTGATTCTCGTAACAGAATACGATGCCGCAGGAAATGTGGTAGGTACTGTAATGCGCGATATTCAATTCGTTGTTCAGCCATGCTCCAACACCGTTCCTTCTCCAACAGCCGGAACTATCACAGGATTCAGCGGAAGCGCAGTTCAAACCGGTCCTTACGCCATTGAAATGTGTTCCGGAAATTGCTTCAATTTTTCTGCTGTTTACACGGATGCGAATGCTGGTGATACTTTAACACATATCTCAAACATTGCAGCAGCATTGCCTGGCGCAACCATTACTCCTTCGGGGATCAATCCTCTTACTTTAAATATCAGCTGGTGCGCACCTGCGGGAACACCCGGACAAAATCTTACGTTTACCACTACTGTTCAGGATGGTGCCTGCCCGATCCAGGGACAACAAACATTTGTTTACAGTGTGAATATTCTTGATGCAACTACAGTTCCGCCGGACATCACCATTTGCGGAGCGCAGTCGGCTCAATTAAATGCATACGGTGGAAGTTTGTTTAACTGGACTGTTGTGTCCGGGCCACCAATGACAGCTGCGAATTTCTCCTGCAATCCTTGTGATAATCCAATTGCTACACCTACCGCAACCACAACATATGCGGTTGTGAGTAACCTCAGCGGAACCTGTGATAACACAGATACGATCACAGTTTTTATTGTACCTGATTTTACTTATAATATCACTCAAAGTTCTACCAACTCCTGTTTGATGCAGCCTATCCAGTTAGGGATCACGGCACTTACTCCCGGCGGAGCGGGTTATACGTATTCATGGACGCCTGCTACTTATTTAAGCAGCACCAGCATTTCTAATCCGGTTGCGACTTTTACTGCTCCGGGAGTTTACAGTTATACCCTGAGTGTAACAAGTCCTTCAGGTTGTGTGAAAAATGATTCTGTCACCATCACTGTTATACCGGCTGTATCACCTGTAATCACTGCCATTGCAGATACTTCATTTTGTGTCGGCGGTACAGCTAACCTTGGTGTGGTTTTCGGCAGTGGAACTCCAGCTTCCTGTGGATTGAGCGCTACTGGCGGATGCGGAGGAACCGGTAGTCCGAAAACAGTTGGAACAGGAACGCTTACCAACACCTCTTTCAGCTATCCTGCACCTTACGGAAACTTTTATAAATCAACGAAACATCAAATGCTCTTCACAGCATCTGACCTGATCGCGGCGGGAGTTGTAGCCGGCAAGATTGATCAGTTGGATTTGAGTGTTGCGATCATTAACGGAACAACTCTGTACAAAAATTTCAAGATCGATATGGGTTGTACGAGTTTAGCTTCCCTCACGACATGGCAAACCGGACTGGTGAATGTGTATACTCCGAAAAACCACAATGTGGTGACAGGCTGGAACGCACACCTTTTCGACAATGCATTTGAGTGGGATGGAATCTCTAATGTGATCATGGAGATCTGCAGCGACAATACCTCGGATCCTAGTTGGACAAACAACTGTGAACATCCTTATACTACAACTACCTACAGTTCTGTGATCTGGTACAACATCGATTTCGCAGATGCTTGTCCGGGTACACCCGTATACGGAACCAGCAGCGACCGTCCGAATGTACGTTTCCACAATTGTACTGTGATCGCAAACCCTGCGAATTATTCATATCAATGGACGCCTGCAAGTGGTGTAATTGCAAATGATACAGCGCAGAACACAACCGCAATGCCGACTGCCATCACTACATTTACAGTGACAGTTACGGATATCGCAGGAGGCTGTACTGCAATAGATTCAGTCCTTGTAGACGTGATCAACTTAAGCTCACTCACCATCACTCCAGCCGGACCATATTGTGTGAATGGTGCTATTGATACACTCAGCACTTCGATTCCGGCAGGACTTGGAACATTCAGCGGACCGGGAATCATCAGCGGAACTGTCGGAACATTTGATCCTGCAGTTGCCGGTGTCGGAACTCATCAGATCATTTACAATGTCAGCGGATCCTGCGGAACTGCTTCCGATACCGCCTATATTACTGTCATCCCTCAGCCGGATGCAACCATTACTGATCCGGGAAGTCAATGCTCAACGGGCCCGGTGATCACACTCAATGCAGTGGATGCTGGCGGTACATGGACAGGAACAGGAATCACCAACGGCACAACAGGAACATTCAATCCAGCAATTGCCGGAGTGGGCAATCACCTGATCACGTACCTGATCACAACGCCTTGTATTTCTCAGGATACTGTGCTGATAACTGTAACCACTCAACTGGATGCAACCATCACGCATGTCGGACCATTCTGTACTTCTGATCCTGCAATCACTCTTGTAGCAGCAGATCCGAGCGGAACATGGAGTGGAATCGGAATCACAAATGCAACAACCGGTACATTCGATCCTTCAGCAGCAGGACCTGGTCTTCATGAGATCACGTATACGATTACCGGCCTTTGCGGAAATTCTGACATCGATACAATTATTGTTGTTGCTTCTCCGATCATCAGCATAAGCTCCAATGTAAACCAGGGCTGTGAACCAACAACTATTAATTTCAGCAGCACGAACAACCAACCGGGAGGAACATGTTCATGGACATTCGGCGACGGAAATACTTCCTTGCTTTGCAATCCTTCTAACACTTACATCTATGCAGGATTGTACAATGTCACATTTACATATACCAACACAACAGGCTGCAGCAGCACAGTCACGCAACCGGGAATGATCACCATTCATTCTCAACCTGTCGCAGCATTTGTTGCAGGCCCTCAACCGATAACCATCACCAATCCGGAGATTCATTTTACGGATATGTCAACAGGTGTAATCGATACCTGGGCCTGGACATTCGGCAATGTCGGAACATCCACGCAACAGAATCCTGATTTCATTTTCCCTGATACGGGTTCGTATCCTGTTCAGCTTATCGTAACAAATACGAACGGTTGTGCGGATACTTCCTACGGAGGAATCAGCATTGATCCGATTGTTGTGTTCTACGCACCGAATGCATTTACTCCGAATGGAAATGGTGTGAATGATCTCTTCATGGTGAAGGGCGATGGAATTGATTTTTCATCTTTCGAAATGACGATCTACAACAGATGGGGAGAAAGGATTTTTAAATCAAACAGCATTCTTGATGGATGGAATGGGGCGAAGAATAATTCAGGAGCGATTGTTCAACAAGGTGTTTATGTATGGAAAGTAACGCTTGAAGATTATAAAGGGTTGAAGCGACAGTATATTGGTCATGTTACGTTAACACGATAGACCTAAGCACTAAAAATTTAAACCCCTCTCTTTGAAAAAAGCTGAGGGGTTTTTTGTTAATTGTTTTTTGGTAACGGAACGAGAATCATTTTTCGTAGCGTCAATGCGAGGCCTTTTCGGCCGTGGCAATCTCATTTCATTTTTTCATTTTACTTTTTGTCTTGATACAAAAAGTAACAAAAAGATCAAGGCTGAAGAATAATTCTTAGAAAATCTACATAACATCGCTCTGGTTCTGTAAACTCGCCAGTATGATTCCCGGAACTTAATAATCTTGCTAGGCTCAGACACTACAGAACCTTACACAAGCTCTCGCCTGCTCTGTTATTTAATTTTCATAAGAATTCTTCTAAGGCCTTATTATTCAGCTTCGGTCGTACTGGATAATTTTTCGAAAAACATTATCATCATGAGTTATAATTTCCACTAATATTGTAATTCCAGAATACCCCAAAACCCGTCAGTTCGAGTGATTTCGCTTTTCGCGAAATTGTATCGAGAACAAGGGACTCTTAAAAAGAAAACATCATTCCTTAAGATACTGCTCAAAAAACGGAGCGTCACTCTGGGCTTGACCCAGTTCTCACAATAAAAAAAACAACTCTCTTTTCCGAGACCTCACCCATTTCCCCTCTCCGAAGGAGAGGGGTATTTAACATTCCGCTCCAAAGCAGCGATAGTGGAAAATGATCGGCCGCGATATTATTCTCGCAAATTGGAATACATTGTTAAAAGAAATTTTAGGAAAACAAGAATGCGGAACATTTAACCGCGGTTCTGGCGAGCGATAGCGGAGCCAGAAATTGCCTTTTAAGATCAAAAGGTTTTTTGTTAATTTTGGCCGCCAAAAAGTAAGGGAAATTAAATCTC
>JALYRR010000132.1:7506-10342 GCA_030855265.1 Bacteroidota bacterium | reverse complement strand
TCTTACCGCTCCCCTTCAAAGGGTGAAGGGCTCCGAAATAACGAATTGATTTACTATTGCTGCCCTCGTTCTCGATACGATTTTGTGAAAAACAAAATCACTCGAACTGACCCAACCCTCACAACTTGTTCTCAAATACAGAATCTTTTTTATCATGAAAATCTGCGTTCCTATTTCACCATATCGTCGAAGACGATCAATCAAATACTTTCAAACACAGAAATCCTTTTTATCATGAAGATCATGAAAATCTGCGTTCTAATTTCATCTTTTATATCCCGGAGATTACTTCGCTATCGCTCGCAATGACGCCCCGAAATATTAATTCAACCCTACAACACATTCAGCAATTGCTCCTTGATCTTCTCCAATTCATCCTTCATCTGCACAACCAATTTTTGAATAGCAGAATCATTTGCTTTGGAACCAATTGTATTGATCTCCCTTCCGATCTCCTGTGTGATAAAACCAAGTTTTCTGCCACTACCAACTTCCGACATTGTAGCCGTGAAATAATCCAGGTGTGTTTTTAAACGGAGCTTTTCCTCAGTGATATCCAGCTTCTCAATGTAATAGATCAACTCCTGTTCAAAACGGTTGGAATCAATTTTATCTGCATCAATGGCCTCCGCCAGATTACTTTTTATGCGTTCTTTTATATTCTGGATGCGTAATCCGTCCAGCATCACAACCTCCTGCAACAGACTTGCAATAATGGCAATGCGTGAATCAAATTCCTTCGCCAAAGTACTTCCTTCATCCGATCTGAATTTCTGAAACGCTTCGATCGCTTTATCCACTACGGAACGAATCTGCTTCCACTCTTCCTCATCCATTTCCGGAGTTTCGCGTTCAGCCTTCATAACATCCGGCATCTTCACGATCAGGGATAATAAATTCGTGTTGTTTTCGCCGAGTTCTTTTGCGAGTGAACTCAACTCTGTGTAATATGTTTTTGCAAGTGCTTTATTGATTCCAACAGGAAGTGTTTCATTTACCGATTCACTGTAAACACTCAGGTCCACTTTTCCACGATCCACCAGCTTGGCAACTTCGGTTCGCAATTCCAGTTCTTTCTCTTTGTATAAATACGGCACACGCAGATTCAGGTCAAGAGCTTTGCTGTTAAGCGAGCGCACCTCCACTGTAATCTTCTTCCCGGAGATTTCGCTTACGGCCTTCCCGAATCCTGTCATCGACTTCATCATCTTCTTTTCTATTTAAAACAAATGTAAGGATTTCCCCTATTGAAAAAGGACAAAAGACAGAAGGAAATATTAACTTTTTGTCTTACGGAAAGGCATGCTGACAAGGTAAACGCCCAAAATAATGAGGGCTGCGGAAAGCACTTTGCGGGCATCCAACTGGTCTTTTCCAAAAATTACTGCAATGAGTGTTGCAAGAAAAGGCTGGAGATAAATATAGATGCTGACCACAGAAGGACTCAGCGCCTTGAGGGCATAAGTATTTAAGATGTAGGCAATAAACGTGGTGGCCACAACAACAAAAAGGATGCATGCCCAAATCACTGGAGGAATATCCGACCAGCTGATCTCCATAAATTCAGTGAATCCAAAGGGCAGGACATAAATAAATCCGAAGAGAAATACCCATTTCACCACCGTGATGGTATTGTATTTTTGCATCAGGGGTTTTACAAGAACAACGTAACAGGCCCAGGAAATCGAATTGATGAGGATCATAACATCTCCGCGAATGGTTTCAGAACCGAAAGAAAATGTATTGTTAAAAAGCAGCAACAACAAGGCACCCGAAATACCTAATGCGATTCCAGCCATTTTATAGAATGAAATTCTTTCTTTGAGGATCACCGCAGCGAATATCAAAACCACGATGGGGTTGGAGATCATGATAATTGATGCGTTGATTGGTGAGGTCAGGCTTAAGCCCTTCAGAAAAAGCAACTGATTCACCATCACTCCGCAAACAGCCAGCAAAGCAATGCGGGGGAAATCTTTTTTATCAAGTTTTTCCTTGACGAATGCTCCACTCACCAGCCAGAATAAAACAAGTGCTCCGCCCACTCTCATTACAACAAACGCAAATGGCTGAGCAAAAGCAGGCATCACTTCTTTTGCGATACTGTAATTCGCACCATAAATGATGTTCACAATGATCAGGGCGAGATGGGCTTTGAGGACAGGACTCATACGCGGGGTCTACAAGGCAGCTTTAACAGCGGCAATATTGTTCTTTGAATTGCCGACAAAGATCTTGCTCCGGATGATGATCACAGGTCGTTTCAGAAAGGTGTATTCCTGAAGAATATATTTCTTATAATCTTCCTCATGAAGTTCTAATTTATCGAGGCCGAGGGAACGGTATTTTAATGCGATGCGACTAAACAATGCTTCGTAGCTTCCAGCCATCTTTTTCATTTCTGCCAGTTGATCCGCAGTGATGGCTTCGGTTTTAATGTCCTGAAAATCGAATTTTTCATTCTTTAATCCCAGCTCTGTGATGATACGGCTGCAGGTAGAACAGGTGCTGAGGTAGTATATTTTTTTCATAGATCAGACATTATTTCAACTCTAATTATTCATCTCAGGTCAGTTCGAGCGGAGTCGAGAACCATACGGTAAATAAAAACCGAAATTTTATTAGCGGTTCTCGATAAATCTGCATGGAATCAACAAGCAAAAAACCAAACCTACGCACATTCTCGATACATTTTTTCTGAAAAAGAAAAAACACTCGAACTGACAACGCTCTCAAAACGGCCCCCTCCTCCTTCATCATCACTCTTAGCATGTCAGTTCGAGCGGAGTCGAGAACCAATGTAATAATATCGGTTTCTTTTAGCGGTTCTCGACTC
>JALYRR010000132.1:0-7496 GCA_030855265.1 Bacteroidota bacterium | reverse complement strand
TCTCGACTCCGCTCGAACTGACATCCTTTTATGATTCAGAGCGTTTACTTAAAACTCCAGTCGAACTTATCCAGATCCTGAATACAATGTTTTAACAAATCAATGCTTGCCCTGATATCTGATTTATCAGCCATTTCAATTACCTGGTGAATGTGACGCGTTGGAATTGAAACAGCACCTGAAATTGCTCCGCCCGGTGTCATGCGCTGAATCCCTGCAGTATCAGTTCCACCGGCAGGAAGGATCTCCAGCTGAAATTTAATTTTGTGTTTTTCCGCAGTACGTTTCATGAAATTCACCATCCTGTAATCACAAATAGTGGAAGAGTCCATGATCTTTATTGCTGCACCATCACCTAATTTTGTGATCACCTCATGTGCTTTCGCACCGGGAACATCAAATGCAATTGTTGTATCGAGACCGAATCCGAAATCAGGCTGGATCTGCAATGCCGAAGCACTTGCTCCGCGTATGCCGACTTCTTCCTGAACGGTAAACACTGCATACACATCATAAGGAGATGATTTTAATTCACGCAGTGTTTCAATGAGGATAAAAACAGAAACGCGGTTATCAATGGATTTGCAATTCACGCAATTTCCCATTTCAATCAGCTGACGCTCACGTGTAACGGTGTCGCCCACTTTTACGATCTTCTCTGCTTCTTTTTTATTAAGTCCCAGGTCAATAAAATAATCACTGATAGGAACCAGTTTCTCGCGCTCTGCCGGACTCATCATGTGAATGGGCTTGGACCCCATTACTCCGACAATATCTTTTTTACCATGAACGATCACGCGTTGAGCGGTAAGCGTTTTTGGATCAAATCCTCCCAGGGGAATGAATCGTAAAAATCCGTAATCATCAATGTGAGTGACAATGAATCCGATCTCATCCATGTGAGCGGCGATCATCACCTTTTTATCTTTCTTTCCTTTTTTGAAAGCCGTAACATTTCCCATGTTATCGATGGAAACTTTATCGGCAAGCCGGTTCACTTCACGAAGCACGATCTCTCTCACCCGTTGTTCATGTCCGGGAGCGCCTGCTACTTCGCAGATCTCTTTGAGTAAGTTGATGTTTAAAGCCATAATGTGAAACCGCAAAGACGCTAAGGCGCCAGGTTATTGTTTTTTATTTTGGACGCTCCGAAACAAAATTTATTCTACCGCACTTAACTTGATCATATTCGATTTTCCTTTTTCAGCAAGCGGAATACTCGCAATGTTAATGATCAGGTCATTCGTTTTGATCATTCCTTTGTTCTTCAAAATGGATTTGATATCAGCGATCGTATGATCAGTGCTGATGTTCTTATCATAGAAGAATCCCTGAACACCCCAAACCAGATTTAGCGTGGTAAGAATGTGATGATTGTCGGTAAACACATAGATCTTCGCCCGCGGTCTGCTGCTGGAAAGTTTGATGGCCGTGTATCCGGAATGCGTCATGGTTACGATAGCGGCAGCACCTGTACGATGCGACATTTTCGTAGCTGTAAAGCAAATCGAATCAGTAATAAAACGATGATTGCGTAAATCTACTTCCGGAGCCGGAGCGGTATCACGGTTATAAATATCGATCTCTGCCTCCACATGCTCAATGATCTTTGTCATGGCTTCCACCACTTTGATCGGATGATTTCCAACAGACGTTTCACCACTCAGCATCACTGCATCTGCGCCATCCATTACACTGTTCGCCACATCATTCACCTCAGCACGCGTTGGGCTGATGTTCGTGATCATGCTCTCCATCATTTGTGTTGCGATAATAACAGGAGTTGCAGATTCAAGACATTTCAAAACCAGCATTTTCTGGATCACAGGAACTTCCTGCATAGGAATCTCCACTCCAAGATCGCCACGGGCAACCATCAATGCATCCGTTTCCTTGATGATATTATCAATGTCGTTCAGCGCTTCCGGCTTTTCAATTTTTGCTACCACACGGGTGCGCACATATTGATTGTGATTTTGAATCAGGTGTTTCAGTTCAATGATATCAGCAGAAGAACGAACGAATGAAAGTCCAACCCAATCCACTTCCTGCGTTAGAGCAAAATCAAGATCCTTCAAATCTTTTTCGGTAAGACAAGGTAATGAGATCTTCGTATTCGGAAGATTAACTCCCTTTTTCGAAGAAAGAATTCCGCCGTGAGACACAACAGCTTTCACTTCATCCTTTCCATTCGTTGCAAAAACGGTTAACAATAATTTACCATCATCGATCAGGATGTTCTCACCTACTTTAACATCTCTTGGAAATTGCGGGTAAGTGATATAAAGACGATCAGCTGTTCCGATACATTCAGTTGTGGTAATGGTTACTTCTCTTCCCGCGATGAGTTCTACACCATTGTTCTCTACCATTCCGATGCGGAGTTTTGGACCTTGTAAATCGGCGAGGATAGCAGTGTGCAGACCCAGTTTTTTATTGATCGCGCGGATGTTCTCTATCTGTTCGCGCACATTGTCATAACTACCATGGGAGAAATTGATCCGGCAAACATCTGCACCGGCTTTGATCATTTCTTCCAGCACTTCCATTGAAGTGGATGCAGGTCCGAGTGTTGCGACTATTTTTGTTCTTTTCATAAAATGCTTTATCTAAAATATTAAATTGTGTTTTGACTTCATTTGTGATACATCTATGCGAATAGCTGTAAGTACGATCTCGAGTTCTTTGATCTTCTTAAGCAGTTCGCTGATGGCTTCTTCCTCAAGTTCCCCTTTGATGACAAAAAAGTAGTTCATTTGTTTGTGTTCCGGAACAAGGATCTCATTCTGATCATCCCGCTTCGATTCCGAAGTGCCAAACAAGGAATGTTCTTTTTCTGCTGAAAGCTTTGTCTCGCTTCTGTTTGCAACTACGGCATAATCGGTAAAGGCTTCCGCGTCTTCAAAGGTGAATAAAGAAAAAAACGAAGGTGTTTCCTGCTTCTTGCCTTTGATCTCCAGGGATTCTGCTTTTACCAGTTCAATTCCGAACTTGTTGTTGAGCGCCCAGCAAATACGATAATCCTTCTCATGCGATGAAATTCCAATCAGCACAAAATCATAATCGTATTCTATTTCAAGGGTATGTTTTCCCAATGGGCTTTTTTAATCAAGTGTAAATTTATGAATCTAATCGGAGAATAGCTGTAAAGCCGGGTTTAATTTTATGTTGCTAAATCCCCAGTGTAGTGCAGGCAGCTTCGGATGCAAGTTGCTCCGCTCTTTTTTTCGAGAAATGCTGGGCAGTGCCAACAACTTCGTTATCAACGCTAAGCTGAATGGTGAAGCATTTATCAACAGAATCAGTTCCTTCCTGAATGGTATCGAAGCTGTATTCTTTCTTTTCTTTTTGCGCCCATTCAATGAACTTACTCTTAAAATCCACTTCCTTGTTTTCTACTTCATGCATATCGATATAAACATCTATAATGCGTTCCTGCAGGTAATTTTGCGCCGCCTGATATCCTTTGTCGAGGTAAATAGCTCCGATCAAAGCTTCATAAGCATCACCGTAAATGGATCCTGGTTTACTTCCGAAGCGGTCATTGTTGGCTTCGATCAGTTTATTCAATCCAAGCTTAAGAGCGATCTTATTGTGCTGGGCTCTACTGACCATTTTCGAGCGGGTTTTTGTGAGAAACCCTTCATCTTTATAGGGGAATTTTTTGAAAAGATAATCAGCGATCACAGCGCCTATGATGGAATCTCCTAAAAATTCCAGTCGTTCATTGCTGTTCTTTACACCTTTTTGAATTTGCTGTGCGGCGGAACTGTGGCGCAAAGCAAGCTTATATAGAGAAATATTTTTTGGAAAAAAACCAAGAATGTTCTTTAAGGAATGGTGAAGCTCTTTATCCTGAGAAAAATATACACCTATTGATCTAGCAATTCTCTTCGGCAAGGGAGCTCAGTTAAGCTGTATACTTTTTAACGATCACGGAAGCATTGTGTCCGCCAAAACCAAATGTATTGCTCAGGGCAGCACGAACAACGCGTTTTTGCGCTTTCCCGAACGTAAAATTCAGTTTATTATCAAGAGCAGGGTCGTCGGTAAAATGATTGATAGTTGGAGGGATGATATCATTTTTCACTGCAAGAACGCAGGCAATCGCTTCAATAGCTCCTGCTGCACCGAGCAAATGTCCGGTCATTGACTTCGTAGAACTGATGTTGAGTTTGTAAGCATGTTCACCAAAAACACCAAGGATGGCTTTTGATTCAGCAACATCACCTAAAGGAGTGGACGTTCCATGAACATTTACATAATCGATCTCATCAGCATTCATTTCAGCATCCTGCAAAGCATTACGCATTACATTAAGAGCACCAAGTCCTTCCGGATGTGGAGCAGTAATGTGATTTGCATCAGCGGTCATTCCACCACCAACAACTTCAGCATAGATTTTTGCACCGCGTTTTAAAGCGTGCTCAAGTTCTTCAAGGATCAGAGCGCCTGCACCTTCACCAAGTACAAAACCATCGCGATCCTTATCGAAAGGACGTGAGGCCGTTTCCGGTGAATCATTGCGGGTAGAAAGTGCGTGCATGGCATTGAAGCCGCCTACACCAGCTTCGCAAACTGCAGCTTCAGAACCGCCGGTCACCATGATATCTGCTTTACCTAATTTAATATAGGTAGCAGCATCAATAAGCGCATTGGTAGAAGAAGCACAAGCTGAAACAGTTGTAAAGTTAGGTCCACGCATTCCAAACATAATGGAAATGTGTCCTGAACAAATGTCGGCAATCATTTTTGGGATAAAGAAAGGATTGAAACGGGGAGTTCCTTCTCCTTTAGCAAAAGCAAAACATTCGTCCTGAAATGTCTGAAGGCCGCCGATTCCGGAGCCCCAGATTACACCTGCTCTGTCTTTGTCAAAAGCATTTTCGCCATCAAGTCCTGCATCACGCACAGCCTGGATGGCTGAACAAAGTCCGTATTGCGAAAAAGGATCGATCTTACGGGCTTCTTTACGGTCAAGGTACTCTTCGGCATTGAACCCTTTTACCTCACAGGCAAAACGGGTCTTAAACTTAGAAGCATCAAAACGAGTAATAGCTGCGGCTCCGCTCACACCATTAATAAGATTATTCCAGTAATCTGAAACATTATTACCAATCGGTGTAATAGCACCAAGACCTGTAACTACTACTCGTCTTAATTTCATTAAATAAATCTTTTGGAATTATTTTGCGTTTGCTTCAATGTAAGAGATCGCTTCTCCAACTGTACCGATTTTCTCAGCCTGATCATCAGGAATAGCAATATTAAATTCTTTTTCGAATTCCATGATCAATTCTACCGTATCCAATGAATCGGCTCCAAGATCATTTGTAAAGCTAGCTGTTGGGGTTACTTCTTTTTCGTCAACACCTAATTTATCAACGATGATAGCTTTTACTTTTGTTGCAATATCTGACATTTTTTCTAAATGTTTTAAGGTTAATTTGGGTGCAAAGATATAGTTATGTGTATAATTACAAAAAAAAATCTTCAATTTCCCCCATTTTACTCTTCCCGATACCCAAAATCTTGCTGAAATATGCCATTTGGGCAGGTTTTGCCTCATCAAAATGGTTCTTATTAAAATACTACTTTTGTCGAAATGAAAAATATTGCCATTTTTGCTTCCGGTGAAGGGACCAATGCCCAGAAGATCATTGATCATTTCAGGCAATCGGCCCGTGGACGTGTAAGTCTGGTGGTATGTAACAAACCGGGAGCAGGCGTTTTAAGGAGAGCAGAACAAGCCAATGTTCCTGTTCTTATGATCAATCGCAGCTCATTTTACGAAAGTGATGAGGTGATCCGGCACCTGCACTCCAACAACATCGACCTGATCGTTCTTGCTGGTTTTTTATGGATGATTCCTGCCGATCTTATTCAGGCCTTCCCGGAAAAGATCATTAATATTCATCCCGCCCTGCTTCCAAAATTCGGAGGAAAAGGAATGTACGGAATGAATGTTCACAAGGCTGTGATCGATTCAGCGGAAAAACAAAGCGGGATCACCATTCATTTTGTCAATGAAAATTACGATGAAGGAAAGATCATCGCACAGCATACCTGCTATATAACATCCCTGGATACCTTTGAAACGCTGGCTGAAAAGATCCATGAACTGGAACATCGTTATTATCCTCAAACAATAGAAAAAGCCCTGGAAATTATCAGGTAATATTTCCTCTCTTTTTATATTCCAAGCTCATCATCTCCTACCTTTGCAAAAATATTTTTTATGGAACTTCATTTTGATTTTAAACAGATCGCTACAATAAGTATGATCCTTTTTGCAGTGATCGACGTGATCGGCTCTTTGCCGGTTTTACTTGATCTTCAATCACGACTTGGCAAAATTCAATCGGAAAAAGCGACGCTTGTCTCTGGTGCGATCATGATCATTTTTATGTTCATCGGGGAATCCATTCTTGCACTTATCGGTATTGATGTAAGTTCTTTTGCGATAGCGGGATCATTCATTATTTTTTTCCTCGCCATGGAAATGATTCTTGGGATCCGTTTGTATAAGGAAGACACCGCCACCACTGCATCGGTTGTTCCTATTGCTTTTCCGTTGATCGCCGGAACAGGTACGCTTACTACGTTATTGTCGTTGCGCGCCGAATACCACATGGAGAACATCATTGTTTCTATTCTTATCAACCTTGTTTTCGTATATGTTGTTTTGAGAAATACCTATAGACTTGAAAATTTATTAGGAGCGGGCGGGATCAATATTCTTCGGAAAGTTTTTGGAATCATCCTGCTTGCGATAGCGGTGAAGTTGTTCAGGACGCATGCGGGATTGTAGTAAGTTAGAAGGAAATATTTTTTACCACTAAGGGCACTAAGAACACAAAGAGGGAATTAGAAGGGAATCGAGAGTTAAGAGACAAGAAAAAAGAAAAAAGGAAAAAGGAAAAAGGAAAAAATTAAAAGGGAGTGCTAATTATCGTGTCAGTTCGGGTGACTTCGTTTTTCACGAATCATATCGAGAACAAGCGACGTAGTGAAAGGGAATCCAGAGTTAAGAGACGGGATATAGAGAAAAAGTAAAAGGATGTTGAACCGTGACATTTAAACCCAGATTCGTAAATTCGGAATAATTCGTTATCCGTACAGAACTTTTTAACTTTAAACTGAATTCTTCATCGCTTCCTCATAACCGTGATCGGGACGAAGATCAGATCCCATTGCTGCTTCTACTGCTAACTCATCACAACGATTATTTTCTTTGTTGGATGCATGTCCTTTTACCCAGACAAATCTTACATTATGTTTACGATAGGCGCGAAGAAAGCGTTTCCAGAGGTCCTCATTCTTTTTTCCGTTGAAGTATTTTTTCTCCCAGCCGAACACCCATTTCTTCTCAACAGAATCAACAACATATTTTGAATCGGAGTAAACCGTTACTGCAGAACCTTCCTTCTTTAATGTTTCCAACGCAACGATCACACTCAGCAATTCCATCCTGTTGTTGGTTGTTAAACGAAAAC
>JALYRR010000131.1 GCA_030855265.1 Bacteroidota bacterium | reverse complement strand
GCAATAGCACCTAATTGCGCAATGGCATATTCAATATAATAAAACGGCACTTCGAAAATATGCAATTGATTTTGCCAGCTTCTTTCCTTCACCTCCTCGAGTCCAGTCCAGTCAACAACGCTACCCATAAACTGAGCATTAACTTTTTTCCAGGTGAGCATTCTCTCTTCCACAGTATGTTCTGGATTTTCATAGATCCAGTGCTGGAATTTATCCACTGCAGCCACCCACAATAATGTTCGCAGAGCTTTATCCAGTTGATCTTTCTTCGCACGTTTCAATTCTTCCTTGTTGGTAAAGAATACATCCCAATGCTCCATAGAGATAAGTTCCATCGACATAGAAGCGAGTTCCGCCACTTCCGATGGAGTGCTTTTAAAATCAGTGATCTCAAGGTCTCTTGTTACAAAGGAATGAATGGCATGTCCGCCTTCATGAACCATGGTTACAACATCTCTGGGAGAACCAACAGAATTCATAAAAATAAAAGGAACTCCTGTTTCATACAATGGATAATTATATCCTCCGGGCGCTTTCCCTATCCTGGATTCCAGATCGAGGTGACCCATTGTTTTCATTATCTCCAGGTATTCGCCATATGCGGAGCGTACTTTATAAAAACAATCTATAGAACGATCTGCCAGTTCAGCACCTGATGAAACAGGCTTGAGTGCAGGTCTGCCCTCTACATCCACATCCATATCCCATGGACGCAGGACTTCAAGTTTCATTTTTTCTTTGCGTTCCTTATCGGTAGCTTCAATGATCGGGAGAATTTCTTCTGCAATGGACTCATGAAAATCATAACAGTCTTTTACAGAATAATCAAACCTTCCTAACTCATCGAATTTATAATCACGGTAATTTTTGAAACCTGCATTCAAAGCAACCTGATGTCTTAGCGCAAGCAATTCAGTAAACAGAACATTCAGTTTATCTTTTTCAACTTCGCGACGGATCTGCATTTTAGTGAACACTTTTTCTCTCACCTCTCTGCTTGTATCCTTCAATAAACTTGCGGCCATTTGTAAGGTGATCTCTTTCCCTTCCCATTCAATGGCCATACTACCTGTAATGGCACCATATTTCTGGGATTCGGTAGCGATCTTTGTTTGAAGAGGAATGTTTTCTTCCCGATACAGTTCCAGCGCTTTTTTTACTCCACGAATAAAAATCCGGTATTTATTTCCATCGAGTTGATCAAGAAATGCACAGGAAATCAATTTTTTATTCAACTCATTACTATACGGAGCCACATTAGGCTCGATCTCCGAAACGAAAAAATTGAACGCATCGGTCAAAGCCTTATCTGTTGTATCGCAGGTCATGCGAATATATCGCCAGGCGAGATCTTCACTCAATACAGCTTCCAGTTCACTTCTATCAAGTAACCATTTTTCCAGTTGCCCGGAAGATGATATGTCACGAGAACTAAGATCTCTGAGGAAAGGTTCGATCTTCGCCCAGGAATCAATTTGAAAGTCTGCGGGTAAAAAAGAGCGGACAGGCTTAGAAGGAATTACCAATTGTTTAGTATCCATTGAAATGAGGTGATAAGGAAATGATTGAGGGAGGGAAGAAAAAAAACCGGTGCTTATGCAACACCGGATTTTCTAACACCTTGTACTTTAACTTTCGAGCTTGCTGTTTTAACAGGCTTGGCGTTGGTATCTTTTATTTTGGTTTTCGCTCCTGCTTTTCCTTCTGCAGCTCCTTTGATCTTTGGTTTTTCTTCTTCTGCTTTTTCTGGCTGCTTTTCCAGCAAACCGTCTTTTTGAAGTGTATTGTACCAGTTCAGAACTTTTTTGATATCAGAAACATATACTCGTTCTTCATCATACTCAGCGAAAGCTGCCTTGAAATATTTTTTCAATTCAGCATCCGGTTTTTTATGATCGATGGCCGGACCACCTTTTTCTTTGTCGTAAATTTTCTGAAGAACATCTTTCAAAGGCACATCATCTGCTGTTGAATAAATACTTACATCTTCCAATGCACTTACCCTGTGAGTTGAGTATGCAGGAACACGCTTCTTATCGAGCAATGATTCTACAATCAATCCGTTCTTCGTTTGAGCAATCACTTTGTACAATCCGCTCATACCTGCAATTGAAATAATTCCGCTTAAATCCATAGTTGAAAATCCTGTTTTTGTTTGATTAATGTTTCACAAAGGTAAAAAAATAATTATTTAATAGTTTATTTACTCAGCATCAATTTCTTTACATACTTTTTATTACCGATAGTGAGCTCATAAAGGTAAATTCCTTTGCTTAGTCCTGAAAGATCTGTCACAAAACGGTGAGTCCCTGAGGACATTTCTTCGGAAGCAATGGTTTTCAATTCGGTACCCACCACACTGAACACTTTCAATTCCACTTTAGCTGCTTCAGCCATGCTGAATTCCACTACCGAATTTGACCCGGCAGGATTCGGATAAACACTGAATCCGTCATTTCCCATTGAAGTATTCTGCACCGAAGTTGCAACTCCGTTATACATAATATCGGCATTTACGGCGCTGGACTGGATATCCGCAAGATTATCTCCTGCGATCAGTGCAAAAGCAACTACTACCGAGTCGCCGGAAGGAATGCTATAGGGACCTGTGCTTACAATATCAATTACATCTGCTCCTGTTCCACCCACACCAGCATCTGACCGGTTCGTTGACATGGTTAAATATTTTTCAGTTCCATCAAATCCATCGCTCAGGTCAGCGCCACCTGCACCTCCTGCTAAATTATCCACCGCGTAATGTGTAACGGGTGCCGTGTTCGTCAGTAATTTAATTCCGGCATAAATGCCTGAAGTTGCTGTATGATAAGCATATCCCATTTTATTTCCTGCATCAAATGAAGCACGGTTGGCGGTGAATGTAGCTGCATCAATGTCCCAGTCAGCAAAGATCCCGGCATACAGGTTATTCAATGCCGTTCCTCCTGTGTTGGTGATCACATATTCAACGATCACATATTTACGGTTCCCTGTTGTGCTCCAGGCAAAAGCTTTATGATGCACAGTTACCGGCAATGGAGCCGGAGAAATATTATCTCTGAAATATCCATCCACATCAAATTCAGAAAAATAAGGTGTTACCACATGGGCGTTTACAATGGATTGGAAATCAAGATCCGCTCCTGCTGCTGTACCTCTCACAGCATCAGAAACCTGCGATCCCCCTGTTCCGATCATTAATCCTGCTTCATACAGAATACTGCCTGCAGCCATGTAATTAAATCCTAAACCTCCAACTTGTCCGTCCTGGTTATACCCGATACGTCCGCGGCTGTTAACTGTTGTATGAACATCATTCACGGTGATATTGATATAATCCACATTTACCGTTAAAGTGAAATACTCTACCGCCGAATAAGATGTTGAAGGATCGGAATATGTTACTTTAAAGTTACACACCTGATTCAATGCAGCACCCGCCTGGATCACAAATTCCCATGGATCGGAATTGTTATTTCCGATTGCAAGTGTGTTGATCGCTCCAAGTGTAGCGCTGTTATCGATGATGCTGATAAAAGGAGAAGTGGTAGAAATAGTTGCAGTAAGATTGATTGTAGGTGCAAGGTAATTTGTAAAGTCGCCATTGATGCGAACCGTATCACCAACAACATAGGTATTGTCATTGTAATCATTTGTGTTTCTTGTTGTCATCACCACAGACGGACTTGCTACAGCGGTAAGTGATTTGAACATATTGATTCTTCCGTTTCCGAGCTTATTTGCATAGATAGGACTGTGTAATGGGTAAATATTATCGCAGGTTACCTTCAAACGTTCACCTACCTGTAAGGCAGTATATGTTGGGTAAAAAGATTTAATGATCGCAGCAGCGCCGGCAGCACAAGGAGCCGACATGGAAGTTCCTGTTTGTACACTATAAGAAGTTCCGCTATAAGTTGAATTGATCCCTTCTCCCGGTGCGCACACATCCAGCGTATAATTGTAATTGGAACTCGAAGATCGTCTGTCATCTGTTTTTGTATTTCCTACACTGATCACATACTGATATGCAGCAGGATAAAATGCTTCGTCCAATCCGTTATTACCGGCAGCAGCTATTACAAGAGAGTTTTTATTGATCGTTGCGTAGGTAATAACATCCTGACCGAATTGTCCGGAACCTCCTCCACCCCATGAGCAATTGATAATGGCGCAACCATGATCAGCTGCATAAGTAATGCCTTCATACGCTTTAGTTAATGCACCAGTATTGTCTGCAATCTTAACTGGTAGAAATTTAGTGTTAAATCCTGTTCCTGAAATCCCCAATGCATTGTTTGTTTGAGCAGCAGCAATTCCGGCAACATGCACACCGTGCGGACTTCCTGACCAGGTTGGATCATTGTCATTATCACCCAGATCCCAGCCTCTGTAATTGTCGGTATATCCGTCGCCGTCATTATCACCTCCACCAGCTGGGTCAAGCGGATTGCGTTTTATTTTATTGATCAGATCAGGATGCAAAGGTTCAACCCCTGTATCAGTGATTCCGATCACAATGTTCGTATCTCCACGTGCAGTGGTTGTATTCACGCCCCAGGCATTTTCCGCCTGGATGTTCACCATCCCCCATTGAGAGGATAACAATGGATCGTTAGGAGTGTAACAAAGCTGCGGAATATAATGCGGCTCAGCATATTGAAACAGGGACGACGCCTGCAATCTGCTGATGACTTTTTCAAGAGGTGTGGATGCCGTATAGCTGAATTCATAGATCAGAGAAAGATCTGCAAGCTTCTCGCCACGCTCATTGATCATCTTTTGAGGTGCGGGAGAATGAGGGAATTTTTTAGAAAGTCCGGTTCCACCAATGGAATTATAAAATGAAATGAAAGCAGGATCAGAAATACTGGTTGCAGAACAAAGCGAACGATTTGCAGGAAGCACTTTTATGATCACTGTTTTTGCCATGTGATCGGCTTTGATTGAGATTGAGGGGCTTGATTTTTCAGGCACCACCGATTTCGATTGAGCAAAAGAACTACTCGTCATTGCAAGCAAAAGCGTCAATGAAAGAATTTTTTTAACCTGTAGCATTTTATAATTTTTAGATTGGATACTGCAATTTAAGGATGTTTTGCCAAAAAACAAATCTTATTCAAATTCGGGAACGGTCGGAAGATATTTCCAGGTACCTGCCTCATAATCCATCTCACAACAAAAATGATTGAGTCCGTTCGTTACCACTAAAAACTTCACTTTAAACTGCATATTGTAACGAGCGACCTGGTCGAATGCATCCTGGGTGATCTTCACTTCCGGCGCCTTGCATTCAACAAGCAGATAAGGTTTTCCCGAGCGATCATAAGCGAGCACATCACTTCGTTTGCGGAGCTGATTGTATTTCAAACCGGATTCAATGACGATCAGCGAAGCAGGAAATTTTTTCTCTATTATGAGGAACTGCAGAAAATTCTGTCGCACCCACTCTTCAGGGTTAAGAACCAGAAATTTTTTCCTAATGGAATCAAAGATCTGAACCTGCTCTCCTTCCTTTCTTAACCTGAATTCGTATGGGGGTAAATTAAGCTTCTGCATCTGTTCACGAAGTAAGAAAAATTTAGGCTAAGAGTTCCGGTATTTTTTATTAATAATTCTCAACATTGAAGGATAAAGGCCTGAGAATTCGTAATTTCGCAACGTTTTCAACAAATTTAATTATTGCTGAATTTAACACTGTCAAAATGAAGAGCAAAGAAGAAATTGTCTCCAACTGGCTGCCACGGTATACCGGAACACCATTGGAAAGTTTTGGGAAATATATTTTGTTAACCAATTTCAATAAGTATGTCCGCATGTTTGCTGAGCTTCACAATGTGGAGATCAATGGTGCTGATATGCCTATGCCGAATGCCACTGCCAACGGCATCACGATCATCAACTTCGGAATGGGTAGTGCAAATGCAGCAACCATCATGGATCTCTTAAGCGCAATTGAATGCAAAGCTGTTTTATTCCTTGGCAAATGCGGAGGATTGAAAAAGAAAAACGAATTGGGAGATCTTATTCTTCCTATCGCTGCTATCCGCGGAGAAGGAACCTCGAATGATTATTTTCCGCCGGAAGTACCTGCTCTTCCTGCCTTCAGCTTACAAAAAGCAATATCGACAACCATCCGCAATCACAAAAAAGATTACTGGACAGGCACCATTTATACGACTAACAGAAGGGTGTGGGAACATCATGATGAGTTTAAGGATTATCTTAGAAAGATCCGTGTCATGGGAATTGATATGGAAACCGCTACCATCTTTATTACCGGCTTCTACAATCAAATTCCGACAGGCGCCTTGTTACTGGTGAGCGATCAGCCAATGATCTCCACCGGAGTAAAGACCAGTGAAAGCGATAAAAAGATCACAGCAAATTTTGTGAATGAACATTTACAGATCGGGATCGATTCATTGAATGAGCTGATCAATAACGGACTTACAGTTAAGCATCTGCGCTTCGAATAAAAATTAACAGATTCAATACGCTCTATGGATTTCAATGCAATCATGTCAGATCTTAAAAAGAAAGTGTACCGTCCGGTGTATTTTCTGATGGGCGATGAACCATACTTTATCGATATCATTTCTGATAAGATTGAAACAAGTATACTTGATGAATCGGAGCGTGAATTTAATCAGAGTGTATTTTACGGAAGGGACGTAACTGCCGCCGATGTTATTGGTGCAGCGAAACGCTTTCCGATGATGAGTGAATATCAGGTGGTGATCGTAAAGGAGGCGCAGGATATAAAAGATCTCGTTAAGAAAGAAAAAGAAGATAAAAAGGAAAAGGAAAAACAGAAAAGTGTTTTTGAAACCTACCTTGAAAACCCTTTGCCTTCCACTATCCTCGTATTCTGTTACAAATACAAAAGCATTGATAAACGAACCGCATTAGCTAAGCTCATTGATAAAAATGCAGTGCTGTTTGAATCCAAAAAGATCTATGACAATCAGGTTCCCGACTGGATCAACAATTATCTGAAAGGCAAAGATTATACGGTCGGACCTAAAGCAAGTGCGCTACTTACCGAATATCTTGGTGTGAACCTGAGCAAGATTTCCAATGAACTGGATAAACTGATGATCAACCTGTCTCCAAAATCGGAGATAACAGTAGAACAGATCCAGGCGAATATCGGAATCAGCAAAGATTACAATGTATTCGAACTTCAAACCGCAATCGGAAAAAAAGAAATTCTGAAAGCAAACAGGATCATCAACTATTTTTCTGCAAACGAAAAGGAAAATCCTATGGTGGTGACTATCTCTTCCCTGTACGGATATTTCTGCAAATTACTCACCTATCATTTCCTTGCTGATAAATCAAAAACCAGTGTTGCATCCGCCCTGGGTGTTCATCCTTTTTTCACGGCCGACTATGAAAAAGCAGCGAAAAATTTTTCGGTAGGAAAGTTAAAATCAATTTTTTCCTACCTCCGCGAATATGACCTTAAATCAAAAGGGGTGGATAATGGCTCAGCAACTCATGGCGAATTGCTAAAAGAGCTGGTTTTTAAAATTATGCACTAGTAATCAACCACTTAGGTTTCGTTTATTCCGTCCAGCCGGTTGCAATCCCGATAGCCTATTTGTAAATTTGTATTCTACCATTAAGGAGTACTGAATTATGAAAAAAGGGATCTATTGTCTGGAAGGTTTGTGGGATCAGAAATTAAAGGACAAATCCACTGTTCAGCCTATCCTTGAACTTCTTGAGAAGAGCGGAATTTGTCAGCACATGTTTCATTCCTGCGCAACAAAAGACGAGCTTGAATTCTTCCTCAAAAAATGGAAGCAAAAAACTTTCAATAAAAAATTTCCAATTCTCTATCTGGCCTTTCACGGCAGCAAGGGCAATATCCTGATCACGAATAAGAAACCTTACACGCTGTTAGAGCTGGGAACTATCCTGGAAGGAGCATGTAGCGGGAAGGTTGTATTCTTCGCTTCCTGTGAAACGTTGAATACTGATGAGCGAAAGATCCAGGCCTTCCTCCGTCAGACAAATGCTATCGCTGCGGTAGGATATAAGCAGGAAGTTGAATGGATGCTTGCCACGGCTTTTGAATTACTTGTGCTGGATGCTTTTCAGCAGGACCGTTTCGACAGCAAAGGCATTCTGAACATAGAATCGAAAATCAAGTCGGCTTATGGAAAGTTGCACCAATTGGTATTCTTCCGGATGGTCATCAATAAACATCTCCATTTCCCTAGAAAACGTGCTTCCGGGAACACCCTCACACCGGTAAAATCCGCAAGAAGGATCAAAGCCGGGAACGAGCCTTAAGAACAGGCAGAAGTTCTTTTACTGAGAAAATTTCTGATGAAACCCTAATTCGTATATTCGTAAAAATTAGATAATCGCATTTCTATGAATCATTGGCTTGTCAAATCTGAACCCTTTAAATACAGCTGGGATCAGTTTGTAAAAGATAAAAAAGCAGTTTGGGACGGTGTCCGGAATTATGCAGCACGTAACAACATGCGGGCAATGAAGAAAGGCGACCTTCTGTTTTTTTATCATAGTAATGAGGGCCTTGCTATTGTGGGAATTGCAAAGGTTGTGAAAGAAGCTTACCAGGATCCGACCACAGAAGAGAATTGGAGTGTGGTTGAAATATCTCCTTTTAAAAAACTTAAGAATCCGGTCAGCCTTGCAATGATCAAAGCCGATAAACAGCTCGCTGATATGCAGATCATAAAACTCAGCCGACTGTCGGTTTCCGCAGTAAAACCAATGGAATTTGATCGGATTCTGGCTCTATCTGAGGGGTAGACTCACTACCTCAAGATTTAAGATACAAGACTCAAATTCGTCCCATTTTAACTTGAGACCTTTGACTTAAGAATAGAGAATCCACTTTTGCCTTTTGCCTTTTAAATACTAACCGTTCATCAGCCAAAATCCGCCGGTTATCTTAAAGTTCCGGTTATCCACAAATTAGCATATCGATTAAATCAATAAATTATTACATTTACCTGCCCTAAATAAATAGGGCTTTTTTATTCCATTGTATCGATGAAATTAAGAGCACTTATTCTATTATTGTCCGTTTTTACGATCACTGCTGTTTCCGCACAAACAGGGACCATCCGTGGATTTGTTTACCTGAAAGATTCCGGAGAACCGGTGCTTTTTACAAATGTATATCTTAAAGGAACCACCATTGGTCAACCGACAGATGTGAACGGGTATTTCTCTATTTCCAAGATCCCTCCGGGAGAGTATACACTAATGATTACTTCCAGCCTTGGATATGATTCTTTGCAGGAGGTGGTAAGCGTAAAATCCGGCGACATTATTTCAAAGAAATTATATCTCGTTAAATCGAATGTAAAACTAAAAGAGATAGAAATCTCTGCAGAGCAGGAAGCAAAAATCACAGAAACACAGGTTTCAGTAAATAAGATAGATCCGATTGTGATCAAGAAACTACCGACCGTAGGTGGGGAACCGGATCTGGCCCAGTACCTGCAGGTTTTACCGGGAGTAATTTTCACCGGCGATCAGGGCGGACAACTATACATCCGCGGAGGTTCTCCGGTTCAGAATAAAGTTTTGCTTGATGGAATGATCGTATACAATCCCTTCCACTCTATCGGACTTTTCTCCGTGTTTGATGCCGACCTGATCCGTAATGCGGATGTGTACAGCGGTGGTTTCGGAGCAGAATATGGCGGAAGGATTTCTTCCGTAATGGATATTACTACACGTGATGGAAATAAAAAACGCACCGCAGGAAAAATTGCTGCGAGTCCGTTCGGAGCAAAAGTAATGGTGGAAGGTCCGCTGAAGAAATACAAAGAAGGATCCTCCTCCACGATCTCTTACTTATTATCAGCAAAAACTTCTTACCTCCCTACTACTTCAAAAATTCTTTATTCTTATATCGATACAGCTGGATTGCCTTTCAGCTTTAACGACTATTATGGAAAAGTTTCTTTCAATTCCAACAATGGCAGCAAGTTGAATTTATTCGGATTTAATTTTAATGACCGTGTAAGTTATAAATCCTTGCAGGATATGAAATGGGATGCCTATGGTGGTGGTGGTAACTTCCTCCTGGTTCCTCAGAATTCACCGATCCTTGTCAATGGTAACTTTGCTTACTCTCAATATAAAGTTCAGTTAAAACCGGAATTGGAAGACCCTAAATCGTCCAGTATCAAAGGGTTTAACATGGGAATCGGTTTCACGTATTTTATGGGTAAAAATGAGATCAATTATGGAATCGAAGTGTTGGGATTCAGAACTGATTTTGATTTTTATAATTCATTGGGGCGCCGTATTTCGCAGGCAGAAAGCACAACAGAAATTGGTGGATACGTGAAATACAAGTGGGTTT
>JALYRR010000303.1 GCA_030855265.1 Bacteroidota bacterium | reverse complement strand
GTTTACAATTGCTATTTCACATTCCATTGCTCATGGGTGTTTCCATAAGTGTTGCTGATACATTGCTTATCCTCGTTCTTCAACGTTACGGAATGCGAAAAATGGAAGCCTTCATTCTCGCGCTTGTCGCAACCATCGGAGTGGCATTTATTGCAGAACTCATGTTCGCAAAACCGGATGCAGGAGAACTGCTGAAAGGATTTATTCCTTCCATGCCCAACAATGAAGCCTTGTATATTTCCATCGGAATCATTGGCGCTACCGTAATGCCTCACAATCTTTACCTGCATTCCTCACTTGTTCAGACAAGAAAGATTGAACGCACTCCGAAAGGAATCAGGGAAGCCATCAAGTTTAATTTCATTGATACGTTCATTGCCCTGAATATGGCTTTGTTCGTCAATGCCGCTATTCTTATTCTTGCAGCATCCGCCTTCTTTACAAATGGATATAACCAGGTTTCTGAAATTCAGGATGCTCATGCTTTATTAAATGATGTGTTGGGAAGCAGCGCCCCGATCTTATTTGCTATCGCTTTGATCGCTGCCGGACAAAGTTCCACACTTACCGGAACTCTATCAGGACAAATTGTAATGGAAGGATATTTGAACCTCAGGATCCAACCCTGGATGCGAAGGATCATTACCCGTTTGATCGCGATCATTCCTGCATTCATTACCATCCTTATTTTTGGTGAAGGCGCTACCGGACAATTGCTTATTCTTAGCCAGGTGATCCTTAGTTTACAACTCGGCTTCGCAGTGATCCCACTGATCCATTTGACAAGCGACAAATCCAAAATGGGTGAATTCGTTATTAAGAACTGGGTGAAGATCCTTGCATGGCTCATCGCGATTATTATTGTATCACTGAATGCCAAGCTGGTTCTTGAAACAGTAGCCGGATGGATTAGTACATCTGAAAATGCAACGCTACTTTATTTCACAGTTATTCCATTGATTATCGGAGCGGCGGTACTCTTATTATACATCACCTTTAGCCCGCTGATCAGGAAAAGGAAAAATGCGCTAACGAAAGGTCCGCACGGATTGCCAGCTCACCTAAAGATCACCGAAGGAATCAGTTACAAAAGAATTGCGATCACTGTAGACTTCAGTAAGAGCGATAGCAAAGCAATTAGTAATGCGATTTCCCAGGGAGGAAAAAAAGCAGAATATATTCTGATCCATATAGTAGAAACTGCAGGCGCACGAATGATGGAAAGTGAAATTCATGATCATGAGACCACCTCAGATCAAGGAAATCTGAATAAATACAAAGACGAGCTGACGGAAAAAGGATTTCACATTGAAATAAAACTCGGGTTCGGAAATCCGAAAAAGATCATACCTGAGATCGTTAATAGTTCGCATTGTGATCTTCTGGTGATGGGTGCCCATGGTCATCGAGCACTGAATGACATGATTCTTGGTACCACACTTGACGCGGTGCGCCACAATGTGAAAGTTCCAGTCCTTATCGTGAAGTAATTCCGGAGGATAAAGCCTCAGAAAATGTTATCTTTGTAAGCTATTCGGCAGGTGAAATTCCCGCATTTTAAATTTTCAATTCTACAATGAGTACCGACAATACGATAAATATCAGGAACAAAAGAGCATCGTTTGAATATGCTTTTATTGACACGTTCATTGCCGGCCTTCAACTCACAGGAACTGAGATCAAATCAATTCGCGAAGGAAAATCAACGATCAATGATGGATTTTGTGTTTTCCTGAAAGAAGAACTCTTTATCCGGAACATGCACATTTCACATTATTTTAATGGTACTTATAATAATGTTCCGGAGAAGCGAGACAGGAAATTGCTGTTGAATAAACAGGAACTCAATAAACTACAGGGTAAGCTAAAAGATCAGGGATTGACCATTATTCCGCTACGATTGTTCATCAGCGAAAAAGGCTATGCGAAACTGGAGATTGCTTTGGCGAAGGGTAAAAAGATCTACGACAAAAGAGATGACATCAAAAAAAGAGATACGGAAAGAGAAATGAGCCGCAAACTGAAATAATCTCAGGGTTGAGATTTTCTTCCTTCTCCCCTTCAGAAATTACTTATACATACTCACCATTTCTGTCAACGCATTTTGAGTAGCCTTGTTGATTTTCACCAACGGCAATCTTAAATTAGCAGGACAGATCTTCATCATTTCAAGAACAGCTTTAATGCCGGCAGGATTTCCATCTGCAAACAATTGCTCCGTGATATCGGTTAATTTATAATGCAGACGGCGCGCTTCTTTCACGTTACCGGCAAGCATTTGTCTGGTCATTTCAGAAAAGTCTTTCGGGAAAGCATTCGCTACTACAGATATAACACCATCAGCACCACTTGCGATCAGAGGGAGTGTGAGAAGATCGTCTCCGGAAATAACAAGAAAATCTTTCGGCTTGTACTTAATGATCTTCATACATTGTTCAAGACTTCCGGATGCTTCTTTAATACCAATGATGTTTTTAAATTCTTCGGCCAACTTCAAGGTTGTATCAGAACTTACATTTGAAGCAGTACGTCCCGGAACATTATAAAGAATAACGGGTACAGGAGATGAATCAGCAATGGCTTTGTAATGCTGATAAATTCCTCTTTGATTCGGTTTGTTATAATATGGAGATACCGATAAGATGGCATCAATGTGATTAAAGTCGGAAGATTTTTTCAGGCTCTGAAGGATCTCCTGAGTATTGCTTCCTCCCAATCCTAAAACAACAGGAACTCGTTTATCTACACTTTCAACAACATGAGTAACTACAAGAGATTTTTCTTCTTTAGATAAAGTGACAGATTCACCGGTAGTTCCCAGTGCAACAATATATTCTGCTCCACCTTTAATGATATGATCAACGAGTTTGCCCAGGGATTTAAAATCGATGGAATTATCATTGTTAAAAGGTGTAACAATCGCAACACCTGTTCCTTTGAATTTTGAATTTTTGCTCATAGCATTTAAAAGTATTGAGATGGCAAAGATAGAGCGATTTTCAAACCGATAAATAAATTGTGATAAAAATGTATCAATTCGAAATTCCCTCTTGATAAGCGGGTATAAAAAATTTACTTTTACAAAAAAATAATTATGATCACAGCAACCGGACTTTTCAAATCGTATGGAACTCTAAATGTCCTTAAAGGGGTAAATGTGAACATCGGCAAAGGAGAAGTGATTTCAATTGTTGGAGCATCGGGCGCCGGGAAAACAACACTCCTTCATATTTTAGGTACACTTGAC
>JALYRR010000130.1:6129-10419 GCA_030855265.1 Bacteroidota bacterium | reverse complement strand
GAGAAGAACAGGAGAAACTTAGGAGGCAACAGGAAATATAGATCAGGTTCTTTCTCATAAACTATGGTTGATTTCAGCACTTTTACTCAACATCAAGTTTAGGCATTCATTCAGCGCTAAAAATGTATACGTAAATTCAATTATCAACAGTTTTTTTAACAATTTCCCTCAGGAACCGGAAAAGCGGCCTTTTCATATCTCATGGATATTTAGTAAATTCGCAATCCCAATGAAAAAAGTAGCCTTCCATACACTCGGCTGTAAGCTGAACTTCTCCGAAACAAGCACTATAGCTCGTTTGTTCGAGGGAGAAGGCTACCAGAAGGTTGAATTTAGTCAGCCTTCGGATGTATACGTGATCAATACCTGTTCTGTGACAGCCAATGCTGACAAGGAATGCAAACAGATCGTTAAAGCGGCCCTGAATGTTTCCCCCGATGCTTTTATAGTGGTAGTAGGATGTTACGCACAGCTAAAGCCCGAAGAGATCGCCAACATTGAAGGTGTTGATCTTGTATTAGGTGCCTCAGAAAAATTCAAGCTGCTCAATTACCTGAACGACCTCCAAAAGAAAACGAAAGCAGAGATTTACAGCTGCGAAATCGAAGAAGCCAATTTTTTCGTGGATGCCTACTCTTTTGGCGACAGAACACGCGTTTTCATGAAGGTGCAGGACGGTTGTGATTACACTTGTTCCTTTTGCACCATTCCACTGGCAAGAGGAAGCAGCCGCAGCGATACTATTGAAAATGCTGTGAATAATGCAAAAAAGATTGCTGCTGAAGGTGTGAAAGAAGTTGTTCTTACGGGAGTGAACCTCGGAGACTTTGGCAAAATAGAAAAGTCAAAAGAAATAAGTCAAAAGTCGAGAGAAGACAAAGTAACATTCTTTGATCTTGTTCAGGCATTAGATAAAGTGGAAGGCATTGAGCGTTTCCGGATCTCTTCCATTGAACCGAATCTTCTGAAAGACGAGACCATACAGTTTGTTTCCAGCTCAGGAAAGTTTGTTCCTCATTTTCATATTCCGCTGCAATCCGGCAGCAATAAGATCCTTAAGGCCATGCGCAGAAGGTATCTGAGAGAATTGTATTCCGACAGAGTGAGCCGAATTAAATCGCTGATGCCGCATTGCTGTATCGGGGTAGATGTGATTGTAGGTTTTCCCGGTGAAACAGATGAAGATTTTCTTGAAACATATAGTTTCCTGAACGCACTTGATATTTCCTACCTGCATGTATTTACCTATTCGGAGCGGGATGATACAGATGCCATTTTGCTGCCAGGGGTTGTTCCGGTAGCGATCCGCAAGAAACGCAATAAAATGCTGAGGATCCTTTCAACAAAAAAACTACGCATTTTCTATGAACAGCATATAGGACAAAAACGGAGAGTATTGTTTGAAGGCGACAATAAAAACGGATTTATGCATGGCTTCACCGATAATTATATCAAAGTAAAAACTCCCTTTGATCCTGCTCTTATCAATACAATGCAGGATGTTACTTTAAAACAACTGGATGCAGATGGAGAAATGCTCATCGAGCTAAATGATCTTGTTGAATTATCAGTTTAAAAAACAGATATTCGTATTCTATGGAACCAGAAATAAGAATCCTCTCCTCTACCGACCTGCCGGCTTCAACCGTTTCACTAAGAAATGACGGGATCCTCCAGATCTATATGAAACCGGGGATCACCATTAAACTGGAAGATGCCAAAGCTGTAGTGAAAGTTTTTGAAGATCTTGGAAAAGGCAAAAAATATCCACTTCTGTTTATTGCCGGAAGCTTCACCCTGGCAAGTACGGATGCAAGGAATTACGCCTCCGGACATGATGCAAACATCTACACCATTGCTTCGGCTTTTGTGGTGAATAACATCGCTCAGAAGTTAATGGGAAATGCGTATATTTCTTTCAACAAGCCACCTACTCCGACAAAGATCTTTACCTCTGAGACAGAAGCGGTGAAGTGGCTGAAAACATTTCCACGCGTCACTACAGATGAATAAGAAAAATTAAGTTTAAAATCAAGCCCTTATTCATAAGTTCTAAAAACTTTAATTTTTTGAACAATAAAACCCGTACCATCCCTAATTTCAAGGGGTTATTATTAACATCCTCCCGCAACCCCAAATAGCCCGTTCCATCTGATTATATTTGAGCATCAAACCTATTTGAACCCAAATAAAGATGCTTACACGAATTTCCCTTATCAACTCGAAAGGCTATGGAAAAGCCGAAATGAAACTCGACAATTGCGATTCCATTCAGCTTGTCGGTCCAAACAACATCGGGAAAAGTACCCTGATCTACGCGCTGAATTTCCTGTTCGTAGTGGACGGACAAAAAATGTCGTTCAGCGGGCAACGTAAAGGTGATAAGGAAACTATTCATCACTATTTTCCTACCCACAACAAGAGCTTCCTGATTTTCGAGATCAATAAAATGGGTTATTACTGCATTCTTGTAAAAAGAAATACAGATGGTGAACTTGAATATTACCGCATTGACAGTGAATATGACGAGGAGTTCTTTTTCGAAAATGAAGGCGCTCACCAGCGTTTAAGGAACTTTGACGAGGTAATTGCTCTGTTGATAGAGAAAGGGATTGTACACAGCAAATTTGCTACTAAATCAGATGTGTTTAATCACGTGTATCACCGCGGAACAAAAAACAACGCCGTGGTATGGCTGGAAGACACTGTAAAAGCGGACGGACTCAGCAATAACTTCTCTAAAGTGTACCGTTACCTGATCAATTCCAAGCTGATCACCAATAAAACCCTAAAGGAATCTTTGATCATTGCGGATAACCGTGAGAATGAAGGATTGAATTTCTCCCAGAAGAATAAAAAAGACATTACAGATCTACTTCGCATCAATGAAGAGATCAAAAGCATTAAATCGGTGCGCACGGATTTTCTTGAATTCCGTGAACTGGTGAAAATGTATAATTCCAAAACACAGATCGTAAGCGAATTGCTGTATGCCTTTAATTCTGCATACACTACCGCAATTCCAGAACTGGAAATATCTTCCGTTGAACGCGGCCGCCACATCGCTGCTGTGCACAATGAGATCAATGAGATCCTCAAACCAAAGGAGCTGAATTATGCTTCTTATATTGGCGAGAAAAATGCGGAGATCAAGAACAAAACAAATTACCTGAACGAAAAGCAGCGTGAACTGGATGAGATCAATAAATATGAATCCATTGATTTCCTGAAAGAATCACAGAAAAATCTCGATCAGGAGCGTAAAGAGATCGAGACACGTTTAACTACTATCGAAAGTCAGAAACTTTCCAGCAAACACCTGGAATTCCGCCTCGATAAAGTAAATGACAGAATCGCTTCTGTTGAAAACCAGATTGAGAATTACAACAACCTTCTTATTCACAAGATCTCGGATGATGAAAAAACGAAGCAGTTGCTGAATGCAATTCTTTCTGAACAATTCATGAGCTTACCCAGTAAGCAGATCAAGAAACCAATCAAAAAGATTTCAGATAAATTGCTGAACATTTTTGATGGTGAAGTGGATATTTCAAAAGGTCTTGAACTGACAGAATTCAAATCAGTAAAAGAACTGAAAGAAGAATTAAAATCGCTGCATGCTGAGAAAAAGCAAACAGAGGAATTATTGAAAACAGTTGTAGATAAAGAAAAAACTGATTTCAAATTAAAAAGCATCTTAGGCGAGCTCGAAGTGATCAAAATGAAGATCAAGGACATTGAGAACAAGCCACAGCTGGAACGTGCTTTTAAAGGTATTCTCGAAGACATCAAGAAGATGAGTGATGAGAAAAAGGATCTTGAAATGCATTTGAATGAACTCGTAAAAGAGATCGCATCAAAACAAATCATGTTCGATAAACTTCAGGAAGAAAAGCGTAACCTGGAACTTCGTGTGAAGGAACTGAAAGATCGTAAAATGGAAATGGAAGACATCGACATTGAGCCTTCTGAGTATGAAACCAACGATAACCTTGACTACATCTATTCCAAGATCCAGATCCATCAGAAAGATCGTCATGACCTCAAAACCACCAAGAACATCAATTTTGAGAGTCTTAAACACAAATTAAGAAACAGCATTGCTGAAGAAGAACAATTTATAAAATTTGTAGAAGAAGAGATCGCTTGTTTATCTGATAAAGAAAGAAGTATTGATGGTCTTTTGCAGAGTATTTCAACTCAATTCGCAAATCCGGCTTATACTTTATTGAAACGTTACGAAGAATTCAAACAATTCGTTTACGATAAGTTCAATACGAAACTCGCTAC
>JALYRR010000130.1:0-6119 GCA_030855265.1 Bacteroidota bacterium | reverse complement strand
TACCCGGATCTCTAACATCGAATCCCTGAAAATCGACCTGATCGACAATGAGAGGATCATTGGTGAATTGAAGCAGATCAGTTCCATCCAGGAATTCAACGGACAAATGAGTTTTGATTTTGATCAGTCGGAGAACCTCCGTGTGTTAAACACGTATCTCGATAGTGGTAAAAAAGTAGGCTTTGATGAATTGTTTAACATTGAATTATTACTTCATATCAAAGGAACCGACAAACGTGTGGATCTTGCCAACCAGGTAGAGTCTGACGGAACGGACAGGATGATCAGACTTGTGATCATCATGGCCATCATCAACCGACTGGCAATTACGGATGAGCTGAATAAAATCACTTTGTTTATTGATGAGGTTGCAACTATCGATAAGCAGAATCGCCCGGAGCTTGTGAAATTCTGCAAGGAGCATAACTTCATCCCGATCTTTGCTGCACCGGATGCAGTGGAAGGATTTAATAAATATTATTTCATCTATCCATCCAAAGGCAAGATCAATATCAGTGAAAAACAAAATGCTGTACTGGTGGAAAGAAACGGCATCATTGAGAAATTGGGCAAAAAGGATCTAAACTAATTATCCAATGAAAGCAGAACCAAAAACCATACTCCGCTTTTTACTGGAACACTACGAAGTGATCGCGGAGCTTTTTGAAACACAATCCAAAGAAGGCATCATCGCTTTTGAAGTATTGAACAGCATTGTGGCCAAGCACGAAAGTGATATCAAGACCCAGCTGATCGAATACAAGATCCTGAGCCCGGTAAACGACAACTTTGAGATCCGCACTGTTTATTATAACCTCATCGAGTTTATATTAAGCGAGTTCAAGCCAATGTTGCCTGAAACCATTGAGAAGTATCACTCTTCCATCGCTGAATTATTCCGCAAGATCAAGGAAAATATCCATGGAGATAAAGTAACACTAAGTCAGCGACTGAATGACCTTGCTTTCGAGATCCGTTCATTTTACGAAATGGTGGAACGCAATACTCAAAGTCTTTTGCTTGAAACACGTGAACTGAAAGCGAATGTAAAAAAGATCGACTACCGCGAAAAAATTGTTCGTGCTTCCCGCTGGATCGACGAATATATCATTCCGTTGAACAAGATCCTTGATATCAATCACAGCACTTCGATTGCAAATAAACTGTATGATATTTCCGAATACGCAAATAAGTATCGTCTGAATTTTGATGATGAGAATTCACGTATCCAGTTTGAAAAACTTTATTTCCAGCTGATCCAGGTAAATGATAATCTTCTTCGTCAGTCGAAGATCCTTACGAACGAATTATTACCATTGATCGAGCGTATCCGTACGGAATCAGTTATTCTAACGGGTTGGATCACCTTCCTGAAAAATCCTTACAAGCGAAAAGTACCGAAAATGCTGAAGCGGAAGGATGTTCACATTTACTCGCCGAGCACATTCTTTAATGCTGCCGAGATCTTTGAACAATTCAAGAATGACACGGATATCTATTTCGAAGAAGAAGAGAACTCCAATGAAAAATGGATCTTCGACAAAGATCATTACACAAAAAAGCTGAAGGATAATCTTCCAGTCGAAAATTTCTTCAAATGGTGCAATAAAACACTGAAAGAGGATTATAAAAAAGTAGAGATTGAAAAATTCTTCGCTATGACAACCCTTGCTTTTGATGAAGACATCGAACGTGATTTCGGGAAGAAAGCAGAATTCGAAAAAATAAAGATCAACGATTTAACCATAACAGTTCCTAAAATAACCATCAACCAACATGGAATTTCCTAATCACCACCGTCACATTGTAGAAGACCTCATGTCAGGTAAATTTATTTTACCACAGGAGCGTACGTATCAGGTAATTAAAGAAAACGAGCAATCGTATACCTATTTTTTCAAGGCATCCTTTAATTATGATCTGAAACTCACCCAGGACTATTGTTATGTAACATCTGATGAATCCAATGAAATGCTTTCCAGGGACATCTGTATTTTCATCGCTTTATTAAGCTATGAGCTGGACAGAGATGGGAAAAATTTTCTGGAGCGTATTCAGTTCAGCGAATTTGAAATGGAAGAAATTGAAAATTATTTCAGTAACTCTTCCTACATTGACCTGATTCTTTCCAACAAACAGTTAAAGGATACTGATTCACGCAAGAACTTTATCAATACACTGAACAGAAGGAACATCATTGAAAAAACTTCTGATAACCGATTTGTATTTACTTCGGCTCATAAATTCTTCATGGATTTCGCCAGCGATATTGTGAAGTATGAAACTGCTGATAAGGAAGAATAAAGATGTTTGACAAATAGAGAAAAGAATTAATCATTTTGCATAAAAGAAAGGGGTCGTTATTGATCCCTTTTTTTATTTTTTAATTGTTTGCGTGGTTAGGAACAATCAAGCGTGCGGTGCGCGGTCAGTTCGAGTGATTTCAACCTTCACGAAATTGCCTGCCTACCGGTAGGCTGGTATCTAGAACAAGTTTTCCGTAACTTCTGATTAGGAACTTTCAAAGGCATAAAACCTACACAAGCCCTCCCACTTTCTCGATACATTTTCTCGCTTTTCCAAAGCGAAAAAACACTCGAACCGACCTCTCACTGACCTCGCACATGGGTTGGTCAACCTTCCCACTTCAAATCCATTTCAATTACTGATTAGCACATTAATTTCCGTAAATTCGCATCAAATTAATCCTTACATATGTACGCATCTATATACCACGCTGTAAAAGATCTCTTTGGCCTTGATCTTCCTTTTCTTAAGATGATTCAAAGCTTTGGATTTTTTGTTGCGCTTGCTTTTCTTGTTTCCGCCTACCTCTGGACAAAGGAACTAAAACGCAAAGAATTGGAAGGATTGTTAAAAGCGGGTACAACACGCTTTTTAAAAGGACAAAAAGCAACTCCTGCTGAATTAATAACCTCCGGGTTGATCGGATTTCTTTTGGGATTTAAGCTTGTTTACATCGTTTTTAATTTTTCGGCATTTACAGAAAACACACAAGGCTTTCTTTTATCTACTGATGGGAATTTGATTGCAGGATTAACATTTGCGGCATTTTTCGCCTACTTAAAATTCAGGGAAAAGGAAAAAACAAAACTGGAAAAACCAATCTGGGTAGAAGAACCCATGCATCCTCATCAGCATGTCGGAAACCTTACGCTTATTGCGGCTTTCACCGGACTACTCGGAGCTAAACTCTTTCACAACTTTGAGAACTGGGATCATTTTACGAAGGATCCTGTTGGCGCTTTGTTATCGTTTGACGGTCTTACTATGTATGGCGGATTGATTTGTGCCTCCATTGCATGTATCTGGTATGGAAAAAAGAATAATATTCCAGTACCGCATTTGATCGACACTGCTGCGCCTTCGCTTATGATTGGGTATGCGATTGGAAGAGTTGGTTGTCATGTTTCCGGTGACGGCGACTGGGGAATTACGAGCACTTCACCAAAGCCAGCCTGGATGAGCTGGGCACCGGATTGGATGTGGAGTTATGATTATCCAAACAATGTGTTGAGTGAGGGTGTTCCATTGGCTGGATGTGAAGGAGAAAAATATTGCAATCACCTTGTTCCTCCTGTTTTTCCTACTCCTTTTTACGAAGCGGTAGCTTGCCTGCTCTTATTTTTTGTGATTTGGTATCTCAGAAAAAAGATCACCATTCCAGGTATGCTATTCAGCGTTTATTTGATACTTAATGGCTTTGAGCGTTTCTTCATAGAAAAGATCCGTGTGAATAATCTGATCTTCGTGGGGAATTTTTCTTTTACTCAGGCAGAATTGATTGCGACACTCTTACTATTAGCTGGCATCGCAGGCTGTTTCTACTTCAGAAGATTAGAGAGAAAAAAATTGAACCTCATTTAAAATCAACATCAAATGCGAACTGTACTAAAAACTGGTTTAATCTTTTTTCTACTTTTTACTGATTCGAGATTTTCTTTATCACAATCCTATACCAGTTATTTTACTGGTGACACTTCAAACGTAACAACCATCACAGAAGGTGGAACAGTTTTGATGGGTGGAGCTACAGAAAATGACAATGCGATGATTTGGTTTTTACAACATAGTGGTGGTGGTGATATAGTTGTTATTCGTGCATCAGGAAGCAGTGGGTACAATACTTATTTGTATTCTTCGCTCGGTATTCCTGTAAATTCAGTCGAAACAATTGTTTTTAATAATGCTACTGCTTCTTATGATCCCTATGTCATTAATCAAATCAGAAATGCAGAAGCCCTATGGATTGCTGGTGGTGACCAATGGGATTATGTTTCTTACTGGAAGAATTCTCCAATTGATACTGCAATAAATTATTTGATAAATGATAAAAAAATTCCGGTTGGAGGCACTTCTGCTGGAATGGCGGTTCTTGGTGCTATTGTTTTTACTGCTCAGAACGGAAGTGTTACATCTGCCACAGCATTAAACAATCCATTTGATACGGACGTAACGTTGTTAAAAGACAGTTTTCTTTTTACTCCATTTTTAGATAATGTAATTACGGATACACATTACGATAGCCCAGACAGAAAGGGCAGGCACGTTACTTTCATGGCAAGAATATTTCAGGATTACGGTGTGCCTGCGAATGGAATAGCCTCTGAAGAATATACGGCTGTATGCATTGACACAAATGGAATTGCTCATGTATACGGAGACTATCCGGCAAATGAAGACTATGCTTATTTTCTTCAACCTAATTGCGTTTTACCGAATTCTCCGGAGAATTGCGCTCCCGCACAATCTCTTAACTGGAATAGAACCAATGAAGCTGTAAAAGTTTACAAAGTGGCTGGAACTCAAAATGGTTTAAACACATTTGATTTGAATGATTGGCTTACAGGAAGCGGTGGAAGATGGCAAAACTGGTATGTAACAAGTGGCGTATTAAACGTTGATACCTCAGCGATCCCACCAGGCTGTCCGGCTTCAATAAACGATACTGATTTAAATCTTAGTCAGGAAATTAAGGTATATCCAAATCCTTTTGAGAACCAAATTACAATTTCCATTGCCGAAAAAATATTACCGCAAAAAATAATAATTTTCAATTGTCTTGGAGAGAAACTGATTGAAAAAGAGTTTGCATCTCCATTGAATCAATTAACTATTTCGGAATGGAAAAGTGGCATTTATTTTCTTCAAGTAACGGATTTAAACACTTCATCTGTTTTGAAGATAATTAAGAAATAGGAAGGAATCACCTTAGATTTTAAAAAATTACTCTGTTTCTATTTCAAAAGAGCGCTCTGTTATATTTTTTCCGTCCTTATAATAATACAATCCTCCCCAGCTGTATTCTTCCCGCTTATAGGTATAATCCACGCCATCGATATTAACAGTAACAATTGTAATTTTTAAGCGGTCTTTCTGAATTATTTTTTCTGTTTTATTTTTTACTATCGGTTTTGGAGGAGCTTCCGTTTTAACAATTATAGGTTTTGGCTTTTCAGGCTCTGGAGTATATTCAGGCTGCTTTATCACCACTGGTTCGGGCTTGCTTGGTGGTAAGGATTGGGTTGGCTGCGGAGTTACAACCGGCCGTGGATTTGGGGTGGGCTCTTTTGGTTTAGGCTTGGGATTTTCTTTCGCCACTTTTTCCATTTCCTTTGCTGTAGCGGTATAATCCTTATCAAAATCAAAATCACCGCTTGGATTACTGTATTTGATTCGTCCAACAGGTTGAGAATAAGTGACGATCTGTTCTGTGGGTTGCAACTCCAATCCTACATCCGCAACGAATTTTCCGAATTCTTCTTTCTCTCTGCCATTTGGTACGTGCGTATCAATCAGAACGCTTTTTGTGATATGGCCGGGTTTGGTAAACGTAAAAAGGAATTCTGAACCCAACTCCAGTTCTATGGAATACTTTCCTTTGCTTGGATCGATGACTCTGTAAGGAGAACCATTTCTGGTAATAGTAATTAATGAATTGTCAAGACCACCTTGCTGAACAGAAAACTTTAGCTTTATATTGAATTTAGGCGCCTCCTGTCCTTTCGATGAAAAAGAAAAACAAATCACCAGAATCAAGCAAAACATAATGTTGGGCCGTAAACATCCGGAAACTATATTTTCAGAGTGATTCATCA
>JALYRR010000302.1 GCA_030855265.1 Bacteroidota bacterium | reverse complement strand
ACATTGAGATGGGATTATGTTATGATAGCCATCACAGATTCCCTTTATCTCCAAAAAGGTTTCCAGTTCCGTTTTAAAAATTATGCAACTCACAGCGGAAATGTGGATCACTGGCACATCGATTATGTTTATTTGAATCGCGGGAGGACCAAAGCTGATACAGCGCTGAGTGAAATGTCCTTCGTATATCAGCCAACTTCTTTATTGAAAAGTTACCAGGCAATGCCATGGAAACAATATAAACAATCGGAACTGCGGGATTCAGTTAATGATAATTTCAGTCTGCAGAATGTGATCAGGAATCATTTTAACGGTGGAAACAAAACCATTAATTATGATTATAGCATTCGTGATGGTGCTACAGTTCTTGATGCTTATGGAACTTCCGGTGTAGCCTTGCGTCCTTTTGATTCCACTCAATTGTACACCGATTGTGATATTCCTGCAGGATGTGTCGACTTCGTGGGAATTGATACAAGCGTATTTCCTGCTACAGTATCCGGACCTCGTGAGTTTTCTATAACCCATTACTTCACCACTGTAGATTCAGTCACACAAAACGATACAGTAGCCTTCAACCTGCATCTTCAGAATTATTTTGCCTATGATGATGGTACTGCCGAAACTGCATTCGGACTTAGTACGCTGGATGGATTACTTGCAGAAAAGTTTGTACTGAATGTGGCAGACACATTGAATTACATTGATATCTATTTTAATCCTATCATCACCAATGCCAACCTGTATTCATTCGACCTGAAGGTTTGGGCTGATGGAGGAGGAGTGCCGGGAACAATTTTATACACGAGTGATACCGCTCAGAATCCATCCTATACGCAGGAAGGAGTGAATGATTTCAAGCGCTATGAATTGCACATTCCTTTATTTCTAGGAGCAGGAACTTTCTATATCGGGTTTGAACAGAACACCAATCAGTTTCTAAATATTGGTGTGGATAAGAACAATAACTCTCAGAATTCGATCTATTATAATGTAACAGGCACATGGAACAATTCTCCTATCCCGGGATCATTAATGATGCGACCGGTATTTGGCTTTGAAAGTATAACCGGGCTTGAAAATGTAAATGCGTCACCAGTTGAATTCACCATCTATCCGAATCCGGCTAAGGAACAGTTAATGATCAGAATGAATTCAGAAAATTCAACATTCAGATACGAAGTAATAGATTTGTATGGTCGAATTCTTAAAGTAAATAATGAGGCAGAGACAATAATAGACATCTCTCAATTATCAGAAGGGGTTTATTTTTTACGCATGACGGATGGAAAAACATTTTCTACCCGCAAATTTATCAAAGTGAAATAATGCCTGTTGTGCAGGTTGAAATATGAAAGACGAAGCAGAATTACCAGAAGAACAGGAAGAAGACCAGGAATTATATGAACATTTCAGGGTAGCTGCAGATAAAGGCCAGGCACCGTTAAGGATCGATAAGTTCCTGATGAACAGGATTGAAAATGCCACCCGCTCAAAGATCCAGCAGGCGGCTGAAAATGGCAATGTGTTAGTCAATGAACAACCCGTAAAGTCCAATTACAAGGTAAAACCATTTGACGTTATTACTGTTGTTTTTGCGCATCCACCGCGTGAAATTGAACTGATCCCACAAAACATTCCCATTGATATTGTTTATGAGGATAATGATCTGATCATTGTCAATAAAAATCCCGGAATGGTTGTTCATCCCGGTTATGGAAATTACAAAGGGACTTTGGTAAACGCTCTTGTTTATCATTTTTCAACTCTACCCGTAAGTAAATCCGGTGCAACACTGGATATAAGTCAGCGTTCGAAAGAACAAGCATTGCTGCGACCGGGTTTGGTGCATCGTCTGGACAAAAACACAAGCGGAATTATGGTGGTTGCGAAAAGCGAAGTGGCAATGGTGAAACTTGCAAAAGACTTTTACGATCGTAATCTCGACCGAATTTATGTTGCACTTGTGTGGGGAGATTTTGAAGAGAATGAAGGGACGATTACCGGGAATATCGGCCGGCATTTAAAAGACAGAAAGCTGATGGATGTTTTTCCACCCGAAAGTGAATTCGGAAAACATGCAGTTACTCATTACAAAGTTCTTGAAAGATTTGGGTATGTCACATTGGTGGAATGTAAACTGGAAACAGGCCGCACTCATCAGATCAGAGCGCATATGCAACATATCGGACATTCGTTGTTCAATGATGATACTTATGGTGGTGACAGGATTTTAAAAGGAACAACATTCGCTAAATACAGACAGTTTGTAGAGAATTGTTTTTCTCTGCTTCCCCGTCAGGCATTACATGCAAAATCACTTGGCTTCAATCATCCTGTAACAGGAAAATACATTCATTTCGATTCTGAATTACCTCAGGATATGCAGGATGTGATCAACAAATGGAGAGGCTATTCTGTATCGATGGCCCTTGAAGATTAAAGAAAACAAGAATTCTGTTTAATGCTTTAATTTATCCTTGAACACCTTTTTGAATTTTTCAACCTTAGGCTGAATTACGAATTGACAATAGGATTCAGAACCGTTGTCATTAAAGTAATTCTGGTGATAATCATCGGCCTTGTAAAATGTGGAAGCCGGACTGATTTCTGTAACTACGGGTTTTTCCCAAGCGCCTGAAGCGTTTAATTCCTTTTTATATTTTTCTGCAAGTTCTTTTTGTTGCTCACTGTGATAGAAAATAACTGAGCGATATTGAGTCCCTAAATCGTTCCCCTGACGGTTCAATTGTGTCGGATCATGAGATTGCCAGAAAGCAGCCAATAATTCATCGTATGTGACTTTAGCTGGGTCATAGGTGATCTCAATTACTTCTGCATGTCCGGTTGTTCCGTTACACACTTCACGGTAGGCCGGATTTTTAACACTTCCACCCTCAAACCCGGATCTTACACCTGTCACTCCATCTAATAATTGAAATTGTGCTTCAACGCACCAAAAGCATCCTGCTCCGAATGTTGCTGTATCCATACTACTGTTATTGTTTTTAGGTTCTTGTTGTGTGGTTTTATTTTCATTGACTTTATCTTGTTTCTGAGCACATGAACTGATCACATTACTAAATGAAACAAAAGTCAGAAGGAGAAATAGCTTTTTCATATTAAGAAGTTTTACTATATACGTCATCTGCAGGCTAACAGATTGAAATGAGCAAAAAAAAGAGGCTGTTCAGGCCTCTCAATCTTATTTATCTTTCTTTTCCGGTGTGTTGGAAGGAGGGGGAGTTGTGG
>JALYRR010000301.1 GCA_030855265.1 Bacteroidota bacterium | reverse complement strand
GCAATACACACCGGGTTTTTCAGTAAGAATACAGCCTTCTTTTAAATATTTCGCATCCTTCGGACTTGCTGTTTTAACTTTTAATTCCGCTTCGAAGCTTTTCAGCACTTCAGCACTTAAATTGATAGAGCGTTCGAGGTCATCACTCAGTAATAGACGGAGGAATTCAAAACGTTTTTCTGTACTTGACAAATCGCTTTTCATAAAAGCCCCTCCTACAAAAGCCATATTGAAATTCCGCTGCGTAGGTTTGGTCCATCCTGTATTGGTTTCATCCACATTAAAATGAATGATAATTGTCAGGTCCGGGCGCCAGGTGTTAATGATCTTTCCACGTTCCTGTAATTCCAAATCTTTAAAGATCACCCTGAAAATATCACGGCGGGAAGGTTTGTTGCTTTGGAAAAATTGTTTTTGCTGCAAACTGATCCTGCCAAGTGTATATAAACTATCTACGACTTTTTTCTTGTCTTCACGAAGCCATTCCTCAAAGGTTTTCCCGAAAGCTGTCATGCCATTTTCCTTTCTTGTAAGAAAAACTTCAGCACCTTCTGCTTCGAGTTTTGCTTTTAAAAGTGTGGCAGTTGCATGTGTGAGAATTCCTTCTGCTATTTCAATGGAATCCATCAGATCACGAAGCGTATCTTTTTTAAATTTCAGATACTTTCCTTCCATCTCACCTGTTGGAAGATCTCCTGCAATATGCCCGGGATCAATAGCGATCCTTAATCCTTTTAATCTTTTTCCAGGAAGAGTATCCGGAATTATTTTTTTATCATTTGTATTAACACAAAGAATGCTCTTGTTGTATTTTGTCGACTTAAAATAAGATGCCCCGAATCCATTTTTGAGACATACACGGAAGTTTTGCAGCTGCGACCATTGAATGTGAAATTCAACAGAGTCTTTCAGTTTGTCATTCGCATTTGCATAAATCTTCACCCCGTTCGCGGAAATGGAATAATAGGGCATAAGGGTTTTGTCGCGATCCAGGTATCTTAAAACTTTCGTGTTAAAATAATTGATTTGCGCCCTGCTGGAATCCTGTGCATACGAGCCGATAAAGGAGAATAATAAAAAGAAGAGGATTGTCTTTTTCAAGCGGAGAAACGAATTTAATTTCATTCAAAAATAGTCAAATAACTGCAGCAGGCTATTTATGCGTAATTTTGTTGCATGAATATCAGGGGAATTCAGTTTGAATCCGAGTTTAGCTTTAAGACCAGCAGGAGCGGAGGAGCGGGCGGACAAAACGTTAATAAGGTGGCTACAAAAGTGGAGCTTGACTTTGACGTACTTAATTCCCAGCTTTTGAATGAGGAGCAAAAAGCTGTCATAATGATCAAGCTGGAGAATAAGATCACGAAGGAGGGGATTCTTCAGGTCATCTCTCAAACAGAACGAAATCAATTAGGGAATAAAGAGATTGTTATCAAAAAGTTTTATGAAATGATGAACAGCGCGTTCATTGTTAAAAAGAAACGAAGAGCCACAAAACCTTCAAAAGGTTCTAAAGAAAGACGATTACAATCCAAGAAAAGAGATTCGGATATTAAGAAGTCGAGAAGAGGCGATTGGTGAAAAGTAAATAGTAAATAGGTAATAGGGATTAGTAATCAGCGCGGGATGATCCTTCAACTTTAAATATTCCAACTTTGAACTTTGAACTACCCTCCTTCAACTTTGAACTTTCCAACTTTGAACTCACATCCGTTTCACAAAGTCATTCCACAACACTTCATCCGGCGGCGGAGCTGTAATGATCACGGGTTCCTTTTTTACCGGATGTATAAATTCAATTTTTCGTGCATGTAAATGGATCGATGCATCTTTATTGCTTCTGTCGAAACCATATTTCAAATCACCTTTGATAGGAGATCCCATGGCGGAAAGCTGAACGCGGATCTGGTGATGTCGTCCTGTGTGCGGATTGATCTCAAGCAAATGATAATTATCGGAACTCAGGATCAGTTCATAATCAAGTTCTGATCTTAATGCTCCGGGAGTTTCCTTCAGGTAGGCTTTCGACATGTTTTTTGCTTCATTCTTACGCAGGTAATGAACCAGATTTCCGGAAGGATTATCAGGCCTTTTTTTTACAACCGCCCAATAGGTTTTTTTAATTTCCTTCGACTGAAACATCTGATTGAGGCGTGCTAGGGATTTACTCGTCCTTGCAAAAAGTACGATGCCACTTACCGGTCTGTCGATTCGGTGAACGGTCCCGATAAAAACCTCACCAGGCTTATTGTATTTTTCCTTAACGTATTGTTTAACAAAATCACTCAAGGGTGTGTCGCCGGTTTTATCTCCCTGCACGATGTCCGAAGGTCTTTTGTTAACCGCAATGATGTGATTGTCCTCGTATAAAATTTCCAGTGCTTTCTTCTCCATTCGATAGGATCAATCCTTTATTGGTTATTCGTCAGATTCGCTATTCGCCTAGTTCATTATTCGCCTAATCCGCTATTCGTTTAATCCGTTATTCGCCTAATTCGCTATTCGTTTAATCCGTTATTCGTTTAATTCGCTATTCGTTTAATCCGCTATTCGTTTAATCCGTTATTCGCTTCTCCTAATACTGTTCGTTGTTATTCGGAAAGTCTTTCGATTTTACATCCTTTATATATTCCCCTACTGCACCTTTTATATCATCATATAAATTAAGGTAGCGTCTTAAAAAGCGCGGATTGAATTCGTGGGTCAGTCCAACCATGTCATGAAAAACAAGTACTTGTCCGTCAACCCCGCCACCCGCACCAATACCAATTACAGGGATTGTGAGCGAGGATGCAACTTCTTCTGCAAGTTTAGCCGGGATCTTTTCGAGTACCAGTGCAAAGCAACCGGATTTTTCAAGAATGCGTGCATCTTCGATCAATCGTGTTGCTTCTTCTTCTTCTTTTGCACGTACGTTATAGGTTCCGAATTTATAAATGCTTTGTGGAGTGAGACCAAGATGGCCCATTACCGGAATACCTGCGGAAAGAATTCTCTCAACGGATTCTTTTACTTCGCGTCCACCTTCCAGTTTTACAGAATGAGCACCGCTTTCTTTCATGATCTTAATAGCGGAGTTCAACGCTTCCTTTGAATTTCCCTGATAAGTTCCAAAAGGAAGATCCACCACAACAAGTGCCCGGTCAACGGCACGTACTACGGAAGACGCGTGATAAATCATCTGATCAAGCGTAATAGGCAGCGTTGTTTCATGTCCGGCCATTACATTGGATGCAGAATCACCCACAAGAATCACAC
>JALYRR010000300.1 GCA_030855265.1 Bacteroidota bacterium | reverse complement strand
GACCAAAAAAGTGTGTACTTTTATTCATATAGTTTATGTTCGCAAAACCAAACTATAAAAAAAGAGCCGAATGAAGAAATTCAAACGGCTCTTTTTGAAAACTTATCTCGGACAACAGTGTTATGAAATCTATTTATAATTTATTTTTTTGCGCATTTTTTCTCTTCGTGTTATTCGTGGACAGCTACGCGCAAGAAGAAATGTTGCAGCGAAGCCTCTACTTTGAAACGGGGAAATCGGGACTTTCGGAGGTGAGTAAATCCGAGTTGGATTCGATTATTGACAGCTTGCACCGTTATGCTAGTTATTCTGTTTTTATAAAAGGAAACACAGATAACATCGGCGACAGTCTCTATAACAAAAAACTTTCTGAGAAACGAGTAGGTGCGGTTCAGGAATATTTGAAGGGAAAGGGTATTCCCCCTTCTAAGTTTTCAGGTGTTGCCTTTGGAATGGAAAAGCCAATTGCGGATAATACAACAGTGGAAGGAAAGCAGAAGAACCGAAGGGTTGATGTTGCAGTATCTTTTACCCGGGTGGATAGTTCAACGTCTCTTCCCACAATCTGGGAATTATATAAGCAAACGGAGAGGAAGCCTCAAGAGTTCAGGATCAATCCTTTGAAAGATACCGCATTAAGATGTGAATATGGAACTGTGGTTTATATTAAGGCCAATTCGTTCAAATTAGTATCTCCCTGCAAATCCGGACCGATTATATTTAAAATAAAGGAAGATTTCTTGAGGTCTGATATGATACTGGATAATCTTTCCACGACTTCCAATGGGAGAATTATTGAAACACAAGGAATGGTATTTACTGAGGCAAGTGATTGTACAGGTAAGAAACTATCACTCATAAAAGGAAAAGATCTTGTGATAAGTGTTCCTACTGATAAGATAGTTAGCGATGCCAGGATCTTTCAGGGAAATCGAACTCCTCATGACAGTATAATGAACTGGACAGTTAGTAATACATCCGTGTTATCAAATTTTACTCTTAATGAGATTGACTGTTGTCATGAATGGTTAGGGTGTGGAGGAAGCTCAGCCTGTCCATTCTTTTTTTGCAAGATCAAACGTTTCTTTCGAAGGCTTTTAGGAAAAAAGGATGGCGTTAAAAATCCTCCAAGGATTACGCCTGAACTGGAGAATAAATGTTTAGTGCTGCAAGATCTTTATAATAAATATAAGGTAGAGGATCCCGGTGCTTTAGTAAGGGCTCTGAATCAACCGCTTCTTGATAGTTTTAAGGTTAACACGATCGAGCAACTACAGGATACATTGAGAAAGATAAACCTTCAGAAGGTTGAAATTTCTTATCAGAATAAAACACTCAATTATGACGATTTTCAGTTTTATATATTTAATTCACCTCGGCTTGGCTGGAGCAATGTTGATGTGTTTGTTGATATAAAAAAGGAGGATATGGTCACTATGAAAATCAACATGAAAGCAGATAAGAACACTGATTGCAAGTTGGTCTTTAAGAATCGCAATTTTGTAATACCAGCCGATAAAAAGGGGAAGAAATATGCGTTTATTGATGTGCCTCGTGGAGAGGCAGTATGGGTTGTTGCATTAAAATTTCTTGATGGCAGCCCCTATCTTCATATGGAAGAGGCTACTATCGAAGATAAAACAATTAATGTTAATCTTAAGGTTCTGACACTGGAAGAACTGAAGGAAAGATTAAAACTTCTTAATCCTTAAAGTTCAAAGGATTTTTAGAAGTCATTATAAAATCCGTTTATAAAATATTTTATTTGTTCGGAACGAAATAAGAAATAAAATTCATTTTACTCCACCGTCACCGACTTCGCTAAATTCCTTGGCTGATCCACATTACAATTGCGCATTACAGCTATGTGATAGGAAAGTAATTGCAATGGAATTACAGAAATCAATGGTACAAGAATCTCATCCGTTTCAGGGATCTCGATTGTGTAATCCGCCATTTCTTTTACCTGTGTATCGCCTTCCGTAACGATCGCGATAATCTTTCCTTTACGGGCTTTTACTTCCTGGATGTTGCTTACTACTTTCTCATAAGAATGTCCTTTGGTGGCAATAACAAAAACCGGCATTTCTTCATCGATCAATGCGATCGGGCCATGTTTCATTTCTGCTGCCGGATATCCTTCTGCATGAATGTAAGAGATCTCTTTTAATTTTAATGCTCCTTCAAGCGCCACCGGGAATGTATATCCGCGACCGAGGTACAAGGCATTTGTAGAGTTCTTATAAATTTCCGCAATGTATTTTATCTTGTCATTTGTCAAAAGCACTTTCTCCACCTTTGCAGGAATTGCCTCCAGCTCACTCAACAACTGGTGAAAACGGGAAGAAGAAATAGTTCCTTTTAAAAATGCAATTCTCAGAGCCATCAATGTAAGAACGGTAACCTGTGCGGTAAATGCTTTTGTTGAAGCAACTCCGATCTCCGGTCCTGCGTGTGTGTATGAGCCTGCATGTGTAGCGCGTGCAATGGAAGAACCTACTACATTACAAATTCCAATAATGGTTGCTCCTTTTGATTTTGCGAGCTCGATGGCTGCAAGTGTATCTGCTGTTTCTCCTGATTGAGAAATTGCGATCACAACATCATCCTCATAAACGATTGGGTTCCGGTAGCGAAATTCGGAAGCGTATTCTACTTCCACAGGAATCCGCGCAAGGTCTTCGAATAAATATTCTCCCACCAAGCCTGCATGCCATGACGTTCCGCATGCAATAAATACGATGCGCTTCGCATTGATGAATTTCTGCTCGTATTCGCTTATCCCTCCAAGGTTGACTGAACCTTTGTCAGAACTTACACGTCCGCGCATACTGTCCTTGATGGAGCGTGGCTGCTCATAGATCTCCTTTAACATAAAGTGATCGTATCCGCCTTTTTCAAGCGCTTCAAGTTTTAATTCCAGTTCCTGAACATAAGGTGTTTTCGGTTGATTCTTTATGGTCTTTATCTTTAGCTCTTTTCCGCGCTGTATGAAGGCAATCTCTTCATCCTCAAGATAAACTACATTTTTTGTGTACTCAACGATTGGAGTAGCATCTGAGGCGATGAAAAATTCATTCTCGCCTATCCCAATCACCATTGGACTTCCTTTTTTTGCAGCGAATAATTCGTCAGGATTGTTCTTGGAAAGAATCACGATCGCATAAGCTCCGATCACCTCATTTAATGCAATACGAACCGCTTCACCTAAACGAAGATTATCCTTTAGCTGAATGTCTTCAATCAGGTGGATCAGAACTTCTGTATCTGTATCACTC
>JALYRR010000129.1 GCA_030855265.1 Bacteroidota bacterium | reverse complement strand
CCCTTGTCATGCTCATCACATCCTCCGGTGGCAGGCATTGCCCTATTGTAGTCATGTAACATGACTCCCGTCGATGGAAATCGATATTAATCTAAGTAGGATATCCTAGTCTTTTTATTTCTTTAAACTCCTGTCAGTAAATAATTAAACTCTCTTTTATTGATTTTCAAAATGTTATCTCTTATGGCAAGATACCGTGTGTATATCGTAATTATTTACTATAATTGTGTATAAACTAACCTTCGGGATTTGATCGCTGAATTAGAAATAAAACCATGTATCGGACTTGCCAGTTTGCTTTTTGGTGCTACCATGAAGGAAGCTGAAAAAGAATTCGGAAAAGCGGAGGAGATCGAGCAAATGGATGATATCGAAGAATGTGAAGCCATTGTATGGCATTACTGGAACGATGGATTCAGCTTATTCTTTGATCATGAAGGCAGCCAGACTTTTAATTGTGTTGAGATCGATAACCTTCATACACAATTGTGGGGAGTAGAGGTTTTTAAGTTGAAGGAAAAACAAATCATTGAACTTTTTCGAAAAAAAGGCATTACATCCTATGAAACTGAATTACACGACTGGGGAGAAAAACGCCTGAGTTTTGATACGGCAAACATTGATTTTTACTTCGAAAAAAATAAACTTATTTCTATTAATTACGGTAAACCCTCAAGTGATCAACCTTTACTAATACTACTGAACTAATGGCAAAGATTTTTCTAATTGGTTATATGGGATGCGGGAAATCCACCGCAGGCGAAAAACTCGCTGCAAAATTAAAATTTGATTTTGTTGATCTGGATAAATACATTGAAAAGGAATATGGACAAACCATTCCTCAGATATTTTCCTCAAAAGGTGAAAGTGCCTTCAGGTCTATGGAAAATAACATGCTGAAAAAACTCATTGAAAAAGATAATCTCGTTGTTGCATGTGGAGGCGGTACACCTTGCTATTTCAATAACATGGATCTGATGAGCAAAAACGGTGTGACTGTTTATATAAAAATGAGTGTGGACGGACTTGTTGAACGACTTTTAAATGCAACAGAAAAACGCCCTTTAATTGCCAATAAATCCGAAGCAGAATTAAAATCTTTCGTGAAGCGACAACTGGAAAAACGAGAGGATATTTACCACAAAGCTCAGTATACTGTAAAAGGGAAAGACCTGAACGTTGATGAACTGGCTGCGTTTGTGAAGGACGCTAAGGTTGTTTAGGAGTCATTAGTCGATAGTTTTTAGTCAGTAGTAAATAGTGATTAGGAAAAGGAAAAAGTAAAAAGCCAAAAGGGGTGATTGGTCTTTGGTCGGTAGTCTTAGTCCGCAGTCTTTAGTAAATAATAAATAGAGATAGGAAAAGTGTGATTAGCCTTGAGTCATTAGTCTCTAGTCAGTAGTAAATAGTGAAGAGGGAAAGGATGCTCACAACACAGATTCGTATATTCGTAAAAATTCGTTATTCGTAGATAGGAAACCCAGATTCGCTATTCGAAAAAAATTCGTTATTCGCTTCCGTAAATTCGTTATTCGCTTCAGTCCTTAACTCAGATAAACAGCTTCTTTACCTTTTTGATCGATCTCAACAGTAATGTGTTCCTGAAGTGTTGTTGACAGCGATAATCCTACAAAATCTGCCTTTATCGGATAACGGTTATGTCCGCGGTCTACAAGAACAGCCGTAGTGAGCCTCTTCACAGCCGAGCTCAGAAATGGTTTCGCTCCGAAAATAAGTGTCTTCCCCGAATTCAATACATCATCCACCAGCACAATCACTTTGTTTTTTAATTCTTTTTCGCTTAGTGAGATCTTTATTTCCTGTGAAAGAGGGTTTGTTTTATTGATCACGATCTCGATCATCGTAACTTTTATCGGAGAAATTTTCTTCAACACTGCTGCAATTCTCTTCGCAAGGATATGCCCGTTATCTGCAATACCTGCAATAACGATCTCCTTTTCATCGTAATTATTCTCATAGATCTCATGTGCGATCCGGTTGATCTTCTGATCGATCTGCTGACTGTTGAGGATTAATGTTTTTCCCATAGCTGTAAAAGTATGAATTTCTCCTTAGGGAGCTGACAATTCCATTCGACCACCTTTAAAAAAATATTTTTTATAATAATCTTCTTCGAGCCCGCTGATTATCACACCCGAATGGACAGAGGCATGAGCAAACTTATTGTTTCCAAGATAAACTCCTACATGAGAAATCTGCCCCTTTCTGATCTTGAAAAATAGTATATCTCCTTCACGCAATTCTTCCCGTTCAACCGGATGAACCAATGGCCACAGATCTTTTGATCCTCCATGTAGTTCAATGCAATACGCCTGACGATACAACTCTGAAACAAAACCGGAGCAATCGATTCCTTTTTTTGTCTTGCCCGCATATTTATATCGCGTTCCTTTCCATTCATACACTTTATGAAAAAGGTAGGGCGTGCAGGCAGAATCAGCGTGCAGATCATAGGCAGCAAAATACGCTTCCAGGCCAGACATTGATTTCTGGGGCTTCTGCTTCGATTGAGCGAAAAGAAGGAGTGGTGAGATCAACAGAAAAAAAATCAGTCTTACGATCATGATGATCAAAGATAATGAATTTTAAAAAGAGGAGATTTGACTACTTCTTCTGCAGACGAATGAATAATTCTTTGCCTGCCCGTGGCTTGATGGAATTGTAACAGTCTTCGAATTTTGAAATTTTGAAATAGGGCTGAAAATAATTGAGATACTCTTCTTTTGTTCCACCGAATGGCGGACCTTCTATCGATAGATTGCTGTTAAACAAAACTCCTGTGAGTTGCCCGGATGGACGAAGCAAGGAATGCATTTTTTTTGCGTACTCAGCTCGTAGGCCCGGATCAATCGCGCAGAAGAATGTTTGCTCGAAAATGAGGTCATACGTACCTGTATGTTCAAAGAAATCGCCATTCACTAATTGATGTTCCGGGAAGGAAGGAATTCTCCTCCGCATATTTTCTAATGGTTCCGGACTGATATCCAGGACAGTAACATTCCGGAAACCTTGTTGATGAAGGTATTCAGCTTCGTAAGCATTTCCTGCACCGGGTATAAGAATGGAAATTGATTTGTCGCTGAGTTGATCAATGTACTCTTTAATGGGTGTGGTGACCGAGCCGGCATCCCAGGCAATCTGTTCATTCCGATAGCGCTGCGACCAATAATTTTTATCCAGATGCTCGTTCATTAAAAAGAAAATTGAAGACCGATTTTAATTCCCCAGTTACTGATTTTATGACCCGGGTTTGCTTTTTCATAATCCCGCAAGTAGAAATCATCATTGTAGGAAAGTCGGTACATAAAGTCAATGCGAATAAGACTCAAAATGTTTTCAATTCCAAGATCTGCCTCAAAATAAGGAACATCATCCATCACCGTGAAGTTATTATTCGCATTAAAACGTTTGTTCTTATTGCTGAGGGTTCCGTAAAACATATTGAGTCCGACAACTTCTCTCAGGTTTAATTTTTTGATCAATGGAATCCTGTTGAAAAACAATCCGTTGAAATGATGTGACCAGAAAGCTTCGATGTGTTGATCACTCACAAACTCAAAGAAATTCATTTGATTGAATGTGTTGTTTCCAAAAATATAGGTTTCGTTTCCTCGCGGAATTTCCAGCAATGGATAAGGCACTTCTGAGAATACTTTTCCTGCCCGTAAATAAACGTGCGATGCCCCGAGAGTAGCCATCCGGAAGCGGTTTGAATATGAAAAACTGACTTTGTGATAGCTGAAATCTCCGTTCAGAACATTCTTTAAACCCAGTGTATAATTCAATCCGAGAATAGCGGACTTTTTATTTCCAAAACTGATGCGTTCATTTCCATTTTGAACATAGCGCTCTTTCAGAGAGAAACGGGTATCAAGTAAAATTTCTGTGCGTGAATAACTTCTCTGTTGGAAAATATTGAATTCATCCGGAGCAATTGTCAGATCAAAGAGGGGAGAAGTGCGAATGTTTTGAAAAGTTAGCTTTGAACTGATGCCGTAATTGAAATCCTTTTCATACCAGATCCGAGCTTCCTGAACTTTAACCAGCCTTGAAAAATTTCCGATGTTGGCGGAAAAATTATAAAGGTTATTGGGCGACTGTCCAAGGTTGATGTTCTGCGAAAAATTAAAATTAGTTCCGATCTGATCGATGTCTTCACGGTATTGAATTCCGGCCTTGCTCCATGGGAATCTCGTAAGGATGCGTTCCAGCTGAAGATTGTATTTGAATTTCTGATCTTTAAATCCGTATGCTCCGTATCCGCGGATGATCCAGTCTTTACTGAATTTCGCATTCGTTCTGAATCCCAGCTTTACTTTGTTTCCTTCGTATTGATTGTAGCTGTAGAGCTGCATATAATGTCCAAGGTCTACGGGACCGAAATCCTTGTATCCTGAAAACAGAAAGTAAAGAACATTCACTGCATTTTTGATCAGTGGAATGCTTCTTACCGTATCGATCATGTCGTACGATTTCGCTTCCAGTGTAGTCAGTTTTTCATGCCTGTTCGCGGCCCACCAAGCCGAATCCTTTACCAATGCATCTTCTGCATAAGAAATTCTGGTTTCATAAAAGTCATCCAGCTTCGGTTGATTCACAACAAAATTCCTGTTGGAGTTGTATGTGCGGATCACCATGCTGACGAATTTATCCGAAAGTGTACTGATGTCGATCAGAGTGCGCGTCTGTGAAGGCACCCATGGTCCCGCTTCCGTAGGAATAAGAACCTGCTGAATTCGCGCACGATCCAGCCAGTTGAAATTTACATCCGGTGTGATCTCCAAATCGAGTTGCTTGATAGCAAAAGAGGAATCAGCGATCCAGATCGATCCGGTAAATGCAAGGTCTTTGTTGTTCTTCGGACGACAATCAATCCGGTAGCACTTCATGCTATCGAGAATGACACTGTCGGCGAGATAATAATTGTAGAAAAGCATTGCATTGTCGGCAATGGGATTCAGTACATCTTTTGATTGCAGACTTACAGCATTCAGAGAGAAATTGTAATTCTGAAAATCAGTTCCGGTAAGTTGAGAAACGGCACTTCCATCTTTCATTCCCACAAACTTGATCTTCACAGCCTCGACCTCTTCGCGTTTCTTATCTTCTTTTTTATACGAATAGATTTCAGAGATCACCTCGCTCATCATGACAGGAAGATTGGCCTTGCTGTCCTCTCCCGCCAATACATCCAGCGTATCCCACATATTGGTAAAACCCCTGAAGATCTTCCACTTTCTCATTTTTGGTGTTACATTGTCTACGTCCGCTTCCTGTTTTGTATAACTGATATACTGAACAGATTGGAGCTTGTCGCGATTGTATTTTTCCTTATTGTCCATCGCATTCTTAACAATGCGAAGCGCAGGGTTGATTCCAGGTTTCACTTCAACCGTGGTTAGGTTAAGGGATTCGGGGTTCAACTGGAAATCGATGGATTGTACCTTGCCTTTTTTAACAGGTTTTGCTTTGGACTTGTATCCGATAAGAGAAACGTAAATAGAATCTTTCGGTGTGGTCGTTTTGATGGCGTAGTTCCCGTCAAAATCGGTTACCGTTCCGATAAAAGTGCCTTTGAAATAAATATTGGCAAAAGGAACTCCGTTATTGGTACCGCTTTCTGTTACACGCCCGGTAATGACAGTTTCCTGTTGCGCAAAGCTAAAGCCGGGCAGCAGGAAAAGTAACAGATATATGAATTTTTTAATTTTCAATTAGCGGCAATTGTTCAAATTCTTTTTTCCAATAGAACCACATTCTCAACATGATGAGTTTGCGGAAACATATCTACCGGCTGAACTCTGGTTACTTTATATTTTACATCCAAAAGCTGAAGGTCTCTCGCTTGTGTAGCGGGGTTACAGCTTACGTAGACGATGCGTTCAGGTTCTATCTCCAGCATTTTCTTGACAACATCCTCATGCATTCCTGCACGCGGAGGATCGGTGATGATCACATCCGGTTTTCCATTCTGATTGATAAAATCATTGTTCAAAACATCCTTCATGTCACCAGCGTAGAACAATGTATTCGGGATATTGTTGATGGATGAGTTGATCTTCGCATCTTCAATTGCAGCGGGAACATATTCAATCCCAACAACTTTTTTGGCCTGGTGCGCTACAAAGTTAGCGATGGTGCCGGTTCCCGTGTAAAGGTCATATACCACTTCATGAGATTGTATCGCAGCGAGATCACGCGTTACTTTATAAAGTTCATAGGCTTGTTCAGAATTCGTTTGGTAAAAACTTTTTGGGCTGATCTTAAACTTCAGTCCTTCCATCTGTTCTACGATAGCGTCATTCCCTTTATAGAGTTTAATTTCCAGGTCACCAATCGTATCATTCCGCTTCGGGTTGATCACATACTGCAATGACGTGATCTGTGGGAATACGTTGCCCAGATGATCGAGAAGGTTTTTAATTGCATCTTTTTCTTCATAGTGAAATGCAACAATCACCATCCATTCTCCGGTGGAAGTGCTTCTGATAATGATATTTCTTAATAGTCCTATTTGTTCTCGCAGGTCGAAAAACGGAAGTTTATGCTCGAGCGCATATTTCCTTACCTCATTTCTTATGGCATTGGAGGGTTCTTCCTGCAAATGACATTCATCAATATCAAGGATCTTATCGAACATACCGGGAATATGGAATCCAAGAGCATCACGGTTTCCGTAATCTTTTTCACTTTCTATTTCTTCTGTCGTTAGCCACTTTTTATTTGAGAAGGTGAATTCCAGTTTGTTCCTGTAATAATAGGTTTTGGCTGAAGGGATGATCTTTTGAATTTCCGGAAGTTCGATCTTCGCTAAACGTGTAAGGGCATCTGATACTTGTTTCTGTTTATAGAATAGTTGCCACTGATAACTCATGTTTTGCCATTTGCAGCCGCCACAAACACCAAAGTGTTTGCATACGGGTTCCGTTCTTTTGTCAGAAAACTGATGAAAAACAATGGCCTTCCCTTCCCTGTATTTGCTTTTTTTACGGGTTACCTGCACGTCCACAATATCACCGGGAACTGCGTTTTTAATAAATACCACATATTCATCTGTCCGTGCAACAGATTGTCCATCCGAGCTGGCATCAATTACACTCAGGTTTTCAATAACCGGATGGATTTTCTTCACTTTTTTCATAACACGCGAAGTTACGAAAATCGTCGAAAACAGGGCAGTCGGATTCCTTTTTACTGGCGGAAAAATGGGTTCCTCTTTTTTAAGATTTCTCTGAATTAACCTTAACTGGAAAGAGGCAGAGGTTATTCGATGGAAGGATTGTTATGGCGGTCGGTGTATTTTGAATTTTCCGCATGTGTATTGAAAAGACTTTCAGCCGGTGTAAGGAAATAATAGGAATTGAATTTTTTAAAGAATTTTTTTACTGGTTTGTCGCAATACCCGCTTGCCCAGGTCACATCCATATAATACCAGGCCCCATTGATTTGTACTTTATTCCAGGTGTGATTGGTGCTGAAGTTTTTTCGGTGTCGGAGTTTTTTAATTTTATCTCTGTTCTCGCTTGCTTTGCCATCAACAAACTGACAACTTATGTTGTTGGCTTTGCAAAGTTCCCTGAAAAGGATGGCATATCCATCGCAAACAGCCTTTTTATTTCGCATGACCAGCATGGCTTTTTTGTAGTAATACTGATCGAGTTTTTTAAGAAGCTCCTCCTGCGTTTTGTAGCTAAAATCCCCTGTTGTCTTATTCTTCGCATGATAAGCCACACAATCATAGGCGATGTTATTCGTCATCCAGATAAATATAGCCCTGACTTTTTCTTCCTCGGAAGTGAATGGTGCGGTGATTTCCTTCGCAAGAACAGGAATGGGCTTGTTCCGCTTTTTCATCTTCAGAATGAAGTCATCCACCTTTTTGAATTTAAGGGCAGCTGCAGAATCAAAAAGATTTGATGAATTGGTATTTACGGCAGCAGGCTCACTTTTCTCCGCGATGGTATCCGTTTCCTGCGAGAAGGCAGAAAGACTGAAAAGCAGAAAAAACAGATATACAGCTATTCTCATAATTACGGAAGGTATCTGCAGTTCATTACGACAAAATCGATTTAAAAGTCGACAGATAACAATGATTACTGGCCAAAAGTTAGCCTTATTTTCGTTAAATTTGTCCTGTAAATTACAATTTTTATGGAAACACTTATGAGCAAAATCACAGCCAAAGAAGCAATGGAACTGGAAGATCAGTACGGCGCTCACAATTATCATCCTTTGCCGGTGGTTTTGGAACGTGGGGAAGGTGTTTTTTTATGGGATGTGGACGGAAAGAGATACTATGATTTTCTTGCTGCATACAGCGCAGTGAACCAGGGGCATTGTCATCCGAAAATTATTTCCGCATTGATTTCCCAGGCTCAGAAACTTACACTTACCTCCAGAGCTTTTTACAATGATTGTTTAGGAGAATACGAAAAATTCATCACTTCCTATTTTGGCTTTGATAAAGTACTTCCCATGAATACAGGAGCAGAAGGCGTGGAAACCGCACTTAAGCTTGCTCGTAAATGGGCTTACGAAAAAAAAGGTGTTGCTGAAAATGAAGCAAAAATTATCGTCTGCAAAAATAATTTTCATGGAAGAACAATTTCCATTGTATCTGCCAGTAACGATCCTGATGCAAGAAAAAACTTTGGTCCATTCACTCCGGGAATTATCTCTGTTGAATACAACAATGCAGATGTTTTAGCGGAATTATTAAAAGATAAAAATGTTGCAGGCTTCCTGATTGAGCCTGTACAGGGTGAAGCAGGCGTGATTGTTCCTGATCCCGGATATCTGAAAAAGTGTTACGACCTTTGTAAAGCCCATAATGTTTTATTTATTGCCGATGAGATCCAGTCGGGGCTTGGACGTACAGGAAAATTACTTGCCTGTGATCATGATGGAGTTCATCCTGATGTACTGATCCTCGGAAAAGCTTTGTCAGGTGGAACCTACCCGGTCTCTGCCGTGTTAACAAGCAATGAAGTGATGCTTTGTATTCAACCCGGACAGCATGGTTCTACCTACGGTGGAAATCCTATCGCCTGTAAGGTCGCAATAGCGGCGCTGACGGTTTTAAAAGAAGAAAAACTTTCTGAGAATTCAGCAAGGTTGGGAAAAATATTATTGGATGAATTGAAAGCGATTCAGGCTTCTAATCCGGATCTGGTTAAGACTGTGCGAGGAAGCGGACTTTTCTGTGCAATGGTCATCAAAGAAAGAAAAGGAAAAAATGCATTGGATGTTTGTACCGAACTTTTAAAGAACGGTTTACTTGCAAAACCTACTCAAGGGGATACTATCCGCTTCGCTCCTCCACTGGTAATTACGGAATCTCAATTGATGGAATGTGTTGATATCATAAGAAAAGTGATCAGCGCTTTCTAAGAAATAATTTCCAGATATATTTTAAAAAAAAACCTGATTGCTTCAGGTTTTTTTTGCTTCAGCTTTGTAAAGATTGGATTACTCACTCTTTTAACGTTGCCAGATGTGCAGCAATAGCAAAACGTATATCGCTGTAGCTATATTCTTCTCCAAGATGCTGTTTGATCGGCCCCAATTGAAGTGTGTTTAAGGTTTTGCTGACAGTAATAATTTCATTTTTTTTGTTTTCCGGAATGAATACCGTTGGATCGATCATTCCTTTGGTGATGTAATGTGCAAGATGTCCTTCGATGGTTGTAATCGCCATAGAACGAACTTTGGCGATCTCTTCAATGTTATTTCCTTGTTTATAAAGTTGAAAGCTTTCTTCTTTGGAATCTTTTTTTTCGGCTTTAGGGACTCTTTCTTTTCGGGGCTTTGGGGCTTTTTTCTCTTTTTTTACTTTTACACCTTCTTCTGTTTCGTCATTAACTGGTTTGCTATAAAGCTGTATCAATTGTTCTTCACGTCCAGAATCTTTTGAGATGTTTTTAATATCCTGCACACTAACTTCTCGTTTTTCAATTGTTGCATAGATGAGCAGTCCAGCTTTCTTGATCAGTTTATTCTGTTCATATAAAAGAGATTCCAGTTCCAGAAGTTCAGACATATACGTTTTGATCTTCTTTTCACTTTTCATGATCTCTGCATGACGGATCACACGACCGCTAAGGCTTTTAAAGATCGGTCCGAAATAATCAGTTGCAGCGATCACGCGCTTGTGAAGAAATTCCATGTGGTTCTCTTCTTTGAAATGTATGATGGAATTAATTTGCTGACGGAATTTATCAGCAGGACTTTTCAGCTCCTTGAGATCTTTTTCCAACTCTTTCGCCCAGTTGTGATGACGTTGTTTCGCAGAGCGCTTTTCATCCTTGCTGATATAGCTGTCGGTATGCGTTTCCATCGCACGGATCAAATCAGAAAGATCGAAGCTCCTGGAAACATAATTATTGATGAATTTGTAAATTTCCTCATCAAGCATGGCATTCAGGTCCTGCTGTTCGGAGCTGGATTTCGAATAATTGCTGATCTTTCCATCGAGCTGTATACTTCCGGGACTCAATGTTGAAGTGAGTATGAGTCCATCCAATGAACGCAAGCGTGAAAG
>JALYRR010000128.1 GCA_030855265.1 Bacteroidota bacterium | reverse complement strand
GAATGGCTCAACTGGGTGCAATTGCTGTTTGGAGAAACTATAAACAGAATCCGGAGAAAGCGCTCAATGAGTATGAGAATGCATTGCGGCTGGGTTATACAAAGTCCATCCCGGAAATTTATAAAGCTGCCGGAGTGGAATTTAACTTTTCCCGCAAGTACGTAAAGGAACTCGCGGAATTTGTAAGAAATGAATTAAAAAAAATCTAATATGCCTCACGCAACTAAACGTCCGGAAGCTTCTGAATATCCGGCATACTACAAAGGTTATGTAGACCTTGTAAGAAAAGATAATATCATTAAGGTGTTGGGTGACCAGGTTCTGGAAATTCAGGCGATCATTTCACAAATTCCTGAAGAGAAGGAAGATTATGCTTATGCAGAAGGGAAGTGGACAATCAAAGAAATTATCGGACACATCATAGATACTGAACGAATTTTGGGATATCGTGCCATGCGTTTTGCAAGGAAAGATAAAACTCCGTTGCCGGGTTACGATGAAAATCATTATGTAGCGAATGCTAATTTTAAGAATCAGACTTTGTATCAGCTGGCACATGAATTCGCAGTTGTTCGTGAAGCAAATCTTGCTCTGTTCAAAGTATGGAAAGAAGAAGAACTCAGTCAGGTTGGAGTTGCCAATGATCTGGATGTATCAGTAAGAGCTTTGCTTTTTATGATGGCCGGACATGCCACACATCATGTGAATGTTATCAAATCAAGGTATTTGGTAGACTAAATAATATTTACCTCGCGTTCCAGCTCCACGCCGAATTTTGATTTTACAGATTCCAACACTTTCGTAGAAAGATCATATATTTCATTGCCGCGGGCATTGCCAAGGTTCACAAGTACGAGAGCCTGAAGTGCATGAACACCGGCATTTCCCATCTTTTTGCCTTTCCATCCGCATTGTTCTATCAGCCATCCGGCAGCAAGCTTAATATTTCCATTTTCCAATGGATATCCCACAATAGAAGGAAATTGTTTTTGAAGAAAAAGAAATTTTGCTTTCAGCACTTCCGGGTTTTTGAAGAAGCTTCCCGCATTTCCAATTAAAGCAGGATCAGGTAATTTGCTGCTCCTGATATTGCATACTGCCTGACTGATTGAAGCGATATTGGGTTCTTTTACTCCCATTGACTCCAGTTCCTTTTCAATAGCGCCGTAGCTTGTGGTAAGCAATGGCTTTTTTAATAAGCGAAATGTAACCGATGTAATGATGTATTGATCTTTTAACTCACGCTTGAATACACTTTCACGGTATCCGAATTTACACTCCGCACGATTGAATGTCCGTGTAGAATGATCATTGATATGAATTGCTTCCAGCTCATGAAAAACATCCTTGATCTCAACGCCATAAGCACCAATGTTCTGCATCGGGCTTGCACCAACATTTCCCGGGATCAGGGAAAGATTTTCAAGACCCGCATAATTATTAGCGATGCAATGTAAAACAAACTGATGCCAGTTCTCCCCTGCAGCTGATTGTACATAATAATGATCTGCATCTTCTTTCACAAGTTCAATCCCTTTCAATTCATTCTTAAGAACCAGTCCGTCAAAATTGCGGGTAAACAATAAATTGCTTCCTCCTCCGAGAATAAGTTTGGGAGTATTTGCAAAGTCCGTGTCTGATAAGATCTCTTTAAGTTCAGACAGTGAATGGAATTCAGCAAAATACCGTGCAGTCACATCGATTCCGAATGTGTTGTACTTCCTTAACGAACTATTTTCTTTCACTTTCATACAAATTCAAAGTTCAAACTAAAGTGGCGCTGAAACAATGCAATCAATAAAAAGTTATTCAGAACGTTATGCACATACCTTGGTTTATTCTGAATGCAGCTTAGTCCTTCACAAGTTTTAAATATTTATATTCGCATCATCAATCCATGAAAAAAGCCATTGTTTCTGTTGTCAATGATCTGAGCACTGATCAGCGTGTGCATAAGGTCTGCACAACCTTGCATCAGCTAGGCTTTGAAGTCACCCTGATCGGGAGACGTCAACGTTCAAGTTTACCACTTTCGTCAAGACTCTATTCAACAAAGAGGATGTTCCTGCTTTTTGAGAAGGGCCCTCTTTTTTATGCATTTTTCCAAATCCGATTATTTCTTTACCTGTTGGTTCATAAAGCGGATGTGTTTGTCTCCAATGACCTCGATACCCTGCTTCCGAATTTTCTTGCTTCCCGCATGAAGGGCTGTGAATTGGTGTACGACAGTCATGAATTATTTTGCGAAGTACCCGAATTACAGAATAGTACAATGAAAAGAAATATCTGGAAGAGCATTGAACGCTGGATTTTCCCTAAACTGAAACATGTATTTACCGTGAATGATTCGATCGCTAAAATTTATAGTGAGGAATACAAGGTTAAGGTGAATGTGCTTAGAAACATTCCTCTTCTCGGAAATCAAATCCGCCTGGAAGCAATTTCAAAAGAACAGCTGGGTATACCATCGGAAAAAAAAATCATTGTGCTCCAGGGAGCCGGCATCAATGTGGACAGAGGAGCAGAGGAAGCGGTGCAGGCTATGAAGTTTGTAGATGATTCAGTATTGCTTATTATCGGAAGCGGGGATGTGATCTCTGTTCTTAAAGAGATCACTGAACAGGAAAACCTGAACGACAAAGTAAAATTCCTGGGAAAAGTTCCTTTTGAAAAATTGCTGCAATACACACATCATGCGGATCTCGGTTTGACGCTTGATAAAGACACCAATGTCAATTATAAGTATAGCCTTCCCAATAAACTCTTCGATTATATTCATGCAGGAGTTCCGGTTTTAGCCTCGCCACTTGTCGAGATCAAAAATATAATTATGGAATTCAACATCGGTCAGTGTATTGAAAACCATGATCCGGCTCATATCGCAGCGTTGATAAACTCCATCTTTCAAGATGAAGAAAAGAGGAGTTTGTGGAAAAAAAATACTAAAATTGCTGCCGGAAAAATGAATTGGGAAACCGAAGAAAAAGTACTTGTTGAGGTGTATTCCAAATTTCTCTGATCATATAAATATCATCCCTTTGAATCATAAACATTTACATATCATTTCCTTTGATGTCCCTTATCCTGCCAACTACGGCGGAGTGATCGATGTTTATTATAAGCTCAAAGCTCTTCACGAAGAGTGTGTGAAAATTCATCTTCATTGTTTCGAATACGGAAGAGCAGAAGCTCTGCATCTTGAGAGCTTATGCGAAAAGGTATATTACTATAAACGGAAGATGGATAAAACCCTGTTGTTTGATTCCCTTCCATTTGTTGTTGTTACGAGGACTTCGGAAAAGCTGATGGAAAATTTGCTTCGCGACAATCATCCGATATTGTTTGAGGGACTTCATTCCTGCTTTCATTTGAATGATCCGCGTTTATCAGGCCGCATCCGGATTGTGCGTACTCACAACATAGAGCATGACTATTACCGAAACCTCAGAAAGGTAGAACGATCCGTTTTTAAACGTACCTACTTCGGGATGGAGGGAAGAAAACTGGAGAAGTTTGAAAAGGTACTTCATAAAGCCGATCATGTGGCTGCCATTTCTCCTGCGGATGCAAGCCAGCTTTCATCGAGGTATAACAATGTGCATCATATCACAGCATTTCATCCTTATTCAGAGGTTAGCATAGCTGAAGGAACAGGCAAATTTTGTCTCTATCATGGAAATCTTGAGGTGGGTGAGAACAATGAAGCCGCTCTTTATCTTGTGAATGAGGTGTTTTCTAAAATCAAGGTTCCATTTATTGTTGCGGGTAAAAAGCCATCACCGGAATTACTCTCCGCCATTGCAAAGCATCCTCATATTTCTGTGCAGGCAAATATTACCACTGCAGAAATTGATACGCTTATCCGTGAAGCACAGATCAATGTGTTGCCTACGTTTCAGGCAACAGGGATAAAATTGAAATTGCTTGCTGCCTTGTTCAATGGGCGCCACTGTATCGTGAACTCAGAAATGGTCTTAAGTACCGGTTTGGAGGGATTATGTGTAATTAAGAATGATGCATCAGAAATGGCAAAAGAGATAGAAGCAAGATTTCATCAGCCATTCGATATGACACAAAAACAAAAGAGAGCAGAGGTCCTTGGAACAGATTTCTCCAATGCAGTGAATGTTCAGAAGCTACTCAGACTTTTCTAATTCACTTTCGAGTCAAGCACTTTTCCGTTTTCGCAACGAATAGTTCTCGAAGGGAATTTATCGAACATCATAATATCATGTGTGGCGATCACCACAGCTCGTCCGTTTTTACTGATTTCCACAAGCAGTTTCATAATTCCTTCTGATGTTTCAGGATCCAGGTTTCCGGTGGGCTCATCCGCAAGTATAAGTTCCGGATCATTAAGCAATGCTCTTGCAATGGAAACCCTTTGCTGCTCTCCGCCACTAAGTTCATGCGGCATCTTAAACCCTTTTGTGGACAGCTGCACTTTTTCCAGAACATCCTGCATGCGTTTCTGCATTTCCTGTTTGTCTTTCCAGCCGGTGGCTTTTAAAACAAACATCAGGTTATCATTTACACTGCGGTCGGTAAGCAATTGAAAATCCTGGAAAACAATTCCAAGTTTTCTTCTGAGGAAAGGAATTTCTTTTCGTTTGATGGTTGAAAGATCATAACCGGCAACAGTCGCTTTCCCTTGATTTAATTCAAGATCGCCGTACATGGTTTTAAGCAGACTGCTTTTCCCGCTTCCGGTTTTTCCGATCAGGTATACAAATTCACCCTTATCTACATTCAGGGAAACATTGGTCAGAACAAGATTGTGCTTCTGAAAAATGGAAATATTTTCGATGGAAATGATCGTGTCGAGGGCCATTGATTGTATACTAGATTTTAATCATGGAAAATTACCGGTAATGCTTGTTGTTTTAAATAAATGCCTTACAATACTTTCAACACGCCAGCGTTAATAACTTCCAGTTCCAATAAAACTTAATGCCTCTATCCTTACTAATTTTACAGTTATTATCTATACAACTATTCGATGAACAGGCTGAAAGGATTTTTAGTTGTCGCAGGATTTATTCTCTTTACTTCCTCTTTTGCTCAAAAGACAAGGATCTATACGCATGAAGACAGAGACTTCAGTACGGCGATAGAGCTTTATCAAAAAGAAAAATACGCTGCCGCGCAGAATAGTTTTTCCAAAGTCATTGCCACTCACTCCGATCCGATGAGTCTTATCCGGATCGATGCTGAATATTACAGAGCTGTTTGCGCCATTGAACTTTTCAACAAGGATGGAGAAATGTATCTGAAGCAATTTGTTGCAGAGCATCCCGAAAGTCCGAAAGTTAAATTCGCCTATTATAACCTGGGGAAATACAACTACCGCAAGAAAAAATACCGTGATGCTATTGAATGGTTTCAGAAAGTGGATATCTATGATCTGACTACTGAAGAATTAGCAGAGTTTTATTTTAAAAGAGGTTATAGTTATTTCTCTACCGAAAAGTATGCAGAAGCAAAGAAGGATTTGTATGAGATCAAAGACGTAGATAATAAATACGCTTCCGCAGCGAAATATTATTATGCCCACATTGCCTACAACGAAAAAAATTATGAAACGGCTCTCGCTGATTTCATGAAATTGCAAACCAATGAAACATTTGGACCTGTTGTTCCATATTACATCGCTCAAATTTATTACCTGCAAGGGAAGTATGATAAGGTAATTGAATATGCTCCAGCATTGCTTGATTCTGCAAGCACGAAAAGAATGCCTGAAATCGCTCGTGTACTCGGAGAATCTTATTACCGCACCTCTCGTTACAAAGAAGCTATTCCTTATTTGTTGAAGTATGAAAAGGCAACCAACTCTTCCTCCCGCAAGGATAATTATCAGTTGGGATATGCGTATTACAAAGTGAATGATTGTGAGAATGCTCTGAATTACCTTATCAAGGTTACAAATTATGATGATTCACTCGTGCAGAATGCCTATTATCATATGGCGGATTGTTACCTGAAAATGGATAATAAACCAAATGCGAGGAATGCATTTGGCCAGGCGTCCAAGCTTGATTTCGACAAAGTGATTCAGGAAGATGCATTGTATAATTATGCGAAACTGTGTTATGAGCTGGCGTTCAATCCATACAACGAGGCAATTAAGGCTTTTCAGAAATACATTAAAACATACCCTGAGTCGCCACGACTGGATGAAGCTTACACTTACCTGGTGAATGTTTTTACCACAACAAAAAATTACAAGGAAGCAATTGAGGCGATTGAAAGTATAAAAACGCTCACACCTGAGTTGAAGCAGGCCCATCAGAAAGTCGCGTACTTCCGGGGAGTTGAATTGTTCAATAACAAGGATTATGCGGAAGCGATAAAATTATTTGATAAAGCAGTTACGTATAAGTTCGACAAGAACATAAGTGCATCTGCTGTTTACTGGAAAGGGGAAGCGTATTTTCGTATGGAGAAATATGCCGAGGCGATTGAGAATTATATTGATTACACTGCAGAGCCGGGGTCGATCAGTAAATCGGAGCTGAGTGATGTTAATTACAATGTTGGTTATGCGTATTACAAACTGAAAGATTATCCGAACAGTTTACTTTGGTTCCGGAAATTTGTAACATTCAAACCTCAGGCTGATGCGAAGAAAGTGAATGATGCCTATAACCGCATTGGTGATGGTTATTTTATGAATCGTGATTATGCTGCGGCAGTGGACTATTACGGACAAGCCTATTCAATGAAACTTATCAATGCTGATTATGCCTTGTTTCAGAGAGCGCTTGCATATGGAGTGATGAAGAAATATTCAGAAAAGATAAACGACCTGAAAACCTTCATTAACAATTATTCCTCTACCTCTTCCACCTATCTTCCGAAAGCGAAATTCGAACTTGCACAAACATACTATCTCAATAATCAGAACGATCTGGCTTTATCAGGATTTAAGAAATTCATTGAGGAGTATCCAAACAGTCTTTATGTGAATGCTTCTCTTAGTAAGATCGGACTGATCTACTACAATAAAAAAGACGATGAAAATGCGCTTGCTTATTTCGATAAACTGATAAAGCGCGACAGAAAATCCGCCGAAGCGAACGAAGCTGTTGCGATCATAAAAGATATTTATACTTCTAAGGGCGATGTTCCGGGATTAACAGCTTATCTGAGTTCCATCGGAGCTTCACTTCCGAAAGGAGCACTTGATTCACTTGCGTTTGATATCGGAAAAAAACATTACCTGAAACAGGATTGTAAAAATGTGGTAACGGCTTTCGATAATTACAGCAAACAATTTCCTGACGGGATCTTTATAACAGAAGCCAGCTTCTACAAGGCGGAATGTGAATACCGCGCTGGAAACACGGATGCTGCTTTAATTTCCTATGGCGTTGTGATAAGCAAAAATAAAAATCAGTTTACAGAAGTATCATTGGCAAAAGCTTCGGATATAGCTTACAAAAAGCAAAATTGTAATCTTGCTCTGGATTATTTCAGACAGCTTGAGCAGGTGGCAGAGGATCCGAAGAACAATGCTTCCGCAAAGACAGGATTGATGCGCTGTAATTATCAGTTGAAGAACATGAAGGAGGCGGTTGACTATGCAAACAAAGTATTGACGCTGGAAGGTGTTTCAAATGAATTGAGTGGTGAGGCTCATTTTATTATTGCCCATTCACACTTTGCTGCGGAGCGTTATGAAGATGCAATGGCAGAATTTAAAGTGGTTACCAATAAGTTAAAAAGTGAGATTGCTGCAGAGGCTGCTTATTACATCGCTGAAATTCAGTTCAAAAAAGGGGAATTTAAAAACTCTCAAAAAACCATATTCAGTCTCATTAACGGAGAGGGTGATTTTCCTTATTGGATCGACAAAGCACTGATTTTACTTGCGGATAATTATGTTGGATTAAAAGATAATTTCCAGGCGAAAACAACCTATAGATCCGTGATTGATGATTCTCATATTCCTGAACTGATCAAACTTGCTCAGCAAAAACTGGCGGATCTTATTGCCGCAGAGGAAGCTGAGAAAAAAATGAAAACTCCTCAAGAGCCTTTAAAAGTAGGGTTTGATGAAAATGGAACAAATCAGGATAAATTATTCACCGAGCCGGTAAAATCCCCGGAGGAAGGAGAACCTAAAAATGAATAAGCTCAGTTTTAAATTTTTGATTTTGTTTTGTTGTATTCTGGTTTCGCAATTTTCGTTGAAGGCACAGGATACGCTTAATTCCATGATCATTATTACCACAGGGGAATATAAACCTGTTATTACGGATGCAAATAAACTCAACGACAATCCGGTGATCATTGATTCCACAAAAAAGATTCCGGTAAAAGGGTATAGCATCAGCTCGAAAAAAATTAACACCGGCTTCGATGTTGAGCCTATTGTTCCTGCACAAATGATTGGAGAGCCTCTGACAAAATTATACAATGCCTTGGTAAAGATCGGTATGGGAACGTATACAACGCCTTATGGTGAGTTGTGGTACAATAACCTTCGTTCCAAAGAGTATTCAGCCGGACTTCGCTTTAAACATCTCTCCTCATCGTCTACTTTAAAAGATCATGGCTTTGCAGGATTTAGTGATAATGAATTGAGTCTGTACGGAAAAAAATTCCTGAAAGAACATTCCCTTGTTGGAAACTTTGATTACGCACGAAACGTGGTTCATTTTTATGGTTATGATACTGACTTGCATACACTCAACCGCGGAGCCACGGAACAGCGTTTCAATTACTTCGCTGCGAACACTCAGTTGATCAGTCATTACACAAAAGCAGAACGATATAATCATGATATTAAACTGAGCTATTATAACCTGTCGGATTATTATAAATCCGCAGAGAATAATATCCGCGCGAACGGAATGGTTCAGACGACGATCAGTAAAGAATTGTTTAAAGTGAATGCGGCAGTGGATTATTACAATTTCAGGACGGCGAACGACACAAGTGATAATACAATTATCACCCTGAATCCTAACTTTATCGCTACTGGTGAAAAATACAGAGCAAGCCTCGGAGTTACCGCGGTAATGGATGTTTTTGTGCAATCGAAATTTTATTTTTATCCGAATGTTGACCTGAGCTATAATGTTTTTGAAAATATCATTGTGCCGTATGTCGGAGCAACCGGAGCATTAAAGAAGAATAGTTTTAAGTCAGTTACAGATGAAAACCCATTTGTTTTATCCTCCCTGACATTAAACAATACAAACAAAAAATATGAATTATTTGGAGGTATCCGTGGTACACTTTCATCCACCCTTGCTTTTAATGCGCGGGCTTCTTATGCCGCAATTGATAACCTTATGATGTTTGTAAACGACTCCAAAGACTTGCTGGGAAACCGGTTTGATGTGATCTATGATAATTCAGAATTGCTGAATATACGTGGTGAAATTTCTTATCAGAATAGAGAGAAATTAAGAATTAATCTTCGCGGAGAATACTTTAATTATAAAATGGAAAATGAGATCCGTGCCTGGTACAAACCTCAGGTGGAAATTACACTATCAGCAAATTATAATTTAAGAGAAAAGATAATTGTGAAAGCGGATCTTTTTTATGTGGATGTGCAGTATGCAAAAACGTACGTTGCGGATACAACTTCTATCACAGGAACGAAAGTAGTAGCCACGGAGCTTAAAGGGCTGTTTGATGCGAATCTTGGAGTAGAATACAGGTACAATAAAAAGCTCGGGTTTTTCATAAATCTGAATAACATTGCCGGTGTTCGTTACAATCGCTGGATGAATTATCCTACACAAAAGCTGAGTGTGATGGGTGGTCTTTCGTACTCATTTTAACTCCTTTAAAACTCGAAGGTTAAACTATTAACTTCCAAATAATTTCGCGTTTATTTTATTAACAATTGTTGATAAAAATGAGGCATTTAATCCCCTCTCTATGCCTTTATTTTCGGGCAAAATGTTATATTTGTTAGCCTTTAAAACTGGCATAAAAAACTTACAGAAATTATGGAAGAAACAGTTAATGAAAAGAACCTGAGATCGACGGAATATTCGGCCGACAGTATTCAGGTATTAGAAGGATTGGAAGCGGTGAGAAAACGCCCCGCGATGTATATCGGGGATATTGGATTAAAAGGATTGCATCACCTGGTGTATGAGGTGGTGGATAATTCAATTGATGAGGCTCTTGCCGGCCACTGTAAGAACATTTTTGTAACGATCAACGAGAACAATTCCGTCACAGTAAAAGATGATGGCCGTGGTATTCCTACGGATATGCATCCAAAAGAGAAAAAATCGGCACTTGAGGTAGTAATGACCGTATTGCATGCCGGAGGGAAATTCGATAAGGATTCCTACAAAGTTTCTGGTGGATTGCATGGAGTAGGGGTTTCATGTGTGAATGCACTATCTACTCTATTAACCGTGAATGTTCACCGTAACGGTACAGAACATATCCAGGAATACAACATCGGGAAGCCATTGTATCCTGTTAAGGAAGTTGGTCCGACCGACTACAGGGGTACAATTGTTACTTTTCAGCCTGATGCCTCAATTTTTACCCATACTGTTTATCATTATGATATCATTGCTGCCCGCCTACGTGAGCTGGCTTATCTGAATAAAGGTATCCGTATCGTTCTTACTGATATGAGGGAGAAGGATGCGGA
>JALYRR010000127.1 GCA_030855265.1 Bacteroidota bacterium | reverse complement strand
CCTTCACGCACGATCTACCTTATCATCCTGATCAGTCATATCATTCTTGCAGCGCTGGTGTTGCCGCTGATTCTTTTGTCGTTTTATTTTGGGTTGAGAAGTCAGGCACCCGGAGGAGAACTATTTATTCAAAAGCACCGCAAGCTGGTTCGCTGGTCATATCCGATCTGGTTATACGTTACTATTTCCGGAGTGGTGGTGTACGTGATGATCTCCCCGTTTTACATTCATTGATCATTCCACGATCTTAATGAGGTAGTTCTTGACCGGACTGTGCATTTCAGCCATTACGAGAATTCCGTTTTTGTAATGATACTTGTTTTTATTACCCTGCGTTTCTACCTGATAAACATCTTCCGCTATTTTTTTTACCGAAGCGTCTTTACCATAATTTTCAGATAACATCAAGCAATCTGATTCCGGCTTTATAAAATAGAGTTGCAGAAGCGAGGATTTAATGGGTTCTGTTCGTGTTGCTGTGTAATCATATTTGTAGGTGTGACAATCCATATTGTAATGGTCTTCATTCCAGATAATCGTTGAGTGATAGGAGTTTCCATTGGCCAGGGAGTTCACCTGTGATTCCAGCATTTTAGTTGCATCAAATTTAACAACGATCTTGTAGGCGATCTTTACTTTAACAACCATCCAGAAATCGACTAGGCTGCTGAGTTGGTAAATGGTAATTCCGTTAACAGTCTGAACATTCGTATAAAGATTACCTACCTTAATACCTGAAAACTCAATGGTGTATGCAGTGGTCTTTGCATGACAGTTTTGAGTGTTTAAATGAAATACAAGGAAGATCAGAAGGGGAAAAATTCCTTTTACCATTTTAGGGATTTGTTGATGAAGTCTTACAAAGGTAGAGAAATTTATACCTTATAATTAGAGAGACCTGAAGAGGAATTTCGTAAATTTACCATCTATGAGATTCCGGAAAATCATTGCATTTTGTCTCTTTCTGTTGCTTTTTTGCCACAACTCTATTGGGTATGCTCAATGCTCCATGTGCAGAACCGGTGCGGAGAGTGATTTGAATGAAGGTGGAAGCTCTATCGCGAAAGGCTTAAATACAGGAATTTTGTACCTAATGGCGATGCCCTACCTGATTTTAATGATAGGAGGATATTTCTTTTTTAAGAAGCAGATTGATGCTAAACTGAAGGCCCTGAAAGGGAAATATTTTCCCCTTAAGCAGGGAGAGTAAAATTCCTGAATCCGCCTGTTTCAGGTAAATGTACCACCTCACTGAAAAGTTCCATAAAATTCCGCACTATACCCTTCTATGTCTTATTCACATATTAAGATCAAAGGAAATACTATCCGGTAATTCTCTTGGTTACTACCGAAGGATTACATGAAGATGATGGAATTGTAATTTTCAGAATTTCTCTAAAGTAAATGAGAGCATAAGTTCATTTCTGAATTGAAATTTAAAAGGCGGGTAAGGAGTATAACGGATCCTGCTGTCGAGAATCAGATCCAGGTATTTAAGAACTTTAATGATCACTCTGTTCCTGAAATCAATTTCTACTTTATCGCGGTTAATGGCATTTGCAAAGCATCGGGAATAATTCTCCCAGCGTACATGCTTGTTCAGGTTTTTGCGAATGTAAGTTTGCAGGCTTAAGCCATACTCCGATCTGATCCGACTCTTTTTATACAAAAAATCCTGGCTTTCTTGGTATAAATCCGGTTGAAGTTCCGGGATGACGGAAGTCCGGAAGGTGACATAAGTTAAATTGATCCTGCAGTTTTTCCAGAATGACCAGGTCGTTCCGTATCCGATATCGATGTTCATAGGGTTGCCGAATCCACCCGACCAGCGCCTGCTATAGATTCCGCTATCGTTATAATAGCTTTCGTAGCTGGAGAGGAATTGGGAATTAAAATAGAAGGTGAAAATATTTTCAAGGTTTTTATCAGTGCGTTTAATGATATCGGCACTTAAGTCAATTAAATCACTGTTTTTAAACCAGGTGCTGTCTGTAAATTTCATGTACCCGAGTTCACCGTTAAAGCGTATGTGAGTTTCAAGTTTGGATCCTATAGAATCGAAATTTATATTTTCCCGGATGAGAAAGGAGTAGTTGTTGAACCCATTGTATTTCCAGTTTTTGTAATGAGTATACGAAGCAGATAGATTACTTGAGTAAGTGATACAGGAAGGGATGATCGGGGTTTTCTTTTGGAGGGAGTCGGGTTGAGGAAAGGCAGAACACCCCGCCACTGTGAACGAACTGGAAAGAATAGCAAGGAGTATAAATACACTCCTCATTCTTAAAATGCTTTAATTTTTAAGCGGGGCAAGGAATTGGGATCGCGAATGCCTACTACCTTTTTTAAAAAAAAACTGCCGAAAGCGAGAAATAATATTAAAAGGGTTGACAAGATTAAATTCATAAAATTATTCTGATTTAAGAACTTTCTCTTTTAATGTTTGTGATGTAATGTCATTAGGACCATAGTATATCAATTCGCCTTTTCTATTAAAGAAGAAATTATGTGGAACCCCTTTTGGATTGTAATTAACTAATTTTCCAAGATCGGTTAGTTCACCTACAAACTTTGATTGTTTATCTGGTTCATAAGTGCCGTATTCCTTGGGGTCTAGCAAATATGGCTGACTTTTGAAACCTTCGTTAAATATTTTATGTTGTAAAGATCTGATTCTCATATCCTGATTAATTACTACAATTCTTATTTGATCTAATGAGTCTGCTAGTTTAATGTATTTCTTCAGCGAACTATTGCAGCCGCCACACCATGATGCTTGAATAAACACCCATGTAAATTCGTTTTGCGAAAATATTTGTTTTAACTGAGTTGAGTTAATGAGTTGGAAATCGATTGCTTCCTTTTTTTTATAACTGAATGTTTTGGAAATGTTTTCTGAAGTAAAAGACAAGATATGAAGACTGTCTTTGCCTTTCGGTTTTAGGCTGCCATCTGTTTGAGAATCAAAAGTACCATTGATAGTTATTAATTGGGATAGGCCAATCATTGGTATTAAGCATAATAATGAAATGGTTATAAATAATTTGAATATATAGGTTAACATAACTGGTATGGTTAAATGTACAATTCGTTACAATGAAATTATTTCAAATTTTTTTATTTAATCTTAATTGGGATTTGCTTTTTCCAACCTGACTGCAGGTCGAGGTTAATGAGGTAAATTTTAATTTTGCAGTTGTTTGATTTTAAACTTTTAACTATATCTGCGATATCGGATTGAAATTTTTTCTTGCCTAAATACTTGTACCAAAATATACATGCATAGAAATCATATTCCTCCTTGTTGGGATATTTTATATTATTTAAAGGCTTAATCTTGTCAGTTATTAAAGAAAGACTGTATGATTTATAAAATGGCATATGACTTCTTTCGCAAATCGATTGTGAAAACAAAATAACAGGTGCCGAGCAGGCGCTGCCTGTATCTTTATACATCAGCATTTCTTTGTTTTTATCAAAGAATGCATACCCGCTAAAAACGGATGAAATCTTATTTAGTTTTAGAAATGCGGATGTGTCTTTTGGTTGGTACAAATCATTTGTGTCAATTAAATATTTTGCAGTGAATTTTTGCAAAGATTCTTTGGTCTCCTCCTGCGGCTCTCTGACTCCTGCGGCGTAATAAATAATTCTCCTGCAACTAAAAAGGATAGAAGAAAGTATACATACTGTAAGTAAAAGATTTTTCATTGTCTAAATTATTAAGGCGGTTGAGGTCATCAACCGCCCTTATTATTATTTTAATGGAATGGAAATGATGACATTGTTAGATCGGTCTTTTGTTATATTGTATTTTCCGGTTTTAATCACAACCGTTGTCGGAGATTGTAGCATCGACGAAATTTTTCTACCGAGATTTATTTCTTCATCGATCATCACTGTTGACCCTGAAAAATAATTCGATTTGGTTTTCCAAACATCTTCAGGGATTATGATATCCAGATTGCCTGTTTCTTCATTGATTTTTAATTGGGTGCCTCCGGATGTTCCGTTCGCCACCAAAGCAAAATCTACTGATACACCTGAATCTTTCCAACAAATACCGAATTTATCACAGTTTAAGGCATTTTTGCCAATGGCAATTTTTATTGTCACTATCGGTCCCGCAAAAGAACTCACCGTTGTTGCTATTAAAATAACTGCTACTAAAAAAAATTTTTTCATATGTTTATTTTGTTTTTTGTAATGGTTGAATTGAATAATTTGTTTCTTCAGTTACTAAGCCACTTTAGGGCGCCACACAGCACTCCTGGGAATCTGCTGTAAATGGATGACGACTACATGATTCTGATCATATCCTCCTTTCTTAAATTTAGTTTTGCTAAATTTGAATTAGAGAGAGCCGTAAATTTTTGCTGTCGAAAGTTTGTTAGGTTAAGCGGGGCAAATATAGATGTGCAATGCTTCCTGTAAATACCACATTTTTGAAGAAACTAAGGTTTCAGAGAGGGTGCTTTTTTGCTAATGATTTGTAAATAAAGAAGTAAAGCCGACAGTAGTCGTTTACAAATGGGTAATTTGATTTATTAACAATGAACCTGTTGATAAGCCATGAGAGCGCCTGAGAGCCATTTAGTCCGTCTTCGAAATCATCTTTATTTAATTTAATTTTTACTTCAGAACAACCATTTTATTTTATGATTTTCACCTCATGACCCAAAAAAATAATCCTCTTCATGGTAAAACTCTCCAGATTATTCTGGAGGAACTGCTCGAACATTATCGCTGGGAAGGACTTGCTCATCATATCAAAATCAACTGTTTTGTTTCTAAACCCAGCATTAAATCAAGTCTGGTCTTCCTTCGTAAAACCCCCTGGGCTCGCCTAAAAGTGGAAGAATTATATCTTCGACTCAAGAATAATGAGGATGACAATACTAAAGCATGATCGCTTCCGTTCTTATTTAAATCCAGTCCCCATGAAAGCGCAAATCCTCTTTTTTCTCTTGCTGCCCCTCAGTCTTTTTTCTCAAAAGAAAGAAACTACTGCTGTCGAAAAGCCTTCAACGAATGCTTGTCCGGAATGGAAGAAGAAAAAGAGCAGCAGTAAAGCAGAGTATTTTAACTACCTGAGAACTCCCCGTTCCAAACAAGTTCTTGTTACGGAATCTTCTTCCACGTCCTTTTATCAGCCTAAATACCTTAAGCCATCCCAAAAACCTCAGACAACAACTGAAGAATATCCAGCGGTATCATCCCGTATTCCTGTTGAATCGAAGGCTCCGAAATCTGAAGGCTCCGAAATTGCTCCTGAAGTTGTTTCGACTCCGACCCCGGAATTAAAAGTGGAAGAAAATGTTAAAGAAAATACTCCTGAAATGATGAATGAGGCTCCTGAGACTACTTCGGAAGTTGCGGAAGGAAATTCTGAACAGAAAAAGTACAAACGTTCACGTTCAGGGAAAAAAATCCGACTTTTTAAAGGAAAGCATAAAGGTGTTTTTAAACGTAACAAAGCGGCAAGTTGCCCTTCGTTTTAGGACATCCTGATCCACTCTTCATTTCCTGCAATTCCCGAGAAATCAATACGGGGCTTGATCTCCAGGTAAGGGTATTTCACTTCCGAAAGGTAAAGTCCCTGCGGATGCGCTCCAATTATCAATGAAGGTGTTTCCTTTGTTCGTAATGCATTTTCAAATTGCTCTACCGTAAATTCACCTTTCCCGATTTCTAAAAATTTCCCAACCAGAATCCTGATCATGCTTTTCAGGAAACGATTGGACGTAATTCTTAATCGAAAGCGATCCCCGTTTTTATTACGGTACCATTGCGCTTCCGTTACTTTACAAATAGTGGAACGGTGTTTTTCGGGTGATTTACAAAATGCACGGTAATCCGAATAGCTGGTGAGCAAGCTCCTGGCTTTAATGATCGACTCCCAGTCGAGGTCATCATACTGATACAATGAGCTCATTTCACTCAGGAACGGATCTTTGCGTGTATGAATAAAATAATCGTAGGTCCTTACACTGGCGTCAAATCTGGCGTGTTGGCCTTCCTCCACTTTAATAATATCGAAAATGGCAATATCGGCCGGCAATACTTTGTTCAAACGAAAGAGCAGATCATATTCTCCCGGATCTGTTACATCAAGATGAAAGAAATACTGGCTTGCACTTACCCTTGCATCTGTTCTGCCGCAGCCATAAATCGTAGTGGGGGTTTTGAGCACCTTTGAAATTACGTTCTCCAATGTCTCCTGAACACTCATAACTCCGGCCTGCCTTTGCCAGCCGCGATAATGAAAGCCATGATAACCGATATGAATGAAAAAACGCATAGGGTAAAAGTAGGCATTATATTGAAATTTGCTTGGCCGTTTCAGGGCTGTTCTGTATATTTGATGCAGTTCTTTCAACAGTTCCCGATCATGATCGGGGACATAAAATCAGGATAAAGAATACTATCCGGGTTTTATTAACTTATCAAGAAAGGTGGAGGGATACGCCCTGTGAAACCTTAGCAACCCCCCGGTTCATTCCGGGAAAGGTGCCAATTCGTTTTCCGTAAGGAGAAAGATAAGTCAGAGTAAATTTTTGAAATTGAAAAATCAAAATAATTTATCTCCTCTGACCATAAACGTCAGGGGAATTTTTTTTGCCCGCTAACAAAAAGCAGAACATCAATGCATTCATTGAACAGATTTAGTAACAGAGTCGAAAATTATATCAAATACCGCCCGTCTTATCCGGCTGATGCAGTAGCGTTTTTAAAGGCAGAAGGTTTATTAAACTCATCTGCCCGCATTGCTGATATCGGATCCGGAACCGGAATTTCAGCTGAACTTTTTTTGAAAGAAGGGTATACTGTATTGGGCGTTGAACCTAATGATGAAATGCGTCTTGCTGCGGAAAATCTGATTGGTCATTACACTGATTTTAAAAGTGTCAATGCCACAGCGGAAGATACTTCGCTGGAAAAGGACAGCGTAGATCTAATTATTGCCGGACAAGCTTTTCACTGGTTTGATACTGTTAGATGTAAAAGAGAATTCAAACGTATTCTGAATAAGAACGGATTTGTTGTGCTGATGTGGAACGACAGACGAATTAAAAGCAGTCTCTTTTTACAGGCATACGAGGATTTTATCCGCATGTTCGCAACTGATTACCTGGAAGTGAATCATAAGAACATTGAAGACAAAGTCTTTGAAGAATTCTTTGATGGAGAATATAAAACCAAAACGTTTTTGAACAATCATCTTCTCGACCTTGAAGGATTAAAAGGTCGTGTGCTCTCTTCGTCCTATATGCCTGCTGAAGAACATAAAGATTTTGATTTTATGATGAGTGTGTTAAAAAAGATCTTCACACGCTTTCAGGAAAACGGAACGGTAAACATTGAATACGATACTCGGATCTATTACGGAAAATTGAATAAATAAATTTTGTCCGGCTAAAAACTGAACAAGCGCAAACATATTATGACAAACATTCGAAAAGAATTAGAAAAAAGGATCCTCGTGATCGATGGTGCAATGGGAACCATGATCCAGCAATACAAACTGGAAGAGAAAGATTATCGTGGTAAACGCTTTACGGAATGGCACAAGGATCTGCAGGGGAACAACGATTTGCTTTCAATCACTCAACCGCAGATCATCAAAGCCATCCACAAAGAATATCTGAAATCTGGTGCTGATATCATCGAGACAAATACCTTTAGTGCAACCACAATTGCCATGGCGGATTACGACATGCAGGAGCTTGCCTATGAACTGAATTTTGAATCCGCAAAAATTGCGAAAGAAGCGGTATCTGAATTTAACGCTGAGAATTCCGATGAAGAACTCAAAGGACCGAAATATGTTGCAGGAGCATTTGGGCCAACAAATCGTACTTTATCACTTTCTCCAAATGTAAATGATCCCGGCTTTCGCGCCATCACATTTGATGAACTCGTGATCGCCTACTCAGAACAAGCACGTGGATTAATTGATGGAGGTGCGGATCTGCTTCTTGTTGAAACGATTTTCGATACCCTCAATGCAAAAGCTGCTTTGTTTGCGATACAAAATGTTTGCAAGGAAATGAATATCATCATGCCGCTTATGGTTTCCGGAACCATTACGGATGCAAGCGGTAGGACATTGTCAGGCCAAACCACAGAAGCTTTTCTTAATTCTGTTTCACATGTTGATCTTCTCAGCGTTGGACTGAATTGCGCATTGGGTGCAAAGGACATGCGCCCTTATCTCGAAGAACTTTCAGGGAAAGCACCGTTTTATGTCAGCGCTTATCCCAATGCGGGCTTGCCCAACCAGTTCGGCGAGTATGATCAGGACGCTCATGAGATGGGGCATGAGATCGAAGATTTTCTTAAAGCTGGTTTTTTAAATATTGTAGGAGGATGCTGCGGAACAACCCCGGCACATATAAAACGGATTGCGGAAATTGCGAGAAAATCCAAACCAAGAAAGAAGCCTGAGGCTGATCATTTGATGCATCTGAGCGGATTAGAGCCTGTAACGGTTCGGCCGGAAAGTAATTTCATGAATGTTGGTGAACGAACAAATGTAACAGGTTCAAAAAAATTCCTTCGTCTGATCAAAGAAGAAAACTATGAAGAAGCGCTCGCGATCGCAAAGGATCAGGTGGATGGCGGCGCCCAGGTGATCGATGTGAACATGGATGAAGGAATGCTTGATGGCGAAGCTGCCATGACAAAATTCCTGAACCTCATTGCTTCTGAACCGGATATTTCCCGCGTTCCTATCATGATCGATTCATCCAAATGGTCGGTGATCGAAGCGGGATTAAAATGTGTGCAGGGAAAAGCAATTGTGAATTCCATCTCCATGAAAGAAGGAGAAGAAAAATTTATTGAACAAGCCAACAAAGTAAAACAATACGGCGCTGCTGTAATTGTTATGGCCTTTGATGAGGTTGGACAAGCAGACACTTTGCAGCGCAGGATCGACATCTGCAAAAGAGCATACGATATCCTTGTGGACAAAGTAAATTTCCCTCCTCAGGACATCATTTTTGATCCGAATATTTTTCCTGTCGCAACAGGCATGGAAGAGCACCGTTTGAACGCGCTTGACTTTTTCAATGCTACAAAATGGATCAAGGAAAATCTTCCTTACGCAAAAGTAAGCGGTGGTGTGAGCAATGTTTCGTTTTCTTTCCGTGGAAATGATGTTGTTCGTGAAGCAATTCACGGCGCGTTTCTATATCATGCAGTGAAGAACGGAATGGATATGGGAATTGTGAATCCTTCTCAATTGCAGGTGTATGATGATATTCCAAAAGTTTTGTTGGAACTGGTGGAGGATGTTTTATTGAATCGTCGTGATGATGCTACAGAGCGTTTGGTCAATCATGCTGAAACATTAAAAGGGACAAGCAACGAGAAAGCGGAGAAGGATGAAGCCTGGAGAAAAGGAACTGTTGAAGAAAGATTAAGCCATGCACTTGTTAAAGGATTGGTTGAATACATTGATGTAGATACCGAAGAAGCGAGATTAAAACTCGGGCGTCCTTTGAATGTGATTGAAGGACCATTGATGGCTGGAATGAATATCGTGGGTGATCTTTTCGGTAGCGGAAAAATGTTTCTACCACAAGTGGTGAAGAGCGCGCGCGTGATGAAAAAGGCCGTTGCTTACCTGGAACCTTTTTTACAGGAGGAAAAGGAAGCGAATAGAAAAGCCGGAATTGTTGGCAATGGAAGAGCGAATGCCGGAAAAATTTTAATGGCCACTGTAAAAGGGGATGTTCATGATATCGGGAAGAACATCGTTGGTGTGGTGTTGGCTTGTAACAATTATGAAATCGTCGATCTTGGTGTGATGGTTTCCTGCGATAAAATTTTGGAGGAAGCGAAAAAACACAATGTGGATGTGATCGGATTGAGTGGTTTAATTACGCCTTCACTTGATGAAATGGTGCATGTAGCCAAAGAGATGGAACGTCTCAACTTCAAAATTCCTCTATTGATCGGCGGAGCCACAACTTCCAAAGTTCATACTGCCGTGAAGATCTCACAAAATTATTCAGGTCCTGTTGTACATGTGAATGATGCAAGTAAATCGGTGCCTGTTGCGAGCAGCCTGATTTCCGAAGAATTACGTGCTGATTTTATGATTGAAGTGAACAAGGATTATGAACGCGTTCGTGAGCAGAATAAGAATGCTCAATCACAAAATAAGTTCGTTACGATTGAAGAAGCGCGTGCTAATCGATTTCCTGTGGATTGGAATAAGAGCATCATAGCAAAGCCTGCCTTCATCGGGAATAAAACATTTACTGATTATTCATTGGAGGAAATTTCTGAATACATCGACTGGACACCATTTTTTATTAGCTGGGAAATGAAAGGTTCATATCCAAAGATCCTTGATGATAAAGAGCGCGGACCAGAAGCGCGAAAGCTTTTTAATGATGCCCGGGAAATGCTGAAGCTAATTATTGAGGAGAAATGGCTAAAGGCGAATGCTGTGATCGGAATTTATCCCGCAAATTCAAATGGTGATGATATTGAAGTGTATTCGGATGAAAGCATGACGGAAGTAAAAACCACTTTTCATACGCTTCGTCAGCAAAGCAAAAAGCCGGCGGGACAATACAATGTGGCGTTGAGTGATTTTGTGAGGCCTAAAGACCTCACCCCTAGCCCCTCTCCGAAGGAGAGG
>JALYRR010000299.1 GCA_030855265.1 Bacteroidota bacterium | reverse complement strand
GATCTTGAGTTGCAAGTAGAAACGTGTTTGTTTTATAACCGCATGTTAATTTCGAAGCAATTCCCTTCTTGAGAGAGGCCAGGGGAGTGTTTTGTTTTATCTGAGAATCTCTGTCGTACCGTCATTCCGACCGGAGTGGAGGAATCTTTCAATTTACGGAGTAGATTGAGAAATGGGATAAACATGAACTTTGAAAAGTGTAGGGCCTCTGTTTTGGAACGTTGATTTACATGATGTGTGATGTATAGGAACCCCGGTCTGCACCGGGGAAGGCTGCTGATTTTCATGATTATCATGATAAAATAGGATGCTGTGTTTTTTTGGTACCCCGGTCTGCACCGGGGCAGGCTCCGATCTTTTATGAAGGATATGATCACCTTCGGTGAGTATGATAAAATATGATCGGATATGAGTTGCGAGAATGATCGTTTTCCATTTTGTAATTAGCCATTATTATTACGAAGCAATTCCCCTCTTGAGAGGGGCCAGGGGAGTGTTTGGTCTTCACAATCTACCAATAAATGGGATTTGATCCTATTGAAAATAATGTCTTTGCGCTCTTTGCGGCTTTGCGCGAAACCCTTTTATAATCGAACCCCAAACCATTTCTTAGCCGGGAAGCCCGGTCCTTCAAAATTTCCCTTCACCGAACTCTTCTCGGTTTTTAACGAAATCACAAAAAAATCTGCAATGCCCATACTAACTTAGAGGGTATTTTGTTATGCTGATTGCATTCAAAATAGAGTAAACTCATTTTTAATTCGCTAAAATGAATAAAAAACTACTCTTCATCTACACGACATTTTTTCTCCTTCTGTGTAATTCCATATTTGCACAAGCTCCTCAATCCTTCCGCTACCAGGCCATTGCGCGTAATTCCGCCGGAGCAGAATTTTCATTAACAGCGCTTGATGTCCGTATCAGCATACATGACGGCTCTGCTTCCGGTGCAATCATATATCGGGAAACACATTCAGTTACTACAAATGCTTTTGGCTTGTTCAACATCAGCATTGGACAAGGAACTGCATCAATCGGAACTTTTTCAACGATTTCCTGGGGCGGTGGAGATAAGTTCATTGAACAGGAAATCGATTATGGTAGTGGCTTTCAGAACATGGGAACTTCTCAGCTTCTAAGTGTTCCATACGCATTATACGCTGAAACATCCGGTAATGGTCCGGTTGGAGCTACAGGAGCCACAGGCCCAACAGGAAGCATCGGCTTGACCGGAGCTACCGGTCCAACAGGTGCAGGAGTTGCCGGACCAACAGGTGCAATGGGGGCAACGGGGACAGTTGGTTGGGCGTTGACAGGGAATTCCGGATTGATCGACTCTGTAAATTACATTGGAACGAATGACAATGTTCCTTTGAATTTTAAAGTGAATGGTCAGAAAGCTGGGCGTATTGATGCTACTCTTGAGAATACAGCTCTTGGCTTAAAAAGCGGTTCCTTAAATACTTCGGGATATTCCAATACTTCAATTGGCGCGAATTCTTTATATTCAAATACTACAGGCTATTTTAATACCACTGCGGGATATAATTCAATGTTTGCAAATACTTCAGGTCGATATAACTCATCTTTGGGATATCAATCTTTATACTCTAATCTGAATGGTTTAGGAAATGTAAGTGTTGGTTCTTATGCACTTTACAGTAATACCTCAGGGAATTACAATATTGCCATTGGGAGCAACGCACTGGGAACTAATACAACAGGCTGTGATAATGTGGGAATTGGAGCTGGAGCACTTAATAATACCTCAGGCATAATGAATTCTGCTCTCGGTGGTAAAGCATTAAGTTTTAACACTAACGGTTCAAAAAATGTTGCTTTAGGTTTTTCATCCCTTTTTTATAATAAATCAGGAAATTTAAACATCGCCGTAGGATATTTATCCCTTTTTAAAAACATCTCAGGTACATCAAATATTGCTATAGGCACATCTGCTTTATTCATGAATACGGAGAATAGCAATTTGGTTGCAATCGGTGATTCAGCTCTTTATAACAACGGATCTGTCATAGGCTCAAATAATGGCATTGCTAATACAGCAATCGGTTCGAAAGCGATGTACTCAAACATTGACGGTCATAAAAATACTTCGATCGGGTATCATTCTCTTTTTTCAAATATTGGAGGTGATTACAATACTGCCATCGGAAACGAAGCATTGTTCTCCAATACTCACGGTGACCGGAATTGCGCATTCGGTTGGTTGGCCATGCGGTCGACCACTGCGGGCCATAATAACTGTGCAATGGGGTGGGGGTCACTAATTAATAATGTTTCCGGCATTGCAAACACCGCGATCGGATCTCAGTCATTAGGAGGTAACACTGGTTCAGGCAATACAGCTGTTGGATGTTTTGCTATGGTATCAAGTAATTCTCAGAATAATAATACAGCGTTGGGCCATTATGCCCTGCAATACAATACAGGAAATAATAATTCGGCTTTGGGCTACGAAGCCTATCTTTTTAATATCTATTCTTATTCAAATTCCACTGCCCTTGGTGCACAAACTTCCATCACAGCCTCCAACCAGATCCGTCTCGGGAACGCATCGGTTTCATCAATCGGCGGACAAGTCGGCTGGACCACCATCTCAGACGCACGATTCAAAAAAGATATTTCAGAAACAGTTCCCGGACTAACATTCATAAAAAAGCTTCGTCCGGTTACTTATCACATGGACATGGACGCGCTTGCCTCGTTTTATCATACTCCGGATAGCTTAAGATTAAGAGAAAGTGAAACTTTAAAAGCATCGATCCTTCAAACCGGATTTATTGCACAGGAAGTGGAGCAGGCTGCTAAAGAAAGCGGCTTTGATTTCAGTGGTGTTGATAAGCCGAAAAACTCCGAGGATCATTACGGATTGCGCTACGCAGAATTTGTTGTTCCATTAGTGAAAGGCATGCAGGAGCAGCAGGTTATAATTGAAGAGATGAAAAAGCAGCTTGATATTCAACAGAAAGAAATTGCTGAATTAAAATCAATGATCAATAAGTAAAGATGAAAAAAGCTTTTAAAATTATAATGGTTCTGATTATTTGTGCCTTCACTTCGATAGCGCAATCAGGCTTTTATAAGAAGTTCAGCGGCTTCAATTTGAGCTACCAGGTAAAAGTGGTTGCAATGTCGGATGGCGGCTGGGTGACAGGCGGTTCAACACCATTGAATAAACTCAGGTTGATCCGGTTCGATAAATGCGGAAACCAGCTCTGGAGCAATGAATACGATGGTGGCACATTGATGTGTCTCGATTTTATTGCATCCAAATCAGGCGGAATTATCGCAACAGGCTATGGAGCTGCATACCCC